>JANPGV010000001.1:0-4290 GCA_031424145.1 Ilumatobacteraceae bacterium
GCGATGCGCGAACGCTCTTCGTCGGCGGCGAGTGTTCGGATGCGGCCGAACATGCGGGCGTTGTCGATGGCGATGCCGAATGGCTCCGTCAGGCCGTGGACGATCTCGGCCTGCTGTTGACCGAACGAGTCCGGCTGATCGGCCTCGACTGCGATGAGCCCGACGAGCGCGCCGCGAGCGCGAAGCGCGCCATACAGGCCACTGCGCGCCGATGCCGACACACCGCCACGAAAGCTGAGGTCATCGATGCGGACAGTGCGCGGCGAATCCATGGCCGCGCGAAGACCCTCGGGAAGTCGATCGAGTTGGAACGATGACGGCGGAGTGAAGCCGAGGGCGCGGATGGGCTCCACGGCGCGATCGGTTGCATTGACCAGGAACACCGAGAGCGCGTCGTGGCGGACCATCGCCTGCATTCGTTGAACGGTGGAGTCCAGGACATCGTCGAGATCGAGCGAGGCAGGCAGCGTCTGGGCCACGCGCTGCAGCGAGAACAGCAGCGAGTTGGCCTCGGCAAGTCGGCTGACCCTGTCGAGGGCGAGTTGCTGTTGACGTGCGGCTTCGAGACCGGCGCGGTGTGTGAGGCCACTGGTGAACGCGACCAGACCGAGCAGGCCGGTCCACAGCAGACCGTCGCGAAGGCCCTCGCGGACGCCGACCTCGTTGGCGTGCACTGCCGTGACCGCGGCGATCGCGGCGACACCGAGTTGGGCACTGAAGAACCCGCCGGCGGCGAAGCCGGCAAGCATTCCCGAGGGGATGAGGCACAGTGCGAACGGCGACGCCCAGGCGCCGGTCGCCAACACGACGATCAGGTGCAGGGCTTGCTCGGCAATGATGCGAATCCGCACCTTGGTGTCGTCTCGGTACGGCACCGGGCGCAGACACGTGACGATGGCGTACACCGTGACGATCACCGCGGCGGCGATCATCTTCCAGTTGTCCCAACCGAGATCGGCTCTGGCGCGCGCTAATGCTCCCGCTAACGCGGCGAGGCGAAAGGGCCACAGCGGCGCCGCCGAGAGACTGGGAACTGACGGGGGATCGGGTGAAGGGCGTGAGGCGCGTCGCTCGACACCGCCGGGCGGCGAGGCATGCACCCTTCGGCGCTCGACCAGTGGCCAACTCAGCGACTGCTGATCGCGTGGCGGAGGTTCGTTGCCGCGTGAACGCTGGTCAACTTCTTCTCCCATCGACGAGATGATACCGAGAGCCGGACGGATGAGCCGGTGCGTTGTACATTGCGCGGATGATCCTGGTGGGGCTCACTGGCGGAATCGGATCGGGAAAGTCGACCGTCAGCGCGATGCTCGCCGCTCGCGGTGCTGAAATCGTCGACGCCGATCTGATCACGCGCGAGGTGCAGCTAGCAGGGTCTGCTGTTGTGGAGGCGATCGCTCTCCGCTTCGGGGATGACGTGATCGACGACGACGGGTCGTTGCTCCGCGCAAGGCTCGCGGAGATCGTGTTCGCAGATGCCGACGCACTCGCTGACCTCAACGCAATCGTTCATCCGGCGGTTCGCGCCGAGATCGCCCGTCGGGTCGATCGCCTCGCGTCGACAGACCGGATGGTCGTGCTCGACATCCCGCTGCTAACCGAGAATCGGGCAGGTGCCATTCAGGCCAAGATCGTCGTGGACGTGCCGGTCGAGACGCAGGTGGACCGGCTGGTGTCATCGCGTGGTTTCAGCGAGAGCGACGCGCGGGCGCGGATCGCCCGTCAGGCAAGTCGTGAAGAACGGTTGCGCGATGCCGATTTCGTCGTCGACAACTCAGGTGGCATCGACGATCTTGATCCTCAGGTCGACAAGCTCTGGCATTGGCTGGGGTCGCTTCCACAGCTGCCGAGCGAGTTCAGGTTCGGCCGCGACCCGGACTGAACGAGCTGGCTGAACGAGCCGCGTGCTCCGTGTCCAGCAGCGCGAAGTGGGCGTCGCCGACCCACGCCCCACGGACGAACGCCGAGCTCGGTGAGCAGCCTTCGAACCGGAATCCGAGTTTCTCGAGCACCCGCTTGGACGCGCCGTTCTCGGGATCGATCGACGCGACGATTCGATGGATTTTCGCCTCGTCGAACAGCGCATCGACGACCGCACCGACCGCCTCGGTGGCGTATCCGTAGCCCTGCGCGTCGGTGATGATCGAATACCCGATGGTCGCCTGCCGCCCGCTGTCATGGATCGCAACGGCGACGTCGCCGATCGTCCTTCCAGCCAGCTCGACGGCCAACTGGACCCAGGCGTCGTTCGTGGGGCCATCGAGCGCAGCCTGCTCGTCGATCACTCGCCTGCCCATGTCGACGGTGAATGGCACCTCCCAGTCCTGGAAGCGGGCGACATCCGGTTGGTTGCGGTACTCGACGAAGCGCTCGACATCCATCGATCGCATCATTCGAATGCTCAGCCTGCTCGTGGTCAGCGGCAGCGAGATCATCAGGTGAGAACGTAGTCTCCACGGCGGATGCTGACCCTGGCCGATCCCCTCGAGTACGCCCGCAAGTGCTTCGGCGACCGCGTCGCCGTGACGGACGGGGAACAGGCGTTCACCTATGCGGAGCTGGCCGAGCGTTGCGACCGGCTGGGTGTGGGATTGGCAAAGGTGGGCGTGAACCACGGCGATCGGGTCGCCTTGCTGTCGGAGAACAGTCACCGTTTCCTCGAGGCATTCTTCGGTGTTCCGGCGGCGGGAATGGTGTTGGTGCCGCTCAACACTCGGTTGGCGCACACCGAGCTGGCCCACATCGCGCGGCACAGCGGAGCGCGAGTGCTGCTGACCGATCGCGAACCAGGCGAAGAAGCCAACCCCGTCGAGCATGTGGTCGACATGCCCGACGGATACGAGCAGCTCCTTGCAGATGCTGCCGGTGGAATTCAGGCCGAGGTCCGTCCCGATGACATCGCCGCTCTGTTCTACACGGGCGGCACCACCGGTGCTCCGAAAGGCGTGATGCTGACGCACGGCAACCTCGTCGCCAACGCGTTCAACAAGACTCTCGCCTGTTCACTGGTCAGTGACGATGTCTTCCTTGCCGCGCCGGCGATGTTCCATGTCGCCGGCATCGCCCCGCTCACAGGTCTCGCCTGGCTCGGCGGGAAATCGGTCATCGCTCCTCGATTCGATCCGTCGTTGTGTCTCGATCTCATCGCCCAGCACCGCGTGACGATCTTCCTTCCAGTTCCGACCATGCTGGCTGCATTGGTGGCAGAGCAGCGCGCCCGACCCCGGGACGTGTCGTCGTTGCGGCTGCTCGGTCATGCGGGCTCACCCATCGCGACGGAGTTGATACGCCAGACACACGAGGTCTTTCCGCACGCAGAGCTCGCCCAGTTCTACGGAGCAACGGAGACCTCGTCGGTCGTGACCCGTCTCCGCCACGAAGAGACGACGCTCGGCACGGATCTCGCCGGCTCGTGTGGTCAGCCGGCGATGGGCGTCGCGGTCCGCACGGTCAGGCCCGACGGATCCAACTGCGAGGCGGGTGAAGTGGGTGAGGTGTTGGCGCGGTCGAACGCCGTCACGGTGGGCTATTGGGACAATCCGCAAGCGACAGCTGACGCAATTCGCGACGGCTGGTACCACACCGGCGACCTCGGGTACCTCAACGACCGCAACTTCTTGTTCGTCGTGGACCGCGCCAAGGACATGATCGTGTCGGGTGGTGAAAATGTGTACTCGGTCGAGGTCGAGGACGCCCTGTACCGCCATCCGGCAGTGTCAGAGGCGGCGGTCTTCGGGGTGCCGGACGACAAGTGGGGCGAGGCGGTTCATGCCATCGTCGTCATGCACGCCGGCATGGAGGTCGACCCAGAGGATCTCCGTAGGCACTGCCGGGCGCTGATCGCCGGATACAAGGTTCCCAAGGTCGTCGAGATCTCCGAAGACCCGTTGCCGAAGTCGGGCCCGGGCAAGATCTTGAAGCGAGTTCTGCGTGACCGCCACTCGGTCCGGTAGGTACTCTTCTGGGATGCTGCCAACCAAGCCCTTTGGGCGCACCGGCCACGAATCCACCCGCGTCATCTTCGGCGCAGCGGCCCTCGGATCGATGAGCCAGGATCATGCCGACGCGACGCTTGCTGTGCTCGAGTCGCACGCCGTCAACCACATCGACACCGCTCGCAGCTACGGCGACTCCGAGCTGCGGCTCGCGCCGTGGTTGGCGACCAATCGGAACAAGGTGTTCCTGGCGAGCAAGACGGGTGAGCGCACCGGTCCCGACGCGCGCCGGGAGCTGGAGGAGTCCCTATCGAGGCTCGGCGTCGAGCATGTCGACCTCATTCAGCTGCACAAC
>JANPGV010000002.1:0-43537 GCA_031424145.1 Ilumatobacteraceae bacterium
TCCTTCGCGTTTCCATAGATCTGCATCGACAGCGACGTGTTCGTTCCGTTGAAAACGTTCCAGTTGGTCGCCTTGGCCGCGCCGATGGTGAAGATCAACGGTGCAGTCTCGCCGGCGGCGCGGGCGATCGCCAAGAGGCATCCGCTGATCACGCCGGGGGCCGCTGTCGGCAGTACCACCTGAAGTGTTGTGCGGCTGGTGCTTCCACCCAGCGCGTAGCTGGCATCGCGCAGGTTCTGCGGTACGAGACGCAACATCTCTTCCGACGATCTGACGACGATCGGCAGCATCAGGCACGCCAACGCCAGACTGCCACTGAAACCGTTGAGGCCGTCGATCCCTCGCGGCACGACCCAGAAGACGTAGATGAACAGACCCATCACGATCGACGGGACGCCGGCCATGACGTTGGCCAGGAATCGCAGCACCCGAGCAAACAGGCTTGTGCGTCCGTACTCGTTGAGATAGACCGCTCCCGCGATGCCAAGGGGCACCGCGATAGCGGTGGCTGTGAGCGTGATGATGCACGTTCCGATGACAGCGGCCTTCATGCCCGGGCCTGGCCTGCGCGGCGACAACTGGATGTCCTTCGTGAACCACTTGGGGAATGCGCCAGACACGATCGACCAGCCCTTTGCCGCGACTGTGGCCAGCACCATCACCAGTACGAAGCCGACGACGGCGACTGCCGACGCCATCAGCGCGGTCATGACGTAGTTCTTCGTTCGCCGCTTTCCTGATATGCCCGACAGATCTGCTGCCAGGGCGGGGGATTCGGTGGGCAGTTCTGCCGCAACGACAGCCATGCCTATGCCCCCTGCACTCGGCGTGTCGCCCGACCGACCACGGCTGTCGCGATGAGGTTGACGACGATGGTCAGGATGAACAGTGTCAGGCCCATGGCGATCAGCGCGCTGCGCTTCACCTCGGTTGTGGCCTCGCCCCACTGAAACGCGATCACCGATGGCAACGAATCACCCGACGAGAACAGGTTGGCGGTGATCGTCGGTGAGGACCCGATCACGAGGGCAACGGCGATGGTCTCGCCCATCGCTCGACCGAGCCCGAGCATCACGGCGCCGACGATCCCCGTCATCGAGTGCGGCAAGACGGCGCCGGTGATCATCACCCACCGCGTTGCGCCGAGAGCCAACGCTCCGTCCCGGTCCGTCTGCGGGGTGGTCTCGATCACCTCCCGAGCGATCGACGTGATGATCGGCGTGATCATCACCGACAGGATCAGGCCTGCGGTCATGAACGTGCGGCCGGCGCCCGTACGCCCGAAGATGTCGCCGAGCACCGGCCAGCCGTGGAACCAACCGCTGACCATCTTGTAGAAGCCGGCGAGCTTCGGGGCCAGAAAGATGATGCCCCACAGCCCGAACACGACCGAGGGTACGACCGCAAGCAGATCAGTGAGCGAGACGAGCCACTTCTTCAACCGTGCGGGCGCAACCTGGGTCGTGAACAGGGCAATGCCGATGCTGACCGGAACGGAGATCACAACCGCGATGAGAGCCGTGATTCCCGTTCCGTATATGAAGCTGAGCGCTCCGTAGATCTCCTTCGTGGGTGCCCAACGGCGCTCCGTGAAGAAGTGGATGCCCTCGTGCCTGAACACGGGCAACGACTTACCGCTGATGGTCCAGGCGATGAGGACGAGAACGATCAGGATCACGGCTCCGGATGCAAGAGTCGAGCCCTTGAAGAGACGGTCGAGAATTTGTCGCCTCGGTCGCAGATCCGCCAGATCAGCCGGCGATTCGTACATTCTCCTCCTTGGTCGTCCGCGTACCCGTTCGGTTTGGTCACTAAACGTAGGCCGCTACCCAGGCTCGGTCGGTCAGGCGCCGATCTTGGCGATGTTGGTCAGCGCTTTCGCCTGCAGGTCAGCAGGAAGTGGTGCATAGTCGATGTCCGGTGCCGTCTTTTGGGCGTCGGTGAGGAGGTACGTCAGAAATCCGCGCAGGGCTTCGGCCTTGGCAGGATCCGCCTGCTTCGTGTAGGCGATGATCCATGTCTGCGCAGCGATCGGATAAGCCTTGTCGCCGTCGGCCCAACCGAGGAAGAACGTCAGGTCGTCCTTGATCGTGGTTCCCTGAGCGGCTGCCGTGGTGGCATCAAGAGTCGGCTCGATGTACTTGCCTGCTTTGTTCTTGACTGATGCAAACGTCAGGTTGTTCGCCTTGGCGTCGCTGAGGTCGACGTAGCCAATGGCGCCTTCGGTAGCTGACACGATCTGGGCGACACCGCTGTTGCCGTCGCCGGCCTGCGTGCCAGCAGGCCATTCGAGCTCCGATGCACCGCCGAGCTTCCATGTGCCGCCGGCGTCAGGTCCCGCCGCTGCATTGAGGAACTTGGAGAAGTTCTCCGTTGTGCCGGAACCGTCGGCCCGACGGGCAACCACGATGGCGGTGTCCGGCAGCGTGACGCCCGGGTTGTCGGCAGCGATCACCGGATCGTTCCACTTCGTGACCTCGACTTGGAAGATCGCGGCGATGCTCGTGGGTGACAGTTGCAGCTTGTCGACGCCCGGAAGGTTGTACGACATCGTGATCGGCGCAATGACCGTGGGTACGTAGACGAACTCGCCGCCCTTGTATGCAGCCTTGTCAGCGTCTTTCACCACACCGTCGGTGCCGGCGAAGTCGACGACCATCTCTTGCAGATCGCTGCGGCCCTTGCCCGAGCCGCCCCCGCCGTACTCGACGGTCAGACCCGGAGCGACGCCAGCGAGCGTGGCAATTGCGTCGTCGTAGAAACCCTTCGGGAAGGTCGCCCCGCTGCCGACCAGGCTCCCCGTCACTTTGGAGAGGTCGACCGAGCTTGCCGGTGTGGAACTTGCGGGTCCTTCGGTGGTGCTCGATTCCGCAGCGGTCGTCGTCGCTTCGGCACTTGCGGCCGTCGTAGTTGCTGCATCGCTGGCGACGGGCGCCGAGGTGCTGTTCGACGCCTTGTCGCTACCGCATGCTGCCGTGAGGAGGGAGAGAGCGATGGTTCCGGCGATCACGAGCCGCCGCTTGACAATGTTCACGTGTAGTTCTCCTTGTGGTGGGGATCTCAAAGTTGCGCATTGCGTTTGATGATGACTGACGGCGGTCACGGTAAAGATCGAAGTTGACAGATAAGGGGTGGACGGATGAACGGGGAGTGAACGAGGAGTGAACGCTCTCCAACAGGTCGAGAACCAGCAATACTGCGGGCATGACCGCAGGTCCCGCACGCCGAACCTTCGGCACGATCACCGAGCCGGCGAGGCAGATCGATGTCATTCACGAGACCGATGTGCTCGTCGTCGGCTCGGGCCCTGCAGGTCTCGCTGCCGCCCTCACCGCTGCGCGTGCAGGTGTGGAAGTGACGCTGGTCGAACGGTTCGGCTGCTTCGGCGGCAACATCACCGCGGTCGGGGTCGAGGGCATGGCCTGGTATCGCCACGAGCAGACGGTCGAGGCCAACGGCATAGGTCGCGAGTTCGAAACGCGTGCTCACGAGATGGGCGCGGCTGTGCCCGAAAGCCAGTCGATGTCGTTCGAGCTCGACGCGGAGGGCTTCAAACTGGTTGCCGACACGTTGGTGGAAGAGGCCGGCATCCGCGGCATGTTGCACCGAACGTTCGCCTCGCCGATCATGGACGGCGAGAGGATCACCGGCATCATCACCGAGTCGAAGGCAGGGCGCGAAGCCATCCTCGCCGGCAGAGTGATCGATGCAACCGGCGATGCAGATGTGGCTCACCGTGCAGGCGCGCCGACGTTTCACACGCCGCGGGAGCAGATGATGGCGGTGTCCGTGATGTTCCACCTCGCCGGCGTCGACAAGAGGGCGTTCGTCGAGGGCATCAAGGCCAACCCGCAGACCTACAAGGATTGGGCCGGCGGCGGTGAATGGAACATCGAGACCGGTGGGAAAGAGGATGACATGTTCTCGCCATTCCTCAAGCACCCCTTCGAACAGGCGATCAAAGACGGTTTGCTGCCGGCAAGCCTGTCGACCCTCGCCGGCACGTGGGGCGCCATTCACGACACGGGTGAACTGACCTACATGAACGTGGTCCACATGGATGGGATCGACGGCACCGATCCCGATGATCTGACGCGCGGCGAGATCGAAGGCCGTCGCCAAGCCATGCAGGCCATCGAGGCCTTGCGGCGGTACACGCCCGGTTGCGAAGGCGCGCGGTTGCGGAACTTCGGCATGACGCTGGGGATTCGCGACACGCGCAAGATCGATGCCGTCTACAACATGACCGAACACGATGTTCGGGATCAGGGCCGGTTCGAGGACTCGATCGGTATCTACCCGGAATTCATCGATGGGTATGGAATCTTGATCCTGCCGACCACGGGCCGGTACTTCCAGATCCCGTATCGCAACCTCGTGCCGAAAGGTGTGCGCAACCTGCTGGTGGCCGGCCGCTCGTCCGGCGGCGACCGGGTCTCACATGCCTCGACGCGTAACATGTCGTGTTGTGCGGTATTGGGACAAGGCGCCGGTATCGCAGCGGCACTATCGGTCCACGCGGGCACGGATCTCGATAGCTTCGACATCGTCGCGGTTCACAAGGAACTGGACAAGCAGGGCGTGCGCTTCGACTGAGCAAGCGCAGCCATGAGCCCTGATCACGACCACAGCCATCATCGCGGCCATGACCATGGCGTGAGAGCCGGTGCCCGACATCTGAAGCCGTTGGCGATCTCCTTGGCTCTGATCCTCGCCTTTCTGGTCGTCCAAGTCGTGGTCGGAATCGTGACTGGCTCGCTGGCGCTGCTGTCCGACGCCGGGCACATGGCGACCGATGCTCTCGGCCTCGGTATGGCGGTTGCTGCCATCCAGGCGGCCTCCAATGCCCGAGCCCATGCGCACCGCACGTTCGGCCTCTACCGGCTCGAGATCCTTGCCGCGGTCCTCAACGCGGGACTGCTGTTCGTCGTGGCCGGTTATGTGCTCTTCAAGGCGGTCCAGCGCATCGGCAATGCCCCGGAGATCGCCTCAACGCCGGTGCTCGTCGTCGGCGTGATCGGCCTCGTCGTCAACCTGATCGCGTTCTTGCTGCTGCGTGCCGGAGCAAAGGACAGCCTCAACATGCGCGGCGCCTATCTGGAAGTGCTGTCGGACGCGCTCGGATCGGTTGGCGTGATCGTCGCCGCGGTCGTGTGGGGAATCACCGGCTGGACGTGGGTGGACCCGGTGATCGGCGCCGTCATCGGACTGTTCATCCTGCCCCGAGCCTGGCGTCTCGGTCATGAAGCCCTCCTTGTTTTGATTCAGGCGGCTCCCGCTCGTTTGGACATCGCCGTGCTTCGGCAGGATCTGGCGACCATTGCAGGCGTGGTCGACGTGCACGACATACATGTCTGGACCCTGACCTCCGAGATGGACGTGGCTACCGCTCATCTCATGGTGTCCGTCGGCGTTGACTCCCACTCGGTTCTGGACCAGGCCAGGCAGGTGCTGGCCGATCGACACGGCATCACCCACGCCACGCTTCAGATCGAGCCAGACGATCATCGAGGATGCGACGAGATGACGTGGTAAAACCGAAAGACACCAAAGCGACTTCACATCGACCACGAGGAGGAAACGATGCCCGACATCGAGCGAACGGATGCGGACTGGCGTGAGGTGCTGACCCCCGAGCAGTACGAGGTGTTGCGTCGAGCCGGCACAGAACGAGCCTGGAGCGGGAAGTATGTCGACGAGCACGCCGACGGCACGTATCACTGCGCAGCATGTGGTGCTGAGCTGTTCGACTCGACGGCGAAGTTCGAGTCCGGCAGCGGATGGCCAAGCTTTTATCAGACGAAGGCGACCGATGCGGTCGAGCTCATCGAGGACAACAGTCACGGGATGATCCGCACCGAGGTTCGCTGCCGCCGATGCGGATCACATCTCGGCCACCTGTTCCCCGACGGTCCTGCGCCGACCGGCCAGCGCTACTGCATGAACAGCCTTGCCCTCGATCTGGTCACCGACGAGACCTAGCTGACATCCCAGCGATGCTGCTGGGCCACCAACTGTGAGATCGCGTCGGCTGACATCGGTCGTGCCAAGAAGAAACCTTGCGCTCTCGGGACGCCGAGGTTCTTGAGGCCCACACCTGCGGAGCGAGAACTGCTACCTCCTTGCCCAGTTGCTCGGCCACGGTGCCGCCGTTGAATGCGGCCAAGGTTGCGTTCAGGTGCCTCACCCGGAAGTCGCGATCGACGAAACCGAATCCGACCGGCGCATCCGATTGCAGGCTTTCGAGGAGTTGCAGCGTCTCGGCGGATTGGCGCTCGGCTGCACGCAAGTCCGACTCGACTGCCTTCGCATCTTGAATATCCGTCGCGGTGCACAGCCAACGGCTCGTCGAGCGGTATGAGTCGTGCATCGGCTGGAACTGGAACGTGTGCCAGCGATAGGCCCCGTCGACGCGCCGTATCCGATAGTCGGCTCGGTATGGGTTCTGCCGGTCGGCAGTCAGCTTCCACGCCGTACGAGCACGAGTGGCATCGCCGGGATGCACCAATTCCAGCCAATCCCAGCCACGGCCGCTCTCACTCGGTCCCGAGTACGTCGTGGCATGCAGATTGACGTAGTCCGACGATCCATCGTCTCGGGCAGTCCACACCAGATGCGGCAGCGAATCGGCCATCGCTCGGAAGTCGCCATCGGAGCCGGTGGCCGAAGCCGACATTGTGCTGGTCATCCACCCTCCCGGGCCACGATGGCTGTGCCGCAGTGTGCGCAACCCAGGTCTGGAGCAACGTCGATCTCGGACTGTCCGTTCAGGCCGCAGCAGATCGGTACGGCGGCGGAATACGCCGTGCAAAACGATGCTACCCCGCAGGTGGCGCATAGTGCGGAGACTGTCACTTGACATGTAACTGTTTGGTTACCTATCATGCTGTCGTGGACATCGTGTTCAAGGCTCTTGCTGATCCGACACGGCGCAAGCTGCTCGACGATCTGTACCGCCAGGACGGCCAGACGTTGGGCTCGCTGGTCGAACGTTTTTCGATGTCACGAATCGGGGTGATGAAGCATCTCAACCTTCTCGAGGCGGCCGGGCTCGTGGTCACCAAGCGTCGCGGCCGGGAGAAACTTCACTTCCTCAACCCCATTCCGATCCGGCTCGTCCACGACAGGTGGGTGGGCAAATACACCGAGCCATGGGCGGCAACGCTCGTTGGCCTCAAGCACAGAATGGAGAACGAAATGGAAAAGGTCTTCGAGATCTACATCCGCACGACACCCGAGCGCCTCTGGGAGGCCATCACCGACCCCGAGATCCGACGTAAGTTCCAGTTCGGCAACACGATCACCTCGGATTGGTCGCCAGGCTCGCGGTTCGAGATGAGCAACCCGGGCGCACCCGGCGTCGTGTTGGGCGAGGGCGAGAACCTCGAGGTGGATCCGCCGCGACGGCTTGTTCAGACGATGCGCGCCTTGTGGGGTGAAGACGTCAAGAGCGAAGGAACATCGCGGGTCACGTGGGAGATTGAGCCCGTACAGGACTCTTGCCGGCTCACCGTCACACACGATCAACTGCGTGAGAACGCCAACGACCAACTGTACGGTGGATGGCCGATGATCCTGTCGGGCCTGAAGACGTGGCTCGAGACCGGCGAGGTGCTGACCACCCCGGGATCCTTGATGTACACCTGAGGGCGTTGGACACCAAGGTCACGCACCGCGAGGTCACGGTGTTTGCACGGGTGTTCAACGGGGTACCTGCGATGCCATGAAAATCGAGGTGGCACAACCATGGCTGTGATGAAGTCCTTGTGGGCGTCGATCCAGGGCGATCCCGTGTTCATGCGACGGGTCAATGGCTGGTTGACGATCTTTTGGATCCTGATGATCCCATTCTCGGTGATGATGGGATTGCTCAGCAGCGTCGTCTACGTGTCGACTCTCTCCCTGTGGGCCCTGGTGTCGGGGCACTGGTCGGCCTGGCAGGCGGCCAGGGTAGAGGTTGAGCAGATGGCGGAGGCGGAAGCACTCGAGAAGGACCCGATCGAGGAGCGTGTTGTCAAGAACTTGATAGAGAAGACGACGGTCCAACCAGCCGATGGCGAGCCGGCATCATCGAAAGTCACGACGACGACAACCACGACCGAGCACGCGTCGTCAGCAGGTAGCGCCGACGCGTCGTGGATTCGGTCGCGCCTCGCTGAGATCTCGGAGCAGATGGCCGAATTGCAGCAGCATTTGGAGAATGCAGTCCCTTCTCCTGGATAGGCGATTTCTCCGCTCCTTGTCAAAGTTGCAGTGCGTTGGCATCATTGCGACGTGTTCCATGGGGATTCAGTCGACCGGGACTTCCGGCGCGGTTACGTTGCCGCAGGCCTGATGGCCTGCGCGGTGCTTATCCTCGTCGACTGGACGGCTGATTCGGTCGTTCTGATCCCGCTTCTCGTGCTCGCCCCGCTGATTGCCGCGGGCGGCACGCGTCGGGGCACGCTGTTGGTGGCGGTCGTTGCTGCAGCGGGCTCGGTGGTTCTCGGTTGGGCCGACGACATCGCCGGGACGCGTCGCCATTGGGTCGCCATCGCCTCGACCGTCATCGGTGGTGCCCTCGCGGTGTGGGTTGCCGCCACCCGCGCTTCCCGCGATAGCCAACTTGCCGACTCCCTACCCATCATGCGCCGTGCGGATCGGCTCAAGGCGGCGTTGGCCACGGGCCGGATGGGGGAGTGGTCGTGGGATCGTCGCACGGGGGCGGTCGTGTGGGATTCGAACGTGGCGATGCTCTTCGGTCACGAAAGCGAGCCGTTCACAGGCACTTTCGAAGAATGGCTCTCACACATCGATGAGCGCGACCGCGAAATGGTGGAAGCCGCCGTGGCAGCAGGAATGGAGAAGCGCGAACCATTCCGATTCGACCATCGCTGCAGATGGCCTGATGGCACCGTCCACTGGATCGAAGGGATCGGCGATGTGATCGTCGCCCACGATGGCGATGAGATCATCGGAGCATTCGGCTTGGCGATCGACATCGACGAGCGTCATCGCGAAATCGAAGAGCGCACCCGCCTGCTCGAGTTGGAGCGACATCAGCGAGAGAGAGTCGAGTATCTCGCGAAAGTCAACGACGTTCTCGCCTACTCGGTCGATGCGGCGAAGATCACCGAGAGAGTCACGCAATCTGTCGTTCCTCAGTTGGCCGAGTGGTGCTCGATCGTGATCTCGATCGACCGCCCTCGCGATCGTCCGACGATCATCGTGGCCCATGCGGATCCCGCCAAGATCGAGCTCGCCGAGCAGATTCAACGCGACTACCCCTACGATCCTGACGCTCGTTGGGGTGCGGCACGTGTGATCAAGTCCGGTCGACGCGAGGTTGTGGCCGATTTTGACCAATCGGCCTTCGCCGAGCTTCCGGGCGCTGAGGTGTTGCAAGAGCTCGGCCTGCGATCCGTGATCACCGTTCCCCTCATCGGTGCCTTGGGACCACTCGGCGCATTGCAGCTGATCCGCTGCGACGGCCAAGCACCGTTCGACGAATCCGATATCGAGCTGATCGAGGAGCTTGCAACGCGTGTCGGCGGCGCTCTCAACAGCGCTGTGCTCTTCGATCGGCAATCACGTGGTCGTGCCGCTCTCGACACGCTTCAGCAGGTCAGCGGTCGCATCGCCTCCGCCGCGACCAGCCCCAAGATCATCCATGCAGTGCTCGCCTACGGCTCAGCGGGCCTCGGTGCAAACGGCGGCGTCATCTTCCTGGTTAGCGACGACGGCGATCTGCTCGTGGAAGAGGAAACTGAGCCATCGGATCCCGTCAGCAGGGAGATCGAGCTCGACGTTGCTCAAGAGGCGATCGACAAGGGCTCGGTCGTGGCCAGGGACGTGAACTCCGATGCACCGGTGCGCGTAGCGCTTGGCGTCCCGTTGCGAATCCTGAATCGAACGCTTGGTTCTCTCGTGTTCACCTTCAACGAGAGCCGGGAGATCTCGCCGGAGGAACTGTCGATGCTCGTGACGCTCGGGTCGCGATGCGCGGGTGCGCTCGAGCGGGCGTCGCTGTACGAGCGCGATCGCGACATTGCCCTCACCTTCCAACATCGGCTGATGCCAGCGCTTCCGCGAACGCCGGAGTGGATCGAGGTGGCGGCCGGGTACCGACCGGCATCCGGGCTGGCGATCGGTGGTGACTGGTATCAGGTGCTCGACGCGGGCAACGGACGCATTGCGGCAGTCGTCGGCGACGCCGTCGGCCACGGGCTCGTTGCGGCCGCGGCGATGGGCCAGCTGAGGGCATCGATAGCCACGGCGGTGGCCAACGACCCCGAACCCAACCGTGCGATCGCCGCTGTCGATCTGTTCGCGGTACAGGGCGCTGACACGATCGGCGCATCCGTGGCGTACGTGTTGTTCGACAACGAGGGCTACGCACGTCATACAAGTGCGGGCCACGTGCCGGTGGTCTTGGTGCCGACCTCAGAAAAGTGCCGATTGTTGGAATGCGGTCGTCGGCCGCTGCTCGGGTTCCGGGCACCCGAGGAAAACAATGTCACCGCCGACTTTCCGTTCGATACCGGCGACATCGTCGTGATGTTCACCGATGGTCTCGTTGAGCGCCGTGGAGAATCGATCGACGACGGTTTGAAACGCCTGTGCGAAACGATCGACGAAACGAGACACATGTCCCCGCAAGCGATGTGTGCCGCGGTCCTCGAAAAGATGACCGACGACTATGACCCCGACGACGACATCGCCCTTCTAGTCCTCAAGCGGAAGTAACGCGCTGATCCGGTGGCAGTAGCAGATCAGCGGCGGCGGACGCTGGTCTGGTCGACCGGGTCGGCGGTTTCATGATGCCGGCTCTTCTGCGCCACGGCGAGCAGGAGGACGGCTGCCAGGGCGAACAGGATTACCGAGCCCCAACGGCGCCGGGCGCGCTTGTGTCGCGGGCGTGCGAGCACGGGGAGGTCCTCGATACGGGACCGCGCCTCGCCTACCAGGCCCGAAAACGTGTCCGACAGATCTGAAAATGTGTCCGACAACGTGCTTGCACTGGACTCGACGACATTCTTCAAGGAGTTCGACATTTCAGCTCGCTTTCGGTCTCACTTGCGGATTGGTGTACCCCATGTTCACCGGGTCTAATCGTGAGCGGCCTGAGCACATCGGTCAAGTCTCGGATGCTCGCTTTGTGAGCGTAACGCCGGCGTTGGTGAACTCGTATTCGTCGACGACGGATCGGAGGATGTTGGTGGCAAGTTCGTCGGGCTCGACATCCACGGATCCTGACTCCAGGGTGAGGCCGGCAACAAGTTGATGCCCGTCGAGACGGAACCTGGTACGTACCCGGTCGCCGACGTGGCGTTCGGCAAGCAGGGAGAACACCTCGTCCAGTGCCAGCCGAAGATCGTCGATCTCGTCCACGGTGAACCCCGCTTCGGCGCCCAACGATGCGGCGATCATCCTGACCGTCGACGCATACCTCGTTCGCAGCGGGACGATCACCTCGAAGTGATCGCCGTCCGCGGAGTTCGGATCGGGTTCGCTGACCATTGCCCAGAACGCTACAGCTTGGCGACCGAGGACACGTCGGCCGCTGACATCGCTCGGTTGAGTGACATCGGCGGGATTCCATCGTTCGTTTTCGCCGAGTGCTGTTTGGCCACCCGAATTGGCGGGTAGACCCAGTGCATGCCTGCCGGCTCGGAACCGATAGCGGTTGCCCTTGTCAACGATTACGAAATCGTCGTCCACGGGCTGGCGGCAATGCTGGCCCCCTTCTCCGATCGTGTCGCAATCGTCGAATTCGATGTCGGTACTGAGCCCGTTCGAAAGGCAGACGTCGCGCTGTTCGACACCTTTGCGGGGCGTCGGTATTCCATCGATCGAGCCCGTCAGATGGTTCACGATGGTGTGGTCGATCATGTCCTGTTGTACACGTGGGATGCCGCTGCCGAGTTCCTGACCCTGGCCGAGGACGCAGGTGTGTCGGGCGTGGTGTTGAAGTCGCAGACGGGCAGCGACCTCGTCGACGTCATCGAACGTGTTTCACGTGGTGAGCGGATCGGTTTCGAGAACATCCAGCGCGGCCGCCAGTCATGGGATCACGAGACCTTGTCGATGCGTGAACAGGAAGTGCTCGCGCTGATCGCGTTCGGAATGAGCAATGCCGAAATCGGCAGGGAGTTGTTCCTGTCAGTCGACACCGTCAAGACATATGTCCGAAGGCTGTACAGCAAGCTCGGGGTGAGGAATCGCGCTCAGGCCGCGTTGCACGCGGCGAGTCATCATGTCATGCCGCCGCCCGCGCGGCAGGCACACAGGGTGAGGGAGTCGGTTGCATGATGCCGAGAGTCTTGTCACCCCCGAGATTGGTAGATCGCGCCGGTACTTGATGAGCCGTCCGGAGCTCCCACCCCATGTCGTTCTCGACAGAGAGTACGACGGCACGACGGCGACGCTTCGCGCTGCCAGGACGGACCTCGTGGCGAGCCTCACCCGCGAGAACCTCGATGAAGATCTTCTGGAACGCGCCGAGCTCGTCCTCAGCGAGCTCGCTTCCAATGCAGTTCAAGTCTCGCCGGGAAATCCGTACAAGCTTCGGTTGGCGCTCGACGCGGATGGCTCGCTGGTGATGGCATTGACCAGCCACACGCGCAATGGCGGACCGCCGCCACTCAGACCGTGGGGCCCAGCTTTCGTGCTCGCACCCAGCGGCCGGGGACTCATGATCGTCGATGAGCTATCGGACCGCGTCAACGTGGAGCGCCCTGCCGAGGACACCGTGGTCGTCACGGCAACGCTTCGCTGACAGCGTCGGTCGGTCTACGCGACCGGTGGCGGGTAGCGTGGCGACGATGGCAACCGTGCTTCGCCCATGACCGACAATTCCAGTGACAACGAACTGGATGCGCCGGACGACCTGGACGATCTCGATCTCTTTTTCGAGTTCGCGTCGACACGGCACCGCTCTATTCGCAACCAGCTCGTCGAGCGGCACATGGGTCTCGCTGCGCACATTGCCAAGCGATTCAGTAGATCAGGTGGGACCGAGGAAGATCTGCGACAAGTCGCCATGCTCGGCTTGGTGAAGGCGATCGATCGGTTCGATCCTCACTATGGCGTCAGGTTCGCCGCGTTCGCCGGCAGCACGATCGAAGGAGAGCTCAAGCGCCACTTCCGCGACCACAGTTGGACGGTCCGGGTTCCGCGCTCTGCGAAGGACCTCCACCTCAGCGTGCGAAGAGCCACGGACGAACTGGTGCACAAGACGGGGAAATCGCCGTCGGTCAACGAGATTGCCGAACACCTCGGGATCGACCGCGACGACGTTCTTCGTGGACTCGCGGCCACATCGGCTTACCACGTCGGCACCATCCATTCGACCGGCAACGACGGTGACGGAGAGACACCGCTCGACCGGCTCGATGCCCTTGCCTCCGAGGAATCGGGGTACGAGCAGGCAATGGACTCCCAGATCGTCGAGGGGTTGTTGGCCCGGTTACCCGAGCGGGAACGCCAGATCGTCCGGCTTCGTTTTTATGACCAACTGTCACAAGAACAGATAGCCGAATCCGTCGGCGTCTCGCAGATGCAGGTGTCGCGACTGTTGCGCGCCTCGTTCGAGAAGATGCGCCAGTGGATGGACAGCAACGGCATTGACGACCCTGTCTGAGGGATAGAGACGGCTGGGGTAGGCCAGGTCACCTGAACGGGTGAAGATGTGATGCTGAGGTGGGAGAGTGGGGTGTTCACCCACTACCGTTTCAGCCGATGTCCGAGCTCGGTAGCCAACTAGAAGTTACCCCCACCGCCACGGGCTGGAAGGCGAGCGGCGAGATCGACGCGCACACAGCGCCCTTGTTGCGTACGGCGATGATCGACCTCCCAGAGGGCAACGTCATTCTGGACGTGGCCGGTGTGTCGTTCATGGACTCCAGCGGCTTACGGGTGCTCATCGACGCGGCCACGCGGGCCCGGGAAACGGGTGGCGACCTAATCATCGCCAACCCCACTCCCGGCATCGCCCGGCTCATCGAGATCAGTGGCCTCAGCGGCCAGCTACGTCTCGACGAGTGATTCGCGTCAGGTACTTCGGCTGAAGACTGAATAACCGCCTGGGCCCACCAGACAGCCAGCGATGATCAGAATGATTCCGAACAGGATCTGGCCTTGGAAGAGCTGGACGACGCCGACGATCACCAGTATCGCCGCGATCAGCCAGAGCAGGGTTCCCTTCATGGTGTTCTCCTTTCTTTGCGGGCGGATGTACCCAGTGCCTGTTCAAGCCAAACGGTCACGTGCCTTTCGTTCCGATCGACGTGAATGCAGGATCGGTTCGGTGTAGCCCGAGGGTTGCTCAGTACCGGACATCACGAGATCGCAGGCAGCGAGAAACGCCGGACCGTCGAAATCCGGCGCCATCGGTTCGTAGGCAGCGTCGCCCGCGTTCTGCCGATCGACGACCACGGCCATCCGCCTCATCGTGGCCGTCACGTCGTCGGGCGTCGTGACACCGTGGAGAAGCCAATTGGCGATGTGTTGCGAAGAGATCCGGCAGGTCGCCCGATCTTCCATCAAAGCGACATCGGCGATATCCGGCACTTTCGAACAGCCGATGCCTTGATCGACCCAACGGACCACGTAGCCGAGGATCCCCTGGGCATTGTTGTCGAGCTCCGATTGAACCTCATCGGCGGTCCATCGGTCACGAGCCAAGGGGATCTGCAGCAGATCATCAATGGTCGCCCGTGGCCCGTCTGAAGCGAGGCGATCGGCCAGCTCTTGCTGGCGCGCCTTCACGTCTACTCGGTGATAGTGCGTGGCATGAAGTGTGGCGGCCGTAGGTGATGGAACCCAGGCGCAGGACGCGCCGGCGCGCGGATGATTGATCTTCTGGTCCAGCATGTCGGCCATCAGATCGGGTGCAGCCCACATCCCCTTGCCGATCTGGGCGCGGCCTCGCAAACCGCAGGCGATGCCGACATCGACGTTCCAGTCCTCATAGGCCTTGATCCATCGCTGCGACTTCATCTCGCTCTTGCGGACCATGGGGCCGGCGTTCATCGACGTGTGGATCTCGTCGCCGGTCCGGTCGAGGAATCCGGTGTTGATGAACGCGACGCGCGACTTCGCTGCGCGAATGCATTCGGTCAGGTTGACCGTGGTTCGGCGCTCCTCGTCCATGATCCCGATCTTGACGGTGTCTGGCGCAAGACCGAGCACGCGCTCCACCCTCGAGAAAACTTCGTCCGCGAACCCGACCTCGGCTGGGCCGTGCATCTTCGGCTTGACGACGTAGATGGATCCTGTCGTCGAGTTCGAGCCGGTCATCCCCGGCATCGCACACAGAACTGTGATCATCGCGTCGAGGAGGCCTTCGTGAACGGGCCGTCGATTGCGATCGAGAACTGCCGGCGTTGTCATGAAGTGGCCGACGTTGCGCACGAGCATCAGCGCTCGCCCGGGACGTGTGGCCGGCGAACCATCTGACGCGGTGAATTGGCGATCTTCGGCCAAACGTCGGGTGAACGTGCCGCCACCTTTCGTCACCTGCTCGGTCAACGAGCCGGTCATGAGGCCCAGCCAGTTGCGATACGCGAGCGTCTTGTCAGCGCTGTCGACGGCCGCTATCGAGTCCTCGAAGTCCACGATCGATGTGATCGCTGATTCGAGGACCACGTCCGCTACACCTGCACCGTCTGCCGCGCCGATCGGATGATCTCTGTCGATCGTGATCTCGATGCCAAGGCCGTGGTGCTCGAGCAGGATCGATGCCGGTGCATCCGGATCGCCGGTGTATCCAACGAAAAGCGATGGATCCATGAGCCCGCCACGTTCGCCGTCGGCGTGCATTGCGACAGCGGTTCTGTCGCCGACGGAATATGCGACGACAGAAGAATGCGAGCGCGCCAGGCCGTCGACCGGGGCCAGGGGAGCGACGTCGTCGAGGAAGTTCCGGGCCCAGGCGATGACGCGGTCCCCACGGTCGGGATCGTACGGACCAGGCGGTGGCGGATCGCCGAGTGCGTCGGTGCCGTAGAGGGCGTCGTAGAGCGAACCCCACCGCGCGTTCGCGGCATTGATCGCGTAGCGTGCGTTCGTCACGGGCACAACGAGTTGCGGACCGGCGATGCTGCGGATCTCGAGATCGACATTGTCGGTTTCGATCTCGAAGGGAGCACCAACGGGCAGGACGTAGCCGATGTCCTCGAGGACCGCGCGGTACTGGTCGGGAGCATGCGGATGATCCGCGTGTTGGCGATGCCACTGGTCGATCGCCGTTTGAAGGGACGCTCGAACTGCGAGCAGTTCAGCGTTGCGCGGGGCGAGCTCGTGTATCAACGACGACAGGCCGTTCCAGAACGTCTCGGGATCGACCCCGCTTGCCGGCAGGGCCTCTTCTTCGAGAAAGCTCACCAACTCGGCACCGACCATCAGCGCGGCCCGCTCGAGATGAGTGTCGTCGGTCGCATCGCGTGCGCGCTGGTCTGCGTTCATACCCGTCTCACCATGCGGCTTCGAGAGCGGGTTTCACCTCGCTGCAGAAGATGTCCATCGTGTTCTTGGATTCATCGAGCGTCATATCACCCACGGGCAACTGCAAGACGATGTAATCGGTGAGACCGGGTTCGAGAACCGCGGCGAAACGGTCCTTGATCTGCTCAGCGGTGCCGGCGCCGAACTGAATGGCACCTTCCATGTGCGCCACGATGTTTCGCAACGGCCCGAGTGCGGCATCGCACTCGTCGTCGGATAGCACCAAGTTGTCGAACTTGTGCACGTTGTGTGTGCGACGCAGCAGGCCACTCATTCCGCGACGGATGATGCCGAGTGCCTCGTCCTCAGTCCCCGCAATGGCCAGGAGCATCGTGCAGCCGACCCGTGGTGCTGCGTCGGGCCCGTCGACGCGATGGGTGTCGCCCTTATGTGCGTTCCACGTCTCGACATACACGTCGTAGGAAGCCTTGTCGATCGGGCCGGGCCACATCAGGTTCATGCCGTGGCGACCGGCCGTGATGGGGCTGCCGGGATACCAGAAGGGAATCGGGTGCTGAACCGGCTTGGTCGACATCGGGATGGTCGGGAACTCGTAGAACTTCGAGTTCTCGCTGCTGATCTCGCCCGTGGCAAATGCGTCGCAGATGATGCCGAGGATGTCGACAAAGCGGTCCCTGGAGTCGAGCCAGTTGCTGCCGAACCAGTAGTGCTCGATCGGTGCGACCCCGCGACCGACACCGAAATCGAGGCGCCCATTGGTGAGGTTGTCTACGACGATCATGTCTTCGATGATGCGCACGGGATGGTGCAGCGGCAGCAACTTCACCATTGGCCCGAGGCGGATGTTCTTGGTGATCTGAGACGCTGCGGCGATGAACACCTCTTGATTCGGTGCCATGCAGAGATCGGACCCGTGGTGCTCGGCGAGGTGGAACCCGGCGAAACCGGCTTCGTCGGCCATCTTGATCAGATCGAGGCGATCCTTCAGCAATTGTGGGGTCGGGGTTCCGGGGATGTCCTCGATGTGGTCGAAGATCCCGAACGATGGCTTGCCCATGATTTCCCTTTCGGTCTGCGTTCGGTGATCGTGTCACGTCGCCCTGTGTGGCGTGGCGTCGGGCGGTGTCGAACACCGAGTTGGAGGTCGGCCATCCGAGTGTTTGATGCTCCACCCGGGGGCGTCCCGGAAACACTCCGATCAGCCGGCTAGCGGCGCACCGCTTCGGCAATCGCCTGCGTGTCGTTGACGATTGCGACGAGCCCGAGGATCGCGATCACGAGCCAGCCGGCGCGCATGACCAGGGCGTATGGCGCGGAGCTGCGTACCCTGCCGATCCCAGCGAGGTCGCTGACCAGGACCCAGCTGCCGAAGACGGCTGCGGCAACCAGGATGACCACGATCGTGAGCGGGAAGCACCCGACGAGGATGAGGGGCACGACCCATCTACGCGGGCCCTGCGCCGTCCACGAGTCAGGACGCCTTACGGCGTCGACCACCACACCTACGAGAGCGCCGAACAAGCCTGGCAAGGCGACGAACACACCGATCGCCAGCCACGTCGGCCTGAGGACCGTGAAGTCGATGCCGTCCGCGTGAACGAGCATCGATCCGACCACGGCCGCGGCAGCGAGTCCGGTGGTGAGGCGCCTGAACCAATTCGGTCCGATCAACCAGGGCGAGACCATCAGGTAGGCGGCCGCGCCGATGACGCCGAAGGCGGCGCCGAGAAGCATGAGGTTGTAGGTACCCGCCAGCGTCACCTGCCCAATGATGAAACCGTCGTCGCTCTTGACGCCCCGGACTCTGTCGGGTGAGGTCACTCGCAGAAGGAGCATGGCCAGGCGGCTACCGATCCCGATCAGGACCACGCCTGCCGAGATCCCACCGACGACGAGCACGCGCATCCCCTCGAGGTACCGCTGCATCTGCCCGGGCCGCACTGTTCGATCGCTCATAGTCTCTGACGGACAGACGACCTCGAGTCTCGAACAGGTGACACAGGCATCGAAGAACTTCCAACGACGCGTCACCCGGGCCGGTCGGTTCGTTCGTCTGTTCCGTAGTGGAAGGCTTGGGTTGATGGGAGTGCACCTCGTGGCCGCGCCGATACGCATGCTCAGCCCTCCGCCGTTCCTGTTGTCGATTGCCGCGGCGAGGTTGCAGGGCGAGGCGATCAGCGTCGAGGCCGAGGAGCTCGTCGTCCGTCTGTTCCAAACCGAGGGACGCTCACTCGTGCGAATGGCGCGGCTGTTCGTCGACGATCGAGATGCCGCAGAGGACGTCGTGCAGGAGGCATTCCTTCGCCTTGCCCGTCATGCCGGCCGCATCGAGGCGATGGAGCGGGCACCCGCCTACCTTCGCTCGATCGTGCTGAACCTGGCTCGTGACCACAACCGCCGCGGGCTGGTCTCGCTGCGGCACCACGCAACGAGTGGACGCGAGATCGATGTTCAGCCCGACGCCGCTGATCACCTCGTGCGGTCCGAGGAACATCAGCGCGTTCTGGACGCCGTTCGTCAACTCCCCATGCGTCAACGCGACTGCATCACGCTGCGGTATTTCGAGGAGCTTTCGATCGAGGGGATCGCGTCGACGCTCGATCTGTCGCCCAACTCCGTGAAGACGCACCTGCAGCGGGCCATGTCGGCGCTCGACAGAATGCTCGGCGAGACATGAGCGAGCTCGCCCTCGAACGGCGGCTCATCGAGGCCTTTGCCGATGCCCGGACCTCTGTGGAGGAGAATCCGGACCTGTTCGCACGCGTCAGCCAGTCGCTCGAAGACGCGAGGGCTCGCCGTCGCTACCGGTGGTCGATCGCCGGTTACATCGCAGCGTTCGTCGTTGCCAACACCGCATTGGCGCTCGTGCTCTCATATTCCGACAACGGGAGGTTCAACATGCCCTGGTGGGTCATCGAATTGATCACAAACATCGTGCTCATCGCACTCGCGATCGGACTGGGTCCGTTCATCAAACGGTTCGGTCGCTCGTACGCAGCCGATGTGTTCCGTGCCAACCCGCGAACGGGAAAGAGCTACCTCGTACTGACCGATGTCGCCTACTACCTAATCTTCACATCCTTCGTGCTCTTCACCGTCTCGTTCGTGGAGCACGATGACTGGCATCAGTCGGTGGGCACGCAGCTCAAGGCAGAGGTCGCCCGAGTTGGTGGGATCCTGCTGATCATGGGCATCCTCCATGCGGCGAACGTTGTCGCCTTGCCGATCATCGGCCGCCTGCTGTCCAGCAACAAGCGGCTCGATGACACCCGTCCCGACGGTGGCTCATCGCCGTCCGGCCTTTCGGTTCCCCCGCTCGGCGCCGGTACCTGGATCTTGCGTGTTGAACAGGCCCCCGCTTCGTCGCCGCCAGATCCCTCTACCTCAGGATGAAGCCGACCATGAACTGGAGCAGCAGTAGGCCGAGCACGACGAACAGGCTGATCGTCACCCATCGCTTCATCCGCCACCCGTCGGCCTGCGCGGTGAACGTGAACCGGGTTGCGCTGATGATCGTGCCGTAGAGGGCGATCAGGGCCAAGAAGCCGACAACCGTGTGCATCGACCAGCCGAACGAATCGACCAGCCCGCTGCCGACGATCAGCACCGGGACCGTCGCCACCGCCACAGAGATCCAACGGGCTATCTTGTTCCACTCGACTCGAGCCTTTGCGAGACCACCTGCGACGACCGTGGGCAGCATCAACGCGCCCGCTCCGACGAACAACGGCAGCATCCCGACGGTCCCGACCACACGAACGATCGTCAATGTCCATCGTCGCCTCGGGCCTCGCCGGGCGACGGCCACCATGGATTGGGTCAGGCCGAACACCGTGAACCCGCCAACGATGAAGATCGTTCCACCCCAGGTGAACTGGGGATCGTCGGAGATCAGCCGCATCCACGCTCGGGCGATGATGCCGAGTGCCAGCCCGCCGAACAGGCCCGCAGCCAAGGTCAATGCCGGGTGGACAAGTCTCCGCGGCGTGCTAACCGCAGTGCCCAATCTTTCTGCGACGTCAGTCATTGTTTGCTCCGGTCGAAGTCGAAGGATCTGGACCCTTACAGACGTCGATGCGTTAGCGCTCGGGTGACAGCGCTCGTGAGAATTCAGGAGCGCTGAACTCGTCGACTAGACGATCAGATGGCCTGCCACGTGGGCTTGCCGGCGAACGTGTCGCGGAAGTAGTCGGCGAGCGTGAGCCGGGACGCGGCCGCCTCATCGATCACCACAGTCGTGTGGGGGTGGAGCTGGATCGCCGAACCCGGACACATCGATGTGACCGGCCCCTCGACGGCTCGCGCGATCGATTCGGCCTTGCTGTTGCCGATGGCGATCAACACCAGGTGGCGCGCTTCCAGGATGGTGCCGATCCCCTGAGTCACCACGTGATAGGAACGTCGTCGACACCGTCGAAGAACCGCGCGTTGTCGCTGCGGGTCTGCGCGGTCAGCGTCTTGACCCTGGTCCGCGACGCGAGCGACGACGTGGGCTCGTTGAATCCGAGGTGGCCGTCGGCGCCGATGCCCAGCAGTTGGAGGTCGACTCCACCGGCGCCGTGGATCTTCTTCTCGTAGCGGGCACATGCGGCCTCGACATCGGCTGCCGCTCCATCCGGAACATGAACGTTCTCCGGCTCGATATCGACCAGGCCCGAGAAATGACGTTCGATGAACTCGCGGTACGACGCTTCGTGACCCACCTGCAGACCGATGTACTCGTCGAGCAGGAAAGCCGCCACCCGCTCGAAGCTCACAGTTCCGGCGCGATGACGGCGAACGAGTTCGCTGTACACACCCAGTGGGGAGCTGCCGGTCGCCAGCCCGAGAACCGCGCTGGGATGGGACGTCACGAGCCGCTAGATCGCGTCTGCGACGAAGTCCGCCACCGCGCCAGCGTCGCGTTGGATCACGACCTCCATGTCGCTCCCATCACGATCCCGTGCATCGGTGCTGTGGGTCGAAGACCACACGACCGCCGACCATGGTTGCCGCGACGCAATTGTTCTCGTCGAGCAGCACGACGTCTGCAGTACAGCCGGGCTCGATGCGACCGATGTCCTGGCGCTGCGCCAACCGAGCCGGAGTAGCGGACGCCGAGCGTGACGCGTCGGCCAACTCGCAGCCGGTGAAGGCCATCAGGTTACGAACAGCGTCGTCGAAGCGGAGCACGCTGCCAGCAATCGTCCCGTCGGCCGTTCGAACGCAGTTCCCGTCGACGATCACATGAGTGTCTCCGATGCGATGTTCGCCGTCACCCGTTCCGAGTGCGGAAATGGCATCAGACACCAGAGCGATCCGACCGGGGCCGAGCGCTTGCCACGCCAGGCGGACCATCGTGGGATCAACGTGCACACCGTCGACGATCAGCCCGGCGATCAGCGCCGCATCGGAGAGCGTGGTGCCGGCCGGACCGGGTACCCGTGCGCTCATGGGCGTCATCGCGTTGAACAGATGTGTGGTCCCTCGGATCCCGGCACCGACGGCAGCATTCATTTCAGTGGGATTCGCATCTGTGTGCCCGGCGCAGACCGAGACGCCGTTGGCGACCAATTGCCGGATGACGTCGAGCGCGTGCGGTAGTTCCGGAGCAAGCGTCACCATCGCGTAGCCGGCGTCCCGACGCCACTCCCTTACCTCGTCCACGGACAGCAACCGCAGCCGGTGCAACGGATGTGCTCCGGCGCGCGCAGGATTCAGGAACGGCCCCTCCAAATGCACGCCGAGCGACCGCGCGCCGGAAGGATCAGCATCGGACCAGGCGTTGATCGCGGCGACGGCGGCGGCCACCTGCGTTGCCGACGAGGAGATGATCGTGGGCATGAATGACGTCACGCCACACTCGACGAGAAAGGCGGCCACCTCACCAATCCGTTGCGGCTGGCTGGTTAGGTCGACGCCGACCGCTCCGTTGACCTGGACATCGACGAATCCGGGCAGGACCGAACAGCCTGTCGCATCGAGGTTGCCCGTCCCGCGAATCACACGTTCGGCGCCGATGGTTGAGATCGCCGACCCCTCGATCGCCACGTCTGCATCCATCCAACTGCCGTCGACGTGAACCCTGCCACCGTGGATCACATACGGGGTCATGCCAGCGGAACCGGGCTGACTTCTCCGGCCGCATGAGCAGCGCGGATGGCACCGATGGCACCGAGCGGGACTGATGGATCGATCACCCGCATCCGCGACCCGAGATCGAGGGAGCCGAGGAACTCGGAGTGCCGGCCGTCGACCGCGAGCCGAGCGGTGATCTCGTCGAGCAAGACTTCGCCGAGGGCGGAAACTCCTCCGCTGATGACGACCACCTCCGGATCCCACGTCAGTGCGAGCAACAACACGGCCCGACTCAAGCCCTCGATGACACCCGACCAGAGTGACTGGGCATGGGTGTCGCCGGCCGACGCGGCGCGGTGCAGATCGACGGCCGCAGCACCGGTCGACGTCGGCCACAACCGGTCGATGGCAGAACCGGAGGACATTGCTTCGATGCAACCGATCTGGCCACACACGCATCGCGGTCCGAGTGGGTCGATGGGGATGTGTCCGATCTCGCCCGCGACGAACGTGTTGCCCCGCCGCACGCGACCGCGTTCGACGTAGCCGGCAGCGATGCCGGTGCCGATGCTGAGGTAGGCAAGATCGTCCACGGCCCCGCTCGTCGTGGCCAGATACCAGTCGGCGCTGAGGGCGGCGGCACGCACATCGTTCTCGACATGTACAGCTGTGCCCACCTGATCCGTGAGACGAGCTCCGAGATCGATGCCGTCGCCACCGATGCCGACGTTGACCGCGAAGCGAACCGTTCCATGGCTCGGATCCACCGTCCCCGGGATGCCGACTCCCACCGCGTCCAAATCGGCTAGCGAAACTCCGGCGGACTTCGCGACCGCGAGCATCGCCTTCAACGCGGTCGACACAACCCCGTCTGGGCCGGATCGTGTGGGCAGTGCGATCGAGGCCAGCACGTTGCCGAGCCCGTCGATCACAGCGGCTTTCGTCGACGTGCCACCGATGTCTAGTACAGCATAGTTATTAATTGTCAAGCGCGATTTCTGAGCATCGAATTCCGCCCGGTGCTGAACGTGGGCGCCGAGATGGTCCCGTGCGGACCATCTGGCTGCCCGCGTTGACGCTGTCATCGGAGCGGGCCGTATGCGCCGTCGGCGGTGACCGCGTCGACCTGTTGTGACTTGCGAGCGAGCGCTCCGATTGGCTTTGCTACCGTGCGCACGTGACGCCGACCGAGGTGGCGGCCGCGGGGGATGTCAACCTGACGGCAGCGTGGGTGACGATGGCCCGTCACGCGGGACACCCGGCATCGCAGTTCGATTCACTGACCATGGTTGCAACGGGTCTACCCGTGGCTTTCTTCAACGGGGTGTTTCTCGACGCGCCGACCAGCGATCCGGAAGGGGCGATAGCCGCGGCGATCGAACATTTCGGCGGGCTCGGAGTGCCATTTCTGATCTGGGTCCGCGAAGGACTCGACGAGCCATTGCTGAACGCCGGTCGGGCGGCGGGTCTGCGAGACGCGGGCGACGTGCCGAGCATGGGACTGCGCGCGGTCGAGCAGATTCCCGAGCGTTCCTCCGTGCTGGACGTGATCATCGCTCATGACGAAGAAGGCATCGAAGCACACAGAACTGTCGTGACCGCCGGGTTTGAAATGCCACCCGAGATGGCCGGCGAGATCATCGGCAACGGGCTCCTGGATGATCCCGATATCGCAGTGGCAGTCGGATGTCTCGAGGGTATTCCGGTAGCCACTGCGCTCCTCTGCCGATCGGGTACGACAGCAGGGGTCTACAACGTGGCCACCGCACCGGACTATCGCAGGCAGGGATATGGCGAGGCAGTCACGTGGGCCGTCGTTGCGGAGGGCGTGCGGCGGGGATGCACCCACTCGGTCCTGCAGTCGAGCCAAAGCGGCTATCCGGTCTATCGCCGGATGGGATATCAGGAGGTGGCGAAGTACCTGCGACTCGGGGGGCCGCCCAACAGCTGAGAAGTGGCGTGTTCGTGCGGGTGAGACCGTGTGCCAGTCTGTCGACGATGTCGCACAGGCGGGTGGTTCGACGAGCGCGGGCAGCAATTGGGCTCCTGCTCGCAGCGCTCGTCGTGACAGCTTGTTCGGCCGGTACAGGCGCTTCGACGGTGAGAAGCAATGAAGGATCTCCCGGTCCGAACAGCGGCCCGCTGGTTTCTTCGTCGACAATTCCACCTCCGTCGGCGTCAACTACCTCGGCTCCCAGGCCCGTGACCACGACATCTACCGCCGAAACGTCGGCAGCGTCGACGACGATCCCATGGGACGGGCCGTGCGGCCAGCCGGGCGCTGCGGCGACGTCATACGACCACGTGATCTGGATCTGGATGGAGAACAAGGATCGGAGTGAAGTCTTCGACTCGAACCAGGCGCCCTTCCTGCACGGCCTTGCCGAGGCATGCGGAACAGCCTCGAACTACGTCGATCACGGGATCCACCCATCGCTTCCGAACTACATCGCTGCGACCACCGGTGCAACGCAGGACGTGCATGATGATGCTGACCCGCGGCAGCACAAGTTGAACGTCGACAACATCTTCCGTCAGGTGCGCGGCGTCGGCAAGACGTCGAAGAGCTACGAGGAGGCCATGGCTGCCAACTGCTCGCTGCAGTCGGGTGGTCGCTATGCGGTGAAGCACAACCCGGCGGCGTACTTCGTCGGCGGCGATGATCGCACCGCATGCGAACAGGACAATGTGCCCTTCGATCAGTTCTTCTCCGACCTGGCTGGTGGTCTTCCGAACTTCATCATGATCACCCCGGACCTGTGCAACGACACGCACGATTGCTCAGTCTCCACGGGCGACAAGTGGTTGGCTGATGTTGTTGCCCGTATCACCGAGTCGCCGACGTATCGAGACGGAAGGACGGCATTGTTCGTCGTATTCGATGAAAGTGAGGGCGCCGGGACGACACCATTCGTCGCGGTCGCCCCCTCGATAGTTCCCGGCACGGTCGCCGATGCACAGCTTGATCACTACGCGTTGTTGGCATTCACCGAGGAAGCGCTGGGAATCACGGACCATCTCGGGCAGGCGGCCAACGCGCCGAGCATGGCGCAGGCGTTCGGGCTCTAGAAGCGGTTCGTGGGGCCTGGCTGCGGGAGTAAGATCGCCAAAAACGAACAGGGGGCACGCAATGACTTGGACGCTGGAAGGTACCTACTTCGAGAACTGCTCGTGCGA
Organism: Ilumatobacteraceae bacterium; assembly: GCA_031424145.1. Classification (GTDB taxonomy): domain Bacteria; phylum Actinomycetota; class Acidimicrobiia; order Acidimicrobiales; family Ilumatobacteraceae; genus JAENVT01. Next base: position 25,681 of record JANPGV010000002.1, read on the forward strand.
CACGATCTGCCCGTGTACGTGGTCCGGCCTGACGGCCCACGCGACGCGCGACCGCTGCCTGGCGATGCTCGCCTTTCATATTGACCGTGGTGACATCGAGGGGGTCGACGTCAGCGGACTGACGTTCGCGATGGTGCTCGACACCCCACCGGTCATGGCCGACGGTGGATGGAAGGTCGGCGTGGTGCTCGACGAAGCTGCCACCGACCAGCAAGCCGGTGCGCTGGGCCGAGTGCTGGGCGGCGAGCTCGGAGGACCGCCGGCAATGTTGGGTCCGCTCATCGGCGAGATGGCCGGCATCGAACGGGCGCCTGTGGAGTGGCATCAGTCCGACGACACGTTCACCGTTCGTTTCGGTGATCTGATCGATGTTGAAGTCAAATCGCTGCTTGTCGGTGACCTCCCTGAGCCGGTGACGCTCGTCAACGTGTTCCACCCTGCCAACACGACGCTCACCGTGTCTCCGGCGACGAAGTCGAAAATCGATGTGTTCGGGATCCGCTTCGACGGCACCGGCACCAGCGGGTTCAACGCTCCGTACGCCTGGTCTGCGTGACCTCGCCCGCGGCCGCGCTCGAACGTCCGGCGCTGCGCCTCACGACACAGACGATCGTCATGTTGGGCGTCGGAGCGCTCGCTTGGGCCGGCGTGATCGCCTACGCGAGCCACATGGGCAACGGCGTCGGAACCATGGGGATACCGCTCGTCGAGTTCATGGGGATGTGGTCTCTGATGATGACGGCGATGATGCTTCCAGCGGTGGCGCCTGTCGCATCTCTGGTCATCCGTACGATCGGGTCGGACCGAACTCGCCGCTTGATCCTGTTCGTCGGCGGCTACTTGATCGTGTGGGCCGCTGCCGGCATCCCTGCGTACTTGGTGCTGCGAATCGTCGACGATCAGGTCGCCGATCACCCGACGGTCATGCGCACCATCGCAGTCGTCGTTCTCGCCGTGGCCGGCGTCTACCAGCTGACCCCGCTGAAGGCAGTCTGCCTCCGCCACTGCCGGTCGCCGCTCGGCCAACTCCTGCACTACGGCAACATCAAGGGCCGCGCCCGAGACCTGAAGATCGCGTTGCACCACGCCGGTTTCTGCCTTGGGTGCTGCTGGGCGCTCATGTTGCTGTTCGTCGCCTTCGGTGTCATGAACGTGTGGGCGATGCTGGGACTCGCAGTCATCGTGGTCAGCGAGAAGCTGTTGCGCCACGGTGCGATTGTCAGCCGCGTCGCCGGCGTCGTCTTCATCGCGCTCGCCGTGCTGGTGGCGGCGTCGCCACGGGTAGCCGACGCGGTGGTGCCGTCCATGCCCTCGGGCCCCGCTCCAACGATGGGCATGTGAGCGCCGTTCGACACAGCGTTTGAACGTTGCGGCCCCGCATACGGGGCGTCAGATCTCATACGCATCGGACAACGGAACGCCGCGCCGCGTTGGAAGAAGAGAGCGGGTGACGGGAATCGAACCCGCATAGCCAGCTTGGAAGGCTGGAACTCTAGCCATTGAGCTACACCCGCGATGTCGGAGCCGCGAGCATATCTCCGCTCGCGCCGACCGTCCCGGGTGCGGTGCGACGCCGTCACCCGGCCACAATGGATGGCATGTACGCCCAGAACATCCTCAGTGCCAACCTCTCGCCGATGTCGCCGGACGAAACGCCCGCACAGACGATGTGGGAGTGGGGGTACGACGGCGTCGAGGTCGGCATCTGGGAATGCCATCCCGGAACGATCAGCGGGCCGACCGACGACTACGACGAGATGATGTGCATGGTGTCGGGCCGGGTCACGGTGACGCATGACAACGGCGAATTCGACATCTCGCCGGGCACGGCGTGGGTCACGCCGCGGCATTGGGACTCGACGTGGACAGTGCATCAGACCGTGCGCAAGATGTTCGTCATCGACAACCGGCCGGGACAGGCTGCGCCGGCGGCATACCTCGCCAACGCTCATACAGCGGTCCTCGGCGGGCCGGTGCCTCGTGCCAATGCGATCAAGGGCGAGCCCCTCGAATCGACCGCAGAGCTGTGGGTCCACAACGGCCTGAACGTGGGCGTGTGGGAAGCGACACCCGGAAGTTTTCCGGCCAGCCGCGATGGCTATGACGAAGTCTTCGTCTGCCTCTCCGGCTCAGCGACGATGACCGGAGACGACGGCGTCCGCTACGACCTTTCTGCCGGATCGGTCCTGTTCACGCCTTCCGGTTTCACCGGGCGGTGGGATGTCACCGAGACGTTCCGCAAGGTGTACTGCATCATCAAGCGATAGAGCGGCGCCGCGCGACGGACGAATCGCGCCGTAACGTGACCCCATGAACGCACTGCAGATCCTTGGGATCGTCGTCGGCATCATCGTGCTCATCGGCATTCTGTCCTCGGTCAAAACGGTTGGCACCGGCAACGTCGCGGTGACAACCGTCTTCGGCAAATATCACGGCATCAAGCGGCCGGGGCTCAACCTCCTGGTCCCGTTTGTGGAGCGCGTGCATCGCCGCATCAGCGTGCAGAACCGCGCTGTCGAACTGCAGTTCCAGGCCATCACGCAAGATCAGGCCAACGTGTACTTCACGGCGATGATGGTCTACAGCGTCTTCAACGAGAACGAAGAGACGATCAAGAACGTGGCGTTCAAGTTCGTCACCGAGAAGGACTTCCTCACCGCACTCGTGCGCAGCGTCGAGGGCAGCACCCGTGGCTTCGTCGCCTCGATGAAGCAGGCCGAGATCCTCGGCTTGCGCGGTGAGATCGTGAAAGAGGTCAAGGAAAACCTCGATGGCACCGTGGAGACATGGGGCTTTCACGTGATCGACCTTCAGCTCAACGACATCACCTTCGATCAGGCCATCACGACCTCGATGGCTCAGGTCGTCGCATCGAACAACCTCAAAGCAGCGGCGACGAACGAGGGCGACGCGCTGTTGATCCGCAAGACCAAAGAAGCAGAGGCGGTGGGAACTGCAGTGCGAATCGAAGCAGAAGCGGAGCGAACCGCGGCTCAACTGCGCGGTCAGGGCGTTGCACTGTTCCGCGAAGAGGTGGCCCGTGGTCTTGCACAAGCAGCGCGCGAGCTCGAGGACAACAGCGTCGACTCTTCGCTCATCCTGTTCTCGATGTGGACCGAGTCGATCCGCCACATGGCTGAGAACGGGAAGGGCAACGTGCTGTTCCTCGACGGTTCCCCAGCCGGCATGCAGGACCAGATGCGCGACCTGATGGCCATGCAGCAATTGCAGGTCGCGGCTCGCCCCAAGCAGGCCGGTGAGTAGGATTTCGCCAGTGGAACTGGTGCAGACCCTTCCGGCCCGGTGGTACACGGACCCAGGCGTGTTCGAGCGGGAGCGCTGGCCGATCTTCGGCTCGTCGTGGGTGCACGTCGCCTACGAACATCAGCTTCGGCGACCCGGCGACTACGTGGCGGAGAACCTCGCCGGGTGGCCGATCTTCGTGCGCCGCAACGAGGATCGAAGCCTGGTCGGTTTCTACAACATGTGCCCGCACCGCGCCGGCCCGATCGTGTGGGACGGGGAGGGCCATCAGGCCAACTTGGTCTGTCGTTATCACGGATGGGCGTTCCGGAACGACGGCACGCTGCTGAACGCGCGCGACTTCGGTTGCGAGGTGCCAGAGGGAATGAACCTGACGAAGATCCAAGTCGAGTCGTGGCGTGGCATGGTCTTCGTGTGCCTCGACCCGACGGTGCCCACGTTGCACGAGTGGCTGGGCAAGTTCCCCGATGAGGTCGCCCATGTCGAGCTCGAGTCGTTCCAGTTCCACAGCCGCAGCATTCGCAATGTCGCCTGCAACTGGAAGACGTACGGCGACAACTTCATGGAGGGGTACCACCTTCCCACCGTTCACCCGGCGATGAGCCGCGACGCCGACGCACTGAACTACAAGGTGCTGATCAAGGACGACCGGAAGTGGAACATCCACGAGATGCCCCCTCGGGATCACTCGACGTTCGGCGTGTTCGGTTGGTTCTGGCCGACGTTCGCCTTCGACGTCTTCCCCGGCGGGTTCGCAGTCGAGCGTTGGCTACCGCGAGGACACAGCCACAGCGACCTGATATTCGAGTACTTCTTCGCCGACGACACCGAGCACGACGTCGAAGCCATCATCAAATTCAGCGAGCAGGTAGCCGACGAGGATGCCCGCGTGTGCGAACATGTGCAGCGCAACCTCAACGCCGGCAACTACGACGTCGGTGTGCTCAGCCCGAAGTGGGAGGAGGGCGTCCGCGTCTTCCACGAGCTCGTCCGCGAGGCAGTCGGGCCGGTCATCTGACCAACCCGACTGCGCTGGGTGCGCTCACCCGCCCGTGGTGGAGCCTGTGGTGTTCGAAGCGGCGTCCCGCGCCGCGTCGTTCGCAGCTTCTTGAGCAGCGCGCTCCGGTGATTCGGCAGCCTCGTGGGCCGCATCGGTGTTGGAGTGGTGATTCCCGCCTCCGCCCACGCGACCTGCTGTCTCAGCGGCCTCTCGCTCGGCGGATTCCGTCGCCTCGTGAGTCGGGTCGTTGTTGCTCTGGTCCACGCCGGTGCCGGCTGCGGGGGCCGCGGGATCGACGGGTGTGGTGACTGCCGGGTCGGTCGGGGTCGTCGTTCCTGTTGCGGCATTTGCAATGCCGACACCACCGATCGCCGCACCGACAACGAGTCCTATGGTGGCAAGTTGTCTGCGACCAAGAGTGAATTTCATGTTGACCTGCTTTCGTTGGAACCCGGGGACTTCGGGTCCACTCATCACACACGTCGATCGTTAGCTGAGAAGGAGGACCACGTGTGAACGAGACGAGAGTTTGGTAAATCGGGAGGTCAGTGGTCTCGGCGCAGCTCGATGAACGTTGTGCCGGCGTCGAGGGGGATCGGCTGACCTGTCGCCGTCTCGAAGAAGCTGTAGCGGTCGTACGGTGTGGCCCGGGACCAGATCACGGGAACCGCTGTGCCGTCGCGGTGCACAACCGCTGGTCCAGTACCAATGGTGATTGGCGTCGGCGATCGAGCATCGACGGGAGAGGGAACGTAGACGGTGGAGATGTCGACGATGTTGCGTGCCGAGATCTGTGGGCCTGCCGCGGTGACGTGCGGTTGACCATCCTGGGATCGCAGGTAGGTCCCTGTTGTGCCGTCCCAGGTCCATTCGACCGCGACTCCATCCATCGCGATCGTGAATGTCGTGTCAGCAGACGTGACGACTCCGCTTGGCGGCGTCCACGACGCGTCGATCGTCCACAGCGGTCGGGCCGGGCCGGCATCGGTGGAGGTTTCGACGGCACAGTTGGGGTCGAGCAACAGGTTGTGGGGTCCGGGTCGCTCAGCCGTGCGGCCGTAACAGGGATTGCGCTGCGCGGTGAAGTCGACGAGCACTCCTGAGCTGTTGGCCGAGTTGATCCACGCCGTCACGCCCGGGTTGGCGCCCGAGTAGGCGAAGATCGCTCGGTTCATCGCGGACAACAGATCCAGGTCACCGATTCGTGCAGAACGGACCGGTCCCACCACTTCTGGCAACTGCGTCTGGAAGAGCGCAACGAAGCGGGAGATCCCTTCGACGTTCTCCTCGATGATCGCATCGGCCGCCTCAAGCCCCCATTGCGGCCGCGCAACGCCGTAGTTGTCGATCTTGACAGCCAGGAACGGTCGGCTGGTAACCGTCGCGTCCGCAGCCAATCCCGTGAGCGCGGCGATGCCTTGCAGCGCAGGGAGCGGCTCGTACGGCGGCCAAACGGGCACTTCAATGGGATTGACAGAGCCGGGCGGTAGTTGGGCGCGGGTGTCGGTACGACGATTGGGGAACGAGCTGATGCCGACGTCGGAGGCGCCATTGATGTCGATGATCAATGACGCTGGGCGCAGTGTGTAGAAGCAGACGTCACCGTTCGCATCGGCCTTGACGATCAACCGGTTCGACGACACCGGTGAGACTGCGCCGTCGAAGTTGAGGTCCGATCGGCTGACGACGCCATCCGCGTCCGTCGGCAAGCCGTCATCACAGCCGAACGCTGTCACGTAACCGGCCCCCAGCACGCGGTCGACGGTCAGTTGCCCCACGACGGTCTTGCCGCCGGTAGCTTGCGAAACCGCTACGCGCAGCACTCCACCGCCGGCAACTCGGGGGCTGGGGAGCGTGCGGGTGTCGGTTCGCTCGTCGGCAAACGAGTTGATGCCGACGTCGGAGACGCCGTTGATGTCGACGATCAATGCTGCCGGGCGCAGCGTGTAGAAGCAGACATCGCCGTTGCTGTCGGCTTTGACGATCAATCGGTTCGACGACACGGGTGACACGTTGCTGTCGAAGTTGAGGTCGGATCGGCTGACGGTTCCGTCGGTGTCCGTGGGGATCCCGTCAGCGCAGCCGTAGGCCGTGACGAACCCTGCACCCACCACCTGGTCCACCGTCAGTTGTCCGACGACGGTCTTGCCGCCCACGGCTTCAGGAACGGACACGCGCAGCACTCCACCGCCGACGACTCGTGAGTCCGGTCGTGCTCGCGTGTCGGTGCGGCGGTTGGTAAACGAGTTGATGCCAGTATCGAACGTCACGGCATTCACGTCGATGATCAGCGCGGCCGGACGAAGCGTGTAGAAGCACACGTCGCCGTTGTCGTCGGCTTTGACGATCAATCGGTTGGACGACACGGGTGACACGTTGCTGTCGAAGTTGAGGTCGGATCGGCTGACGACGCCCTCTGCGTCCGTCGGGATCCCCTCGTCGCAGCCGTAGGCCGTCACGAAACCCGCACCAATGACGCGGTCGACGGTCAATTGACCGACAACGGTCTTGCCACCCACGGCCTCGGGAACCGACACCCGCAGCACACCACCAGCCGCGATCCGCCCATCGTTCGCCGCTGATGCCGGCTCACCCACCATCACTACCGTGGCCGTCACCAGTGCCGCGACGGCGAACGGAGCAATACGGCGCGCTTTCCATTTCGATCTGGCGGAGAGGCGTCGCGACCAGCACACGACGAGCACGACCGTCGACGATAACCGCATATCCCGTCGCGATGACCGCGAGGGATCAGCCCGCTCGTTACTCCTGAATCTGGCGTTCCCAGATGAACGGGCCGAACGAGGTAAGACCTTCGCCCAGTGTGCTCGTTGCGTCGACGTTCGATTTGCAACCATTCGAGGGGGAGTTGTGCTTCCGTGCACAACGATGCAGTGGAAGTTCGCCACGTCGTAGCCGGGATGAATGGAGGCAACCGACACACAAGGCGTTGCCAACGGGAAGAGCCCCGCGGCGGGACGGTGCCAGCGGGGCTCTTCGACGTTGGATTAGATAGTGCCCAGATTGCGCTGATTGTAGACCTCGAAATTGTGACAGAAGATGCTCGGTCGTGCGCATCGCGCTGGTGTGGGATTGAATTGCGGAGTGTTACGCGATGCTCGGCACGATTCAGCGCCACGGTCGCCGCGCCGGCGCCGGTCGTCGTGCTCCGCGCGGTTCTGAATTGATGGGCTAGTCGCCCTGTCCGAGATACTCGATCAAGAGCAGCGTCGCATCGTCTCTGAGGCCCGCGCCTACATAGCTCACAACATTTAGGGAGAGGCGTCGTACGGTCTCGGCGACGGGCACTCGATCGTGAGTCGACCGGACCAGGAAGTCTGCGAGCCTGTCGGAGCCAAACAGCGTTCCGTCGGGCGACTTCGATTCCGTGATTCCATCTGTGTAGAACAAGACCCTGTCACCGCGCTGCAGCGGCTCGGCTGCGACTTCGACTACGGGACCGCCGAGCCCCATTGGCATCGACGGACGGCATACCAATTCTCCGGCGTAGGTGTCGTTCCGCACAACCATCGGCAGGGCATGGCCAGCATTGATCCATCGCAGAATGCCCGTTGAAACATCTAGCGTCCCGATCTGACCGGTGACATAGAAGGAGTTTCCGAAGTGGCGTTCTATCAGCGCATCTGTCTGACGGTAAGCCATCGGCAGATCGCCCTGCTGGCGTCTGACGTTGCGGAGGCTGTTGATCACTGCGGCCGACATCAACACTGCAGACATGCCGTGACCCACCGCGTCAACGATCGCGAAATCGAGACGGTCGTCGTTCAGGGCGTAGTCGAAGGAGTCTCCGCCGATCTCGTATGCAGGTTCCAGAATCCCCGCAATCGCCACACGCTCAGTTGTAGATGCCAACGGCGGGAGAAGACTCCATTGCGCCTCGGCGGCCGGAGACAAGGGCTCCGACCGCCGCGCACGGTTCCACCTATCGCTATAGCGAGCTCGAGTCACAAGCAGAAGCACAAATGTGGCAATCACAGGATCCAACAATTCGCGTACCACTGAGTCTTCGTTGTCAAAGACAAGTTCGATAACACCAATCCGCTCTGTGCCATCGGTCAACGGCACCCACAGGATCGTGTCATCAGCCTCGAAACCAACTATCTCGTTGTTGGCGAACGCACGACCAGCGAGCGTTCCTTCGATCGGCTGGGACTCGCCGTCTTCACCAATCGGCGGGATCTGTTGCAGCGAGCGCAATCCGTAGTCAGCAACGAAGAGACGACCGCACGTGGCCCCAACTACTTCGCAAACGACCTCTACGAGAGCCAACACGTCCCCAGGCTCGGTTCGTGACGCGACGTCGAACAAACTCAGGAGACCTTGCCCGAGAGCGCCGTCGGGTAAAATGGCGTCGTTCATGTCGCTGAATCCAACGTCGCTGGCGGGATCGCTCACTAGCTCTCTCTAAGGGTGAGGCGCCACCAAGGTTCGGAGCAACGCGGCAGGACAACGCCCGTAAAAATGATGCTACAGACTGGGTCGCCAGGTTCCGTTGCTCAACCCGGTCGACCGCGCCTCAGACGTGCGACGGCTGTGAGAACCCAATTCCGCCCGACCGGCACGTGATTTCAGGATTCCCCCCTCGTACATCCGCGTGGTTCGGAATCTGCGGGTGCGCGAAACGCCGATGGAGGCGGCGTTCAGACCACGGCGAAGGTGGCCTCATACATCGGTGATACATGGGCTACCGGAACCGACGGCTGAGCTCCAGCTCAAGTACGTCGGGATGGGGAGACTCGAACTCCCGACCCCCTGCTCCCAAATCTGAAAAGAGCCTGTTCAGACAGTATTTCTTGGTGTTGTTCGGTGCTGTACGGTCCGTCTGGCTGGGGTGATGGGGGACTGTGCAACACGAATCGGACTGCGGCGGACCGGTCGATGCTCAGCGGATTGATACATCTCTGATACACCATGTGGCTGCGCGCTCGAGTTCGTCAATGCGGTGCTGGGGTCGGGCGTGATGGCGTTCGTCGACCAATCCAGGCAGGCACAGGCCTGGATCGCCCGCCACCGGCTTGGCGCGGCCTGGGCGCAGTTCTCGCATGACCACCCGATCATTCTCACCCCGGTGTGCTGCGAGCGACCGTGGCTGGTCGCCGACGACATTCACCGAGTGGACGAAATCGGCATGGCAATGCGCATGGTGCTGCCGATCGACACGCTCGCGCTGCCATTATGCGCCGTCCCCGTCGGTTGCGACGACGGCCTACCCCAAGGCGTGCAAATCATCGGTGCCCGCTTCCGCGAAGACCTCGTGCTGGACGCCGCCCAAGTGGTCGAGGACCGGGCGCCAGCCCTCACACCGATGCAGCCGCGAGTGACAACACGCGTCTGACAGCACAGCATCGTCGCCTATTCCTTCCGCAGTCATACGGTGAGTTGGAGTGCAGATGGGCGGTCGCCGCTGAGGGCAACCCAGAGGTCCCTTTTGCCGGGAGTAAGAACGAGACGGAGTTCGCTGCCGGCGGGCAGGGTCGTGTTGATGGTTCCGATGGTTAGTTGGCGTTCGGTCCACGTGGTGGCGCCGCCGACGTTCCAGGGTTTGAAGGTCCATTGGCGTTGGAGAACCGAGACGCAGTTGGTGCCCCCGGTATCGCAGACGAGGAGGTCGGCGGCGAGTGTTGCATCTTCGGAGTTGTTGAAGTTCTTGACGGCGCTGTACAGATCGAGGGTGACGGGGCCGGCGAGCGATGTCGCTGAGGGCAGTTGGTAGATCCACAGATAGCCGGTCTGGGAGCTGTTTGCCATGGTCAGGCCCGGTTTGTTGTCGTTGTCGGGATCGGGTTCGGGGTTCGCCACTGGTGGCGGGCTGGTACCAAATGAGAAGCCTCCGCTGCCGGCGCCGGTCATGTAGAGGCTCTGGGAACTGCTGGGGTTGGGCGAGACCGTGATCGTGATGGTCGCAGTGGCGCAGAGGTTGGTCGGGTCGCAAAGGGTGTAGGTACCGCTGTCTTGTCCCGTGAACAACGGTGTCGGTATGTAGGTGAGTGATCCGTTGCTGTTCATTGACATGGTGCCGGTGAGGCCTGGGACAAGGCTGCTGTTGACGGTGAGTAGTTCACCGTCTGGCTCGAGGTCGTTGGCGAGCACTCCAGGTGCGGTCACATTGAGGATCGTTCCGGCGGTGACGATGTAGTCGTCGTCGCTGGGTCGTGGCGCATCTGCTACGGGGTCAAGGGTCACCGTGACGATGGCATCGGAGCATAAATTGCCGGGGTCGCAGGCGGTGTAGACGAATGTCGCGTCGCCGAAGAAGTCGGCGTCGGGTACGAACACGGCGTGCGTGCTGGTCATCTGCACTGCCCCGTTCACAGGATCGTGCACCGACGAAATGGTGAGTGGATCGCCATTGGCATCGGAGTCGTTGAGTAGCAGAACTGACAAGGGGACGACCTGTGTCTGGTCCTCGTTGCCCACGGCGCTGTCAGGGCCTGCTGCGGGTGCCGTTGCCGGAATTGTCGTAGTCGGTGCCACAGTGGTTGTCGTTGGAGCGGCCGTCGTCGTGGTCGGAGGCGAGGCCGTTGTAGTCGAAGTCGTCGTGATGGTCGTCGTCGTGCTCGTCGCCACCGTGGATGTTGTGGCCGGCAGCACCGTCGTCGTTGTGGTTGTGGTGAACGTCGTCGTGGGCGCGCTTGCCGGCGTGTTCGTCAGCACCGTGGTTGGTGTCGGTGCAGGAGCGACTGAGGTGGTAGTGGTCGTGCTTGTTGTCGTGGTGGTTGTGCTGCTGGTCGCGCTGGGGGTTGTCGAGTCGGGAGAGGGTGGGTCTGGGCCTTTGAGTGCGATTCGAACTGTCCCTTGGGCACAGGCAGACATGTTGTCGCAGACCTGATAGTTGAGGTCGTCATGGCCGACGAATCCGAGGTTTGGTGTGACCACGAGTTCAGCGGCCCATCGTCCGAGTTCGTCGAGTACCGGTTGTCTGCTGACCAGCGCTTCGCCATGGCGAGGCGGCGCTGTGAGGGCGAGCCGCAGGTTGTGCTCGGCGGAGCCTTGCAGTGTCACAATCAGTGGCTGATCGCGGCTACCGGTGATATCCATGTCGGGTGCTGTGAGGGTCGTCGTGATGACGTGTGCTTCGGTGACGGGTGGAGGTCGGACGTGCGGTTGGGGAGGTGTCGTCCCGGTGATCGCGGCAACGGTGAGCACGCTGGCGGTGGCAACGCCGCCGACGGCGCCGGACGCTGCTGAGAGAAGGGGTGCTCGACCAAGTACTGGAAGGTTGGACAGCCAGGCGAGCGGCCCGAGAGCGAAACGCAAGCGTCGCAAACCGATGTTCAAGAAGGCGCGAACGACTGTCGGGTCGAATTGGCTGGCCGAGCAGCGGGCGATCTCCTCGCGTGCCATCCATGCAGGGATCGGCTTCTTGTACGAACGCGCGGAGGTCATGACGTCGAAGGCGTCGGTCACGGCGACGATTCGCGCCCCGAGATGGATGTCGTCACGGGACAGTCCGCTGGGGTAGCCGTTGCCATCCCAGCGTTCGTGATGTTCACCGATTGTTCGCCGCCATTCTCCGAGCCAGTCCGCGAGTGGTTCGGTCAGCGCCATCCCTTCGGCGGGATGCGTCGCCAGCTTGTCCCATTCGACATCGGCCGGTCGACGATCGCTGGTCAGGATGTCGCGTGGCACACGGAGCTTGCCGACATCGTGCAGCAACGCCGCCCAGCGCAACAGGTTCGCATCCTGTTCGCGCAAATCCAGTTCCTTGATGACGAGATCGGTGTATGCGCGTACCCGCTCGCAATGTCCGCGGGTCAGGCGGTCGTGAACTCCGAGCGCGGCAACGAGTTCCAGCATGATCGCGGCTTGGCTCAGCTCGGGATTATCGGGGCCGCCGGCGTCGCTTTGGTGAACGAGTCGCTCCAGTTGTTTGGTTGTGCCGGTGCGCATCGCCAGACCGAACCGTGATGGCGCGTGATCGGGGAAGATCAACGTCATCCTCAACAACGCAGTCAGCGGGAGGAGCCGCCGTGCGAGGCGATCTGCAACGAGAAGCACCGCCGTCGACACTGCGCCGACGAGCGCCCACCACACCCACCGGTGCAGCCCGAGTCGATGGGGCGGTACGAGGTGAGCCGCAACAAGCGACAACGTGATCGACAGCGACGTGGGGACCAGCAGGATTGCAACCCGTAGAAGGCGCGACAGCCAAGGATGTGCGTGCCATCGGTCCTCGGACCCCGCGCCATAGTTCATCTGCGTCGGCCCAGAACTCACGCCGGTTTATCGACTCGAAGCAACGGCTACTTAAGGAACATGTCGCCCCGACGAGAAACCCCATGAGTCCGACGTTCTCGGCGCTCGTGGACACCGGCGGACCGAATAACCGTGGTTGCGCAGGAGGTGATCCAGAGCGGTGGTGACCCCGCGGACACCGGCAATTCGATGTTCCTCCGCCTCGCCGGTAGTGCGAGCGAGGTTCCGTTGTACGAATTGACGTTGGAAGCCAGGCCGCCGGCAGAACTTGCGATGGAACCCGCGATTCGGTGGCGCAGCTTGGTGGCGGTGCTGACGCCTTGGCCACACCAAGGAACCGCGGTGATGCTCGGTCAAGTCGGATTTCTCGACAACTTCACCGTCACGTTCGGCTCCGGCGGATTTGTCCTCGAGCCGGCAGACGTCTTCATGCGTCGATACCCAACACTCACGGCCGGCGATACCGAACCCTGAAGATCGGCCGCTTAGTCCGACATCACACCGAAGGCACGCGAGCAGTACTCCTGGGCGATCCCACATATCGAGCGCGGCCTCGGCGCGATCCCCTTGGCGCGACTCGACCGCGACGATGTTGCCGACTGGATCGATGCACTGGCGAACGCCGGCACCTTGTCTCGACGCGGCGTGCAGATCTGTCGCAACGTGCTCCGCGCTTCGCTGGCTGACGCGGTCGAGGAAGGCTTGATCCCGAGGAGCCCAGCCGCACGGGTCGCGTTGCCTCCGACGGTTGCCAAGCCGGTCAGGGAAAATTCGTGCAGGCGTGGGAGGCGAATCGACGAGAGCCTCGCCGCAGTCAACAGCGGTGTCGTTCTTGGCGACGGCAAAAACGTGCGATCACGCCGACTTGTTCCTCTGTCCGACGGCGGGGTGCGCGCTCTCAATCGACGCCGCACCGAGCAAGCCGAAGAACGACTACTCGCCGGTTCGGAGTGGGAAGACAACGACCTCACCGCGGCCACTCACATGGTCAACAACGCGAAAGACGTCGGCGAGCTTCGTGCGATTGCCGAAATCGTTTTCACCAGGTCAAGTACGTCGGGATGGGGAGACTCGAACTCCCGACCCCCTGCTCCCAAAGCAGGTGCGCTACCAACTGCGCCACATCCCGGACGCGACGAATGCTACCGGGCGAGTTCGCTGACGGCCGCCAACAAACGGTCGGCATCGGGCTGCTCGACGTACCGTGAGACGCCGGCCCGAATGACTCCGCCACTATCTGCCAGCCCCAACTGATCGACGACCTCGACCGCGTAGTTGTGCCCGTCCCACACGGCAATCCGCTTGGCGGCGAGTGCCTTCGACGCTTCAGCTGGATGCACTCCATTGATCGTGAAAGCGGCAGTGGGAACCCGGGCTTCGAGCGTTTGCGACCCCCACACCTTCACGCCACTGATCGACAGCAGCCCGGAAAGCAGATACGAGAACACCTCTGACTCGGCGGCCGCTACGTGATCCATGCCCTCCTCGATGAGGAAACGCGCCGCAGCTTCGATGCCGGCGATGCCTTCGAAATTAGGCATTCCCGTCTCCAGACGGCCCGGCCCGCGGTCTGTCGCCGGGCGAACCTTGAACACCGGCAAACTGTCGAGCAAGTCGGGTCGCATCCACAGCACACCGCTGTGAGGGCCGTACCACTTGTACGGCGAGGTGACCAATGCATCGCAACCGAGGGCCGCGATATCGATGGCGCGATGCGGGGCGAGGTGAACGGCATCGATGTAGACATTGGCACCAACTGCGTGGGCGGCCTCGATGATCGGCGCAAGGTCCGGCGTCGAGCCGAGAAGGTTCGAGGCACCCGGCAACGTGACCCACTTGGTGCGCTCGTCGATCATGTCGATCACGTTGCCCGGAGGCAACTGGCCTGCCTCCGGCTCGAACGGCGCCAGGATGTGTTCGGCGCCGGCGGCATCGGCGGCGCGCCGCCACGGCGTGATGTTGGCGTCATGGTCGAGCCGCGTACCGACGATGCGATCACCCGGCCGAAGCGTTTCGCCGATCGCACGCGACACGGCGAACGTCAAAGACGTCATGTTGGGGCCGAACGTGACGCCCGCCGGGTCAGCGCCCAGGAATTGCCCGACGGCAGCGCGAGTTCGATCCATCAATCTCTGGCATTCCTCCGCCGCGGCGAACGGCCCGCCGTTGGAAGCAGTGTTTCCGCTGGCCATCCACTGGCTCATCGCGGTGATCGCCGAGTCGACCATCTGCGTTCCGGCAGGCCCGTCGAACCGCGACCACTCCGGCCTGACCCCCGGGAACCGGTGGCGCAATGACGTGCTCATGACCCCATCCGAGTGTTTCGCGCCACCCCGGGGTGGCTGAAAACACTCCGTTGGGCGGCCTGGGCGGCAAACACTCGGAAGGGCATGGTGCGGGAGGTGGGGGGTCAGGCGCGTTTGGCTGCTTTGGCCAGGCGCTTGGCGGTGCGTCCGATGGGGACGATGTTGCGCTGGTCGAGGTCGCCGACCTCGATACCGTTGACGAAGGCGACCCGGTAGCGCTGCCAGTTGAACCCATTGGCCAGGATGACCTTGCCGGGAGTGCCCGACGGAACGCCGGAATCGAGATCGACGGTCGTCTCGACCTGATCGCCGATCTTCAGATCGAGTTGGTCGGCATGCGGCTTGGCCAGCGCGTGCGGCTTCCAATAGGTCATGGTCACAGTCTGCCTGATGAGAGGGCCGACCGATAGCATCGACGATCTGTGAACAGCACGATCGAGCCCGTAGTGGACACCCCAGAAGATGCACCCGCCAAGAAGCTCGTCAAGCTGTCGGTAACGATCGACGAGGCGGAATTCGATCGCGACATCGACCAGGCCTTCCGAACGATCGCCAAAGAGGTCAAGCTGCCGGGCTTTCGCCAGGGCAAGGTGCCGCGCAAGGTTCTCGAGGCCCGCATCGGTCTGGCAACCGCCCGTGAGCAAGCGCTACGCGACGCCGTGCCGCAGTACCTGGCCACCGCCGTGCGCGAGCACGACATCGACCTGATCGCAACTCCCAACATCGAGTTCACTGGTGGTCAAGAGACCGGTCCTGTGTCGTTCGACGCCACCTGCGAGGTCCGACCGGAGATCACCGTGCCGGGCTATGGCGGGCTGCGCGTCGAGTTGTCGTCGCCTGTCGCCACGTCGGCCGACATCGACGAAGCCGTCGAAGCCGAGTTGCGCCGGCAGGGCACCCTCGTCGACATCGATCGTCCGATCCAATCCGGCGACCAGGTCACGCTCACGCTTGCCGCATCTCGCGAAGGCGAGCCGGTTGCGGGCCTCAACACCGAGGACTGGCTGTATCAGGTCGGCAGCGGCTGGGTCGCACCTGGTTTCGACGGCGAGTTGCTCGGCGCCAACGCCGGCGACGAACTGACCTTCACGGCAACGCCCAACGGCACCGACGAGCCAGCCGACTTCGTCGTCAACGTCTCCAAGGTGCACGAGACGCAGCTCCCCGAGCTGACCGACGATTGGGTCAGCGAGAACCTCGGCGAGTTCGAGACCATCGAAGAGTGGCGCGCCGCACTGGCCGAAAGGCTCGGCACCGCCAAACTGAACCAGACCCGCAATCAGTTCATCGACCGAACCACTTCCGCACTCGCCGGGCTCGTCGACATCGAGCCGCCCGAGTCCATGGTCCAAGCCGACCTGCAGAGTCGCGTCCAGAACACGGTGCAGCAGTTCCAAGCGCAGGGGATCTCGGTCGACCAGTGGCTGCAGGTCACCGGCCAAGATGCCGCCACGTTCATCGAGGGTCTCAAGGTGCAGTCCGCGAAGGCCGTGAAGGTCGACCTCGCCTTGCGCGCCGTCGGTCAGGCCGAGGGGCTCGAGGTCACCGATGACGACATCAACGCCGAGTACGCACGGATCGCCGTGCAGGTCCGGCAGAAGGCCAGCGAAGTGCGCAAGGCGTACGAGAAGAACGACGCAGTGACCGATCTCGTCGCCCAGATGCGCAAGTCGAAGGCACTCGACTTTCTGCTCGATCACGTCGAGATCGTCGATCCCGAAGGCAATCCGATCGATCGCGCACTCGTGATCGGCAAGACTGACGATCACGACCACGATCACGACCACGGCGACCACGACCACCACGACCACGAACACGAACACGACCACGAGCACGGCGATCACGACCACGAAGGGCACGACCATGATTGAGTCCAAGAACTATCTGGTTCCCAATGTCATCGAGCAGACGAGTCGTGGCGAACGTGGCATGGATCTCTACTCACGTCTGCTCAAAGAGAACATCATCTTCTTGCAGACGCCGATCGACGACAGCATCGCCAGCCTGATCTGCGCGCAGTTCATCCATCTCGAGAGCGAGAACCCCGACAAGGACATCAACCTCTACATCAACAGCCCCGGTGGCGACATCACCGCCCTGTTCGCGATCTACGACACCATGCAGTTCATCAAGAACGACATCGCCACGATCTGCCTCGGTCAGGCGGCGTCCGCTGCGGCCGTGTTGTTGGCTGCGGGTACGAAGGGCAAGCGCCTCGCCCTCCCGCACAGCCGAATCCTGCTCCACCAGCCATATGGCCAGGTGGGCTACGGCCAGGTCACCGATCTCGAGCTGGCAGCCAAGGAAATCATGCGTATGAGGGATCTTCTGGAGGAGATCCTGTCGCAACACACCGGTCAAACCATTGAGCGCGTGCACAAGGACACCGACCGTGATTTTGTTATGGAAGCGCAAGAGGCCCTCGCGTATGGCATCATCGATGATGTGATTTCGTCTCGTGACGCCGTCGACCGCACCGGTCCGATTCGCTGACCCTCACGAACCGACCTAGGGCGAGCAAGGAGACTGAACCGTGGCGAAATTCGGCGACACCGGCGAACTGCTTCAGTGTTCGTTCTGTGGGAAGTCCCAGAAGCAGGTCAAGCGGCTGATTGCCGGCCCTGGCGTGTACATCTGCGACGAGTGCATCGACCTGTGCAACGAGATCATCGAAGAGGAGCTCACCGACTCCAGCGAGATCCGTTTCGAAGAGCTGCCGACGCCGCGTGAGATCCGAACGTTCCTCGACGACTACGTCGTCGGCCAGGACGAGGCCAAGAAGATCCTGTCGGTGGCCGTGTACAACCACTATCGCCGTATCCAGTACCAACAGGGTGCCAGTGTGGGTCGCCGCGACGAAGTCGAGCTCGCCAAGAGCAACATCATGCTGCTGGGCCCCACGGGCTGCGGCAAGACCCACCTCGCCCAGACACTTGCCCGGCTGCTCAACGTGCCATTCGCGGTCGCCGACGCCACGGCCCTGACTGAGGCTGGTTACGTCGGCGAAGATGTCGAGAACATCCTGTTGAAACTGATCCAGGCTGCTGACTTCGACGTCAAGAAGGCCGAG
>JANPGV010000003.1:0-13532 GCA_031424145.1 Ilumatobacteraceae bacterium
GCGGCCGCCGAGAACTGGTCAGTGCGCACCCTGGAAGAGGCGGTGCGCGAACGGGGAGAACCCACGTCGACCGTGACGAGGTTGCCGGTTCGAGTGCCCGACGGAGCCGGCCTGACTCCGGCGACAAGGTTGCGCGCGCCCGGCTTACTCGAGCTCGAGGAGCTTCTCGCAGAGCATCTGCAGACGCGCGTGGGGGTCACGATGGGCGCGAAACGAGGTCGTGTCGTCATCGAATTCGCGGACCTCGAGGACCTCGAACGGATCTACCATGCCATGACCAACCCACCGGACTCCATCGCCTAGTAAAACTACGTTGCGTCGACCCTCCGCTACTCTGCGTCGGCATTGTCATAGAAGTGTCAAGTTGAGGGTTGCACACACCTGGTGGACAATCCTGTGGATAAATCCTCAGGTAGACCGTGAGACCCACTGTTCGAGAGCTTCGATGACTGCTCTGACAATCACCGGACCAGCATCGATGGCCATTCGCGCCGGCCCGAGTATGCACTGGACGGCTGGCATCCGTGTTTCACGGAGCATCGGAAGACGCATTCCACGAACTTCAGGCTCTAGTTCACCAACACATTGAAGTTGGTGGGCAATCAGCTCGGCTAACGAGCGGCCGCCAGCCGATTCAAAGGTCGGAACACGGTAGAACTGCACCGTAGCGGCACGTTCTGTGACAATTTCGAAGCCGAGATACACATCAGCGGCAAAATGATTGGCCGCTGTGGCCTGCGCTACTGCGTCGGGCTCGTCGAGTGACATGACGGTAGCCCCGCGGGTTCGCAGTTCCCGAGACAAAGTCCTGCTCAGAGCGCTGAGCCCGCCGTACTGGCCGATCACGATGCGGATCTGAGCCACTGATCCGAGGCCGGCGCGCAGCCGTTCGCGTTCGCGCACAGCGGCAATTCCCGGGCCCGCACCAGTCTGCGAGGTCATGACCGTCAGCGTGCGCACGGTGTCTTTGCCGCACACACCGTCGGGCGCGGTGCCGCAATTCGACTGAAACTCCTCCAGCGCTCGTGCGGTGCTTGGACCGAGGATGCCGTCGACGCGGCCACAGTCGAAACCCAGGCGACCCAGCCGCGTTTGCAATTCGGCAACGTCGTCGCCACGCAGGTTCGGTGAGGTCAGGAACAGCAGCCGGTCGCCCAACTTCCAGCTCGCCTCGACGAGTGCGGTCCACGTCTGCTCGTCGCAGACGCCGTCGCACCTTAGCCCCCGGCCGGCCTGGAAGGCGCGTACAGCATCCTCAGTGGCAGGACAAAAAACCGCCGCCGCGGCGCCGGCGGCGGGTGGAAACCCGGCGGCACCGAGGCGGCGCTGCAAATCGCGTATTGCCTCGCCGCGCTGACCGGGTGTCAGCGGGAAGTAGGCAGAAATTCGTCGAGCTCCTGCAGGAGTTGACCCTTGCCCTTTGCGCCCACGAGACGCTTGCGCACCTCGCCACCGTCGAAGATCAACAACGTGGGGATGCTCATGACGTTGAAGCGCATCGCGATCTCGGGGTTCTCATCGACATTGAGCTTGACGATGGTGACATGTTCGCCCTGCTCATCGGCAATCTCTCCGAGGATCGGGGCGATCATCTTGCACGGACCACACCATTCGGCCCAGAAGTCGACGATCACAGGCTTGTCGGCCGCGGCCACCGCCTCGTCGAACGTGGAAGTGGTGAGGTTAACAATGCCAGCGGTCATGGCGGGGGTCCTTTCGATTAGATCGTGATGCTATCCGGACTCAACGACACCCCCGCGACAACCATTCCCGGCGACGTCGTGACGCTCGGCACGAGCGCGACAGCCGCTTTCAGGCGACGGACTCCAGCCAACGCTCGGAGTCGATGGCGGCCATACAGCCGGAACCGGCCGCTGTGACCGCCTGGCGGTAGGTGTGATCCTGCACGTCCCCGCAGGCGAAGACGCCGGGGACGTTTGTGTACGAAGTGCCCGGCTTGGTGATGAGGTAGCCGTTGTCGTCCATGTCGAGCACACCCTTGAACAGGTCCGTGTTCGGCCGATGGCCGATGGCGATGAACAGACCAGTGACCGGCAACTTGGTGACCTCGCCCGTCAACACGTTGCGAACAACAGCGCCCTCGAGCTTGGTGTCGCCGATCAGGTCTTCGACAACCGTGTTCCACATGATCTCGATCTTGGGGTTGTTGAAAGCCCGCTCCTGCATGATCTTCGATGCTCGGAGCGTGTCGCGCCGGTGGATGAGAATGACCTTCGTCGCGAACTTCGTGAGGAACGTTGCTTCCTCGACGGCGCTGTCGCCCCCGCCTGCGACCGCGATCTCTTGACCGCGGAAGAAGAAGCCGTCGCACGTCGCGCACGTCGACAGGCCATAGCCGACCAACCTGGCCTCGGACTCGAGCCCGAGCATCAGACTCTGCGCGCCGGTGGAGACGATCACTGCGTCAGCGGTGAAGTGTCGATCACGGACGCTGACCTTGAACGGACGCTCGCTGAAGTCGACGGCCGTGACCTTCTCGGTCAGGAACTCGGCACCGAAGCGCGCCGACTGGGCACGGAACATCACCATCAGCTCCGGGCCCATGATGCCGTCGGGGAATCCAGGGAAGTTCTCGACATCCGTCGTGAGCATCAACTGCCCTCCGGGTTGATCGGACGTGCTCGATGGTTCGCCTTCGATGACAAGAGGATGGAGGTTGGCGCGTGCTGCGTAGATCGCGGCGGTGAGGCCGGCCGGGCCCGACCCGATGATGATGACGTGATGGTGGCTCATGCCTCTTCGTTCTCATAACGCTTGCGCATCATCAGTGATCCGCCGATGACAAGGAGCCCGCCCAAGACCATGTACGACACCCATACCGACGAATCGTGATCGGTACCGATGGCGATGAGCCGCTGGAGGAACTTCGTACCGAGGATCACCATCAACGCGACCGTCGCCGGAGCGGCGATGAGGATGACGATCCCGAACACGATTGCGCGCACAGCGGTGACTGCGCGATCGGTGACGGTTGTACGTATCTTGCCGACATAACGATCGATGGTGTCGGCGAGTTCAGAGGCCCAATTTGGGTCGGTCAGTGGGTTACCCGGCATGCATTCAGCCTACTGCCCAGCCGCGCTTTGCCGAACTGGTGACGGAGCTACGGGACATGGGCCAGCACCCGGCAGTCGGTCGCGTCGACCGCCTGCAACGCGCCGCTCGATTGAACGCGAACCGCGAATGCGGGCCGGCCTTCGAACACGATCGCGGCGAGCACAATCTGGTCGGGCGGTAGGCACGACAACGAGAATCCGTCGCTCGCGGCCGGTGCCTGATTGGCAGGTCCGCCGACCGACGCTAGGGGAGCGGACGATCCTTCGAGTTGAGAGACGTACTGCGTCAGCGCCTCGCGACTGTCGATCGCCGGACCCGGCGCGGAAGCGCTCTCGATTGCGGTTGCACCTGCTGGCGCCGTGTTACCGCCAGCGTTGGTCGGCGCTGCGACCTTCAGCTGTGGCTGGGTCGCCGAGTCCGCTGCGGCAGCTGCAACTGTGTCGTCGGACGCAGAGCTCGACTTGGCGTCCTCTCCACGGGAAGCGTTGAGTGCCGCGACTGCGACGACGAGGCCGATCACAAGCACAGCAGCGACTCTTGTGACCACGCGGTACGTACGCATGCGGCGTGACTGCAACGACATGATCGTGGCGGCAGCGATCGGCGGCGATGCGACGGAGGGAACATCGCTCGCATCGAACTCGGCCAGTGCTGCGGCTATCGCAGCGGACCTGGTGCCGGCATCAACATCGTCGGACGCACTCAGCAACGCACGGACTCGAGAGAACGAGTCGACCATTGACATGACCTCGGGATCAGTTTCGACAGAGGCGCGCTCCGTCGGATCGAGTTCGTCGTCGAGGTAGGCGCTGGCCAGTTCGGCGTTGAGCGGGAGTTCGTCGTCGTTCATGGTGCTCTACTTGGACGTTCTGGATCGGTCTGCTGGTTCCCGTCTTCGGCCGACAGCGCTTTGGCCAGGGCCGCCCGCCCGCGGGCGATCCGGCTCTTCACCGTGCCTGCCGGGATGTCGAGCACCTCGGCGATCTCGGCGTAGTCGAGGTTGGCGACATCGCGGAGCACCACTGGGATGCGGAACTCGTCGCTGAGGGAACGCAACGCCAGATCGAGGGCCATGTGGTCACCGATTGCGTCGACGCGACGACCGCTGTCAGGGTCGGCGACCTCGGCGTGTGGGTACTCGTCGTCATCCCTGGCAATCGGCACAGCACGCCGCTTTCGCCGCCGGAGCTCATCGAGACTGGCATTCGTGGCGATGCGGTACGCCCACGTCCCGAACGACGACCGCCCGTCGAAACGATCCAGGTTGCGCACGATTGCGATCATTGCGTCCTGCGCGGCGTCGGCCGCATCGGCTTCGTGGCCGGTGATCCGTCGGCACACCGCCTGGACGCGGTCGTAGTGGCGACGGAGCAGCTGGTCGAGCGCCCCACGGTCTCCCCCCTGGGCTGCAGTCACCAGCTCGTGGTCGGCGAGCTGTGTTGCGATGGCGGCGATAGTACTGCCGCGTGCGCGGTCAGCTGGGGACAAAGTCCATTTCCGAGATGTCGCCCCGGTACGGGTTCTTGGTGCACTCAGGTGTCTTGGCCAACTGCTTGAACAGCACGAGCACGTATCGAGTCGGTTTGTTGATCGACACCGTGACGACCTCGGGATCAGCACCCACCGCCCGCTTCAATGGAGAGCCCCAATCGGCGATCTTCGTCGGGATTGCTCCATCGATCGCAGTGAGGATCTGTACCTGATACGGAGCACTCGCGATCGAGACGGCGAAGGTTCCGATCACCCCGGTCCCCAGATCCGAGACGATGCCAACTCCTGTCTTGCCGCCCATCGTCCTCGATCCGTAGCACAACGTGGACCAGACTGTCGCAGGGTTGCCATCGATCGCCAGCGCAGCGAGTGCGTCGTTCTCCTGGCCGTCCGTGCCCTCCGGGTCGTACGTCGTGACCTTGACGATCTTCGAGGCTGGCCCGGCGGTCGGCGCGATCGTGGTGGTGACCGGCAACACCGTCGAGGGAGCGGCGAAGCCAGTGCTGGGCGTGTTGTCGCGCAGCGTGGCCCACAACAATCCGCCGAGGATGAGTGCGGTCGCGAGGAGCCCGCCGACGAGGATCAGCGAAGGGCCGCGGCGCTGCTCGAAGGTGCGATTCGGCTGAAGGCGCGGCCTCGTGGTGCTCGTCGGCGTTCGGTCGCTGCGGTGCGCCGGCCCCACCGGTCGACCGGTTCGCGGTGGCACGGGGCGATAGCCGCCTTCGGTCTCGGGCTGCGTGAGAGGATTTTCGGATGTCGGTCGGCGGCCCGGCGCTGCCCCAGTGGGGGTCGCAGAAGCGCTGGCATCGTCGGCTCTGGTGGCGATCCGAGTGAGCGCCACACGCAGTTCCGAACCCGTCGCGAAACGATCCATCGGGCGGCGGGCGAGGAGCCGATGGATGAGCTCGGCGAGACCGTACGGGAGTGTCGGACGCAGCCGGGCAAGGTCGGTGGGATCGCGATTGAGTCTTGCGAGTGCGGTGTCGGTATCGGTTTCTCCAAGAAACGGCACGCGTCCGGCAAGGCATTCGTAGAGCACCAGACCGAGCGAGTAGAGATCGGCGCGGCCGTCGAGCTTCTTTCCACGCACCTGCTCGGGCGACAGGTACTTGGCCGTGCCCATCATCACGTTGGCACCGGTGAGATCGTCGCCCGCGGCTCCGAGGCCCTTGGCGATGCCGAAGTCGGTGAGCAGGACGCGGCCGTCAGGTGTGATGAGGATGTTTCCCGGCTTCACATCGCGGTGCACGAGGCCGGCCCGATGAGCAGTGTCGAGCGCGGCCGCGACGCACGAGCCGATGTGGATGGTGAGATCCGCGCTCAGCCGACGCTGTTCGTCGAGCAGTTGACGCAGGCTCTTTCCATTGACGAGCTGCATCACGACGGCGAGCCGGCGACTGTTGCCGGTCGTGTCTTCGATGGCGTCGTACACCGCAACGATGTTGGGATGACTCAGCTGAGCAACAGCGATTGCTTCGCGGCGAAAGCGTTCGGCAACGACCGGGTCGGCGGCCAGCGTTGGTTTCAACAGCTTCACCGCGACCTGTCGCGTCAACGCCAGGTCGGTCGCCAGCCAGACTTCCGCCATGCCGCCTTGCGCGAGCCGTCGCTCCAGCTGGTAACGCTGGGCGAGTATCGACGCAGAGATAGGTGGTGGGCTGGCCGCCCCAGGGATCGTTGCTGACATGTCCGCCCTCGAACGCTAGTGGCGCAGGGCTGTGGAAACCGGGCAATAGGTCAGGCGCGGGTGAAGAACGCAACGCCGATCGTGCCGCGGCCCGCATGCGAACCGACGACTGGTCCGATGTCGCCGACGACGATCTCGCCGTCGACGTGCGGACGCAACATCTCTACGAATTGATCGACGTCGCGGCAGTCCGCTTGTAGGACGAACAACCTGTCGAGCCCGTCTACCGCGGCGACCTTCTCGACGAGAAAAGCCAACGCCTTGCTACGTGTCCTCTGCTTGCCGCCTTGCTCGACCTTGCCGTCGCGCACCTCGATGATCGGTTTGATCGCGAGCGCTGAGGCCAGCAGCGCCTTCGCCCCGCCGATCCGACCGCCCTTCTTGAGGTTGTCGAGCGTGTCGAGCGCACCCCACACGTGGGTGCGACCGGCCAGATCGTGAGCATGAGCGACGATCTCGTCGTGTGTTGCGCCTTCGGCCGCAAGCCGGGCACACGATGCGACGATGGCGCCCTGCCCTAGCGTGACGGACCGGCTGTCGATCACGGTGACCGGGACGACATCGGCGACCGAGCGGGCAGCCACCTCGGCCGATTGCATGGTGGCCGACAACGCGCCGCTCAAGGAGATGGTCACCACGCTGGTGGCTCCGGCCTCGGCAAGCGTGCGGTACGTCTGCTCGAACTCGCCGGGTGCCGGCGCCGATGTCTCCGGCAGTGTCGCCGAGGCGGCGCACTTCTCCCAGAACTCGGCAACGGTGAGATCGCGTCGGTCGACGTACTCGTTGCCGTCGATGCGAATGGTCAGCGGGACGATCTCGATGGCTAGCTCGTCGGCGACCGACTGCGGGAGATCGCAGGCCGAGTCGGTGACGATGCGGACGCTGTTGGTGCTCACGAGTCAGGCAGGGTAGCCCGCCTGCGCTTCTGACGAGTCGATCGCATGTGCTCCAGCCACCACAGCACCACGAGCAGGAACAGGGTGACGGTGATCACGTTGCCGACACCCAAGGCGTTGACGCGGAACTTCAACGGGATTGTGCCGGCCAGGCGAGCGTCGTTGGGCGTGAAGACATCGAGCGACACACCAGATGTGCCGTTCGATCGAGCCTCGACGTTGATGGGGACGTTGACGGGAGTTCCGGGCGGAAGCAGTACAGGTTGTGGCGCGTTGTCGAAGACGAGTTTGCCCGACGGAGAGCTCAATTGAACCTTGATGAGCAATGGGACATCGGAGTTGTTGACGAACCTCACGCGAACAGTGCTGCTACGACCAGGAAGGTTGACGGTGTACGCGGCGGGGACCTGTACCGCATCTCTGACGTCTTTCAGCTCGGCGCGAACGCTGGCGACCAACGAGTCGGCGCTGGCGTCGTCAAGGGCGGTCGTCGGCAGGAGGTCGGCAAGATCGCGCCATCCCTTCGGTCGGTCGTTGTCAGCGGGCAGCATCGATGCAACCGCATCGATCTCGTTGTTCAACGTGGCCTGTTCGAATATCCGCGTCTCCAGCGCCTTGCCGCCTGTTGCCGGCAGGGTGACGGGCCGCTCCTCGCCGTCGATGAGCAACCGGTCGGTTCGCAACGCGATGTCGTCGAGGGTGACCGCGGCCAGGCCGGGTGTCGCGGCAATGAGGTTGCTGATCGGACCGAGCACCGACGGGCCGGGCACGCCGAGGTCGGGTGTGGCGATGAGCACGGCATGGCGCTGCAGGCTGGCTCCCGAGATCTCGATCCCTTGACGTAACGCCAACAAATGAGCGACCGCATAGATCCTGGTCAACTCCGTCGTCGCCAGTGGGTGGACCAGCAAGTCCGAGATGCCGTGATCGACAACGGCGACGTCGAAAACTGTGCCGTTGGGCAACTTGGCAGCGATCAGTTCGCCCTTGTAGTCGCTGAAGACCTTTATCGAGCCGCTCAGCGTGTCGTAGATCTGCGCCGACATGGCCATCAGGCCCGCACCCAGGTTGCGTCGCAAGATCGCCCCCTGCGCACCGATCGGTTGATCGACCAAGATCGTCGAGCGGCTGATGATCGCCGGCCCAAGACCGAGGTCGGTCAGACCGTCCTGCCCGTCTCGCAACCACGTCGTGTAGAGAGAGTCCTGTCCAGCCGCGGCGGCCTGTGATGCATCGATCGGCCATTGCGGCTCGGCGACGACCTGATGCAACTGCAACGACGCGATCAGACGAGAGAACAGAGTTGGATCGAGTTGTTGCAATCCCTTCAACACCGCTGGTGCCACGCGAACGGTTGCAGGGATGTTGTTGGCATCGAGTGCATCCAACGTGTCGGCCAGCGATGTCATCTCGGCAACGGTCGATGAAGGATCGACACTGACTGTGCCCTTGCTGTCGAGGTGCACGCTGCTGTGCGTGCCGATGGCCATCGCAACAGACATCGAACCGTCGTCGGTGACCCCCTCGTCGGCTGACGGCAATCTGTTGATGAACGTGAGGACCGTCGAGATGATCCGTCCGTCGCGTTGGACGGCAATCGTGACGGGATACAGACCGGTGCGAGGGATGCTGAGCGCGTCGGGTCGCACTTCTATGGTCTCGAGCGGTATCGAGATGTTGTACTGACCCGGCTGATCGGCGGCGCAGCAGAGCGGTGAGATCGCAACGGTGTCGTCGGGACGTGGCAAGGCACCGTTGATGATTGCCGAGAGGTCTTCGCGCTTGTTGATTCGCTGGAAGACCGTTACTGCAAACAGTGCTGTCGACAGATCTGAGTCGACGAGTGTCGTCGGTAGAGCGACCGTGGCGGTCAGTGAGCCGTCAGCTGCGATGTTGAAGCTCTGGGCAACCACCTGCAGATCGTTCGGCGTGGCCTCGGCGTTCGCTGCCAGCGGAGCGATGAATGATGTGCTGCTGATGAGGCCGACGACGGTGAGCAACGAGCGCCATCGAGTCACTCGATCCGCCGTTCGTAGACGTGCAGCCTGTCGCTGAGGTCGGTGAAACCGAGTCGGTGGTACAGCGCAAGTGCTGCATCGTTGCCAATGTGAGTGTTGACCAGTGCCCGCTGCACCCGCCATCGCGCCATCCACCGCAGCGAGTCCTTGACGAGTGCTTCGCCGTGACCACGATGCTGGTGAGCGGGCAGCACCGCGAGGCGTTGGACGTACCCGTTCTTGCCGTCCCGGCCAGAGATCGCGTAGGCGACGATCTCCTGATCGGCCCGGATCGCCCGGGCCCGGTGACGCGGTGTCGCCGAGCGGACATCGCCGATACCAATGCGATCGATGCACCAACCGCTGCCGAATGCAGCGACGTCGACGCGACTCGCGTCGGGGTCAGCGTCCATTGCCAGCTTCACTGTGCCGCCCGATCTCTTTGACGTTCCGAAGCCCTTCGACGTTGACGTGTCGATGTGATTGACCTGAGTGTGTTCCAAAAGGACAAGGCTCTGGATTGCTTCGAACCCGAGATGCTCGAATCGCGCACCCGCTTGTGCGCCGAGCGCGCCGGTGCGGATGGTGTCGAAGCCGGCGAGGCGCAGTTGGCTGACCCATCCGGTGATGTCGCTCGGCGTGGGCAGCCTGGCCTGGTTGTACAGAACAAGATGAGCGACGTTCGGCTCGAACGCCCACGGCCTGACGCGGGCGACGACACTGCCCGAACGAATGATCAGCGGTGCGCTCGTAAGTGCTTGCATCGCCGGCTTCACGGGGGAAACGGTAGCTCCGACTTGGCCACAGCGAGGTAGCGTCCCACGGTGTGACCGTGCTGTTCGCCACCCATCCGGTTTACCTCGAACATCTCGCCGGCCCCCGCCATCCGGAACGACCGGAGCGCCTCGACGCCGTGCTGCAGGGTGTACGCCACGCCGATCTCGGTGAGGCGATCTCGCCCCTCGAGCCAGTGCCTGCCGACCGCACGGATCTTGAACGAGTGCACCCCGCCTGGTATCTCGACCGGGTTGAAGAGATCTGCGCGCGCGGCGGGGGACGGATTGATCCCGACACATATGCCAGCCCGGCAACGTTCGAAGCAGCGAAGCTGGCGGCTGGCGCAGGTCTGACCGCGGTCAACGCGTTGCGCGCCGGTGCGGGCGATGCCGCGTTCTGTGCGGTTCGCCCTCCCGGCCACCACGCCTCTGCCATCGAGTCGATGGGCTTTTGCATCATCTCCAACGTCGCAGTGGTGGCTGCATCGCTCGCGGACCAAGGGGAGCGAGTGATGATCTTCGACTACGACGCGCATCACGGCAATGGCACGCAGGCGGTTTTCTACCGCGACCCTCGCGTGCTCTTCGTCAGCCTCCACCAGTGGCCGTTGTACCCGGGCACGGGAGATTTCGACGAGACGGGTGCGGCAGAAGGTGCCGGTACGACGCTCAACATCCCACTCCCTGCGGGCACCACTGGCGATGTCTACCTCCGCGCGTTCGATGAGATCGTGGCACCCGTTGCCGAGCGCTTCGCGCCCACGTGGGTCATCGTTTCAGCAGGGTTCGACGCCCATCGGGACGATCCCTTGACCGAGATGGGGTTGACTGCCGGCGACTACGGGCCGCTGACCCACCGCGCCCTTTCGTTGGTGCCAGCGGGACGGCGCCTGGTGATGCTCGAGGGTGGCTACGACCTCGACGCGCTGACCAATTGCTCCAGCGAGGTCATGCGCGAACTGGCCGGGAGCTCCAGGTCCGGCGACCGGGCCGGGCGCTCCGCCGGCGATGTTGAGGGTCCGACAACGGCCGGACCTGGCGCGGACGCAGTCGATGCCGTGGTACGCCACTGGCAACAGCAGGGCTGGTTGTGATCCCGGATCGTTTTCGTCCGGTCCTCGACGAGCTTTCCCCACTCACTGAGCGATTCGCCGCGGCCGGGCACCGTCTGTATCTGGTCGGCGGAACGGTTCGTGACCTTCTGATCGCTGACGACCGCGACGACTTCGACTTCGATACCACCACCTCGGCGCTGCCGGCCGAGATCAAGGAACTTCTGGCTGGTTGGGCCGACGCGATCTGGACACAGGGCGAGCGCTTCGGCACCATCGGCGCCAAGAAGGACGGACGGATCTACGAGATCACGACGCACCGCGCCGAGGTCTACAACGATGACTCGCGCAAACCGGACGTGGAGTTCGCCGACCAGATTGAAACCGATCTGTCGCGCCGCGATTTCACGATCAATGCCATGGCGCTCGAACTGACCTCACCGACGCCGAACCTTGTCGATCCTTTTGGCGGTGCGCAGGATCTGGTCACACGCACGCTGCGCACCCCGCTCTCGCCGGAAGTTTCGTTCAATGACGATCCGCTGCGCATGCTGCGCGCCGCCCGGTTCATCGCTCGTTATCGACTCGAGCCCGTCCCCGAGCTCACTGCAGCTGTCGAGACGATGCATGGTCGTATGGAGATCGTTTCGGCGGAGCGAATCCGCGACGAGCTCGACAAGCTGATCACTGTCGACCATCCGAGTGCGGGATTGTGGTTCGCGATCAAGACGGGTCTCGCCGACGAGTTCCTGCCAGAGCTTCCGGCGATGCAGCTCGAACAGGATCCGATACATCGTCACAAGGACGTTCTGACCCATACGTTGGCCGTGGTGGAAAACGTCCGCCAAGACATTCGCCCTGACTTCGACTTTCGACGGACCCGGCTTGCGGCGCTCTTCCACGATGTCGGCAAGCCGCAGACGCGTGGCTATCAGCAAGGCAAGGGGGTCACGTTCCACCATCACGACGCCGTCGGCGCGCGCATGACACGCAAACGTCTTACCTCTCTGCGCTACTCCAACGATGATGTCGAGGCGATCACGGAGTTGGTCGCCCTGCACCTTCGTTTTCACACGTACCAGATGGGTTGGACCGACTCAGCGGTCCGCCGCTACGTGCGCGACGCCGGTGATCTGCTTGCCGAGCTCAATGTCCTGACGCGGTGCGACTGCACCACGCGCAACGAGCGCAGGGCAGCGATCCTTGCCAAACGGATGGACGAGCTGGAAGCGCGCATCGGCGATCTTGCCCAGCGCGAAGAGCTTGCGTCGATCAGACCCGAGTTGGACGGCACGGAGGTGATGGAGCACCTTGGGATCGGTCCGGGGCGGCTGGTCGGAAAAGCTTTGGCCTTTCTCTTGGAAATTCGCCTGGAAGAAGGCATGCTCGGTGGAGTCGAGATTCGCCACCGACTCGATCAGTGGCGGCTTGACCACGAGGGGTGCTGATACTATCGAGACGGGAGTGATCGGCACGCAGTGACCACAGTTGTAGAAACCACGGACGGACCAAGTAGCCGGGCCCAGGCCTGGCTGGTGTCCTCGCGCGCCACGGCTGTCCGTTACGGCGTTGTCGGGCTGGCCCTGATCCTGCTGACCACGCTGGTCGACGTCATCGTGCACGGCTTCCATGTCGAGTCATGGGGAGCCATCTCCGGAAGCGCGCTCGTGTTGGTGCCTGCGTGGGCAGGGCTCGTCCACCTCGCCCGTTACCGCACCGAGCGCAACCTCGAGTGGCTGTTGCTGGCGATCGGTTCACTCGGGTGGGCTTTCGGCCAACTGTTGTGGATCGCGCAGATAACCCTCAACGGCTCCACCACGTGGCCGTCGTTCGCTGACATCGGCTACCTCGTGTGGCCGGTCGCCGCCATTGCTGCTGTCATGGTGCACACCCGACCGTTCGAACGTTCGACACGAATCGTGTTCATGGTCGACGCTTTGGTGTTGGCCGTGTCGCTGAGCTTCGTTGCGTGGGAGGTGATCATCCGAGCTGGTGTCGGCGATCCGGCTCGCTTCTCGTTGGCCGCGCAGCTGGCCATGTTGATCTATCCGCTGACGGACATCGCGTTGGCATCGATGCTCGGCCTGATGATCTTGATCGGCCGGTCGCCGGTTCGCGTCAGTCTCTTTGCAGCAGCTGTGCTGTTGACCGTGGGGGACACCGCGTATTCGGCCTCCGTGGGCGCCACATCGAACACGTCGTCGTTCGCAGTCTCGTTCCCAAGTTGGGTACTGGCCTTCGCTGTCGTCGCCGTGACCGCTGGACTACCCAGCGGCGGGATCGTGCGCTACACCCGTCCGACGCTGTCACGCCTGCTGTTCGTGCACGTGCCGGTGATGGTTGCTGTCTGGCTGGCTGCATGGCGATACATGCTTCGCAACAGCTCCGCCACGACGGTCACGATCGTGATCGGCGCCTTGGCCGGTTTGCTCATCATCGTCGAGCAGCTGGCCACGTGGTACCACTCGTCGACGCTGTCGGACCGATTGAGCGAGAACATCAAGAACTTGCGCCTCACCGAGGCCGAGCTGCGAGCGCTGCTCGACGATCTGCCC
>JANPGV010000004.1:0-6308 GCA_031424145.1 Ilumatobacteraceae bacterium
CGCCCTACGGCGGATTGCCGATAACTTCCAAATTCCCTACAACGCTGATCCGAGTCCGACGGATCCGATCACGATCTCGCGCCACGAGTTCGATCAGCTGTGCATCGAGCTGCGGGCACTCGATGTGCCGTTGAAGACGGATCTGGATCAGGCGTGGCACGCCTTCAGCGGCTGGCGAGTCAACTACGACGAGGTGTTGGTCCGTCTCTGCGCCCTGACGGTTGCTCCGCCGGCGAAATGGTCGAGCGACCGGATCGAGCAGCTGGAGATCCCGCCGCTGCGTTTCCGGAAGCGGCGGCGGAAGAGCTAGCAGAGACCTAGACCTCTAGGCGCCGATGGCCAGGCTTCCGACGAGTGCGACCAGCACGACCGCGATCGGCGTCGCATACGAAGCCCACTTCGGTAGCACGGCGTGGCGCGGGGCCAGGATGACGAAGCCACAGATCGCACCGGCGATAGCGCCACCGAGGTGACCGCCGACGGAGATCCCCGGGATCGTGAAGGTGATCACCAGATTGAGGATCAGGATCGTGCCGATGCCTGTCTTGAAGACGTTGACGCCCCGCCGATGCAGTCCGATTGCTGCTGCGGCCATGAGACCGAAGACAGCACCGGACGCGCCACCGGTCAGGCCGTTCGGTTGCAGCATGAGCGCGCCGAGCGACCCGGCGAGAAGGCTGGCGAAGTACAGCAGTGCGAAGCGCACGCGACCGATTGCCGGCTCGAGCAGTTGCCCGAGTTGGAACAACAACAGCATGTTCATGCCGATGTGGAAGATGCCGTAATGCAAGAACCCCGACGAGATCAAGCGGTAGTACTGCCCGTCCTGGATGAACGGTTTGGCGAGGGCAAGGGTGTAGTCGCCGTGCGGGAACGGGCCATCGCGCTTCTGATCGGCGCTGACCGTCCAGATGTACACGGCGACGTTGATCGCGATCAACGTGTAGGTCACCAGCGTCGGTTGGCGGGAGTTCCAGAACTTCGCCCGCGTCTTGATGTCCGGTCGTGCTGCCTTGATGCAGTCGAGGCATTGCGAGCCGATCGACACCTGCACCAGACAATCGCCACACGCCGGCTTGCCGCATCGTGTGCAACTGCGCCCAGTCTCGCGATCAGGGTGGCGGTAGCAGTGGGCGACAGCAGGCGGCGGAGGCAGCGACATTATGTATCAGGGTATCGACTGGTCATCGTGAGGCGACGGCGTCGATAGCTACTGCCAGTGCCACCACCACGATGATCAGCGTGTTGTACGCGGTGTGCGCCCGAGTCGATTCGAGCGTGGCCTCGTTGGCACTTCCGGTGAGGTCGTACGAGCGAAGGTAGACAGACATGAAGTAAGCGCCGCCGACCGACAGCGCCAGCGCGACACCGATCGGGATGCCGATCAATGCGTGGATGAGACCGAACTGCACGACCTTCAGCGCCCGTTTACGGGTGGTCCACCGTTCCGCCCCGGAGCGGAACATCCTTTCCTCGGCATTGGCGAAGAGCGGGAGCGCGGTCACCACGAGTGCCATGAACACGAGGGGGATCAGCCATGCCCACACGGTGCCGGCCGTCGTGTCGCTCTCGCCGAAGACCGGATTGCCGCCGCCACCGAGGGCCGACCACCATCCCCAACGCAGTGGCGGTATCAGCAACAGCGGTACGGCCACCAGCAACACACCTGCCAGCACGAATGGCACCGGCCAGAAGTGCCGCCAGCGGAGTCGCGTCCAGATCTGTCGGCTCAGCGAGCGCCCCCGCGACGAACGCGACAACTTGACCGCTTGGACGAGGCGAAGACCGACGAGGGCGAGCACCACGATGCTGATGACGTTCGACAGCCGATCGTGCACGGCGAGCAGTGTACGGTCGGCCTGTCAGAGGCTTGTTTCGCCTTGCAGCGACGATAGGGGTGCGCCATGGCGTGGGATTTCGAGACCGAGCCCGAGTTCGAGGCCAAGCTGGCGTGGATGCGCGACTTCGTTCGCGACGAGATCATCCCGCTGGAGACACTGGCCGAGCGGTGGCGCATACCCGAAGGTCGGGCCGTCTTTCGCCAGATCACCGATCCGCTGAAGGACGAGGTACGTCGCCAGGGCTTGTGGGCGGCGCACCTCCCGCCGGACATGGGCGGCCAGGGCTTCGGACAGGTCAAGCTCGGCCTGATGCACGAGGTCCTGGGGCAGTGTGCGTACGCCCCCAGTGTGTTCGGCAACAACGCACCCGACAGCGGTAACGCCGAACTGATCGCCGTTGGTGGAACCGATGCGCAGCGTGAACAGTGGATGCAGCCGCTCTTGGATGGCAAGGTGCGCAGCAGCTTCTCGATGACTGAACCTGGTGCAGGTGCCGACCCGACGTTGTTGGTCACGTCCGCGGTCCGCGACGGGGGCGAGTGGGTGATCAACGGGCACAAGTGGTTCTCGTCGAACGCCTCGATCAGCGACTTCCTCATCGTGATGGTCAAGACCGGCGACTACGAGAAGCCGTACAAGAACTATTCCATGATCATCGTTCCGACCGACACGCCCGGGGTCAACATCTTGCGCGACGTGCCGACGATGGGAGAACCGGATCACCGCACCGGCGAGCCCGGCGGCCATGCCGAGATCCTCTACAACGATGTGCGCGTACCGTTCGAAAACGTCGTCGGAGGTGAGGATGGCATCGGCCAAGGTTTCGCTTTGGCCCAGAAACGGCTCGGACCCGGTCGCATTCACCACGCGATGCGATGGCTCGGCCAGAGCCGTCGAGCGTTCGACATGCTGTGCGAGCGGGCGCTGACCCGCTACACGCACGGTTCGCTGCTCGCCGAGAAGCAGATGGTCCAGGACTGGATCGCCGAGAGCTACGCCGAAATGAACGCTGCACGCTTGCTGACATTGCAGGCGGCGTGGAAGATGGATCAGTTGCACGCGGCGGGGAAGCATTACAGCGACGCCAGGATCGAGATCGCGGTGATCAAGTTCTGGGGCGCGCGGGTCATGTACAACGTCATCGACAGGGCCATCCAGATCCACGGATCGCTTGGCTACACGACCGATCTACCACTCGAGTCCATGTACCGCGCGGCAAGGGCGGCCAGGATCTACGACGGCCCGGACGAAGTGCACAAGGTGACAATCGCTCGGCAGGTGCTCAAGAACTACCGGGCGTCGGACCCGCCGATGGAACACATACCCACCAGGCGTCACGCCGCTGTCGAAAAGTTTGCCGGCTACCTCGACGCCCTCGCCATCAGCTCCTAGCCGTCGGCCAATGGACGTGATCGACTGGCTGCTCGAGGGCGACCGCGCGATCCGCTGGCAGGTGCTGCGTGATCTGACGGATGCCTCGCCCGACGAGATCGCCACCGAGCGAGCGCGGGTGGCGCACGAGGGCTGGGGTGCCCGCCTCCTGGCGCTCCAGGGCGCCGACGGGTTGTGGGAGGGCGGGGCCTGCTTCCCGGCGGGCTACAGCGGCGACGAAATGGGGCAGCCCTGGACGGCGACGATGCACACCCTGCAGACCCTGCAGATCTTCGGGCTGGACCCGGCATGCGAGGCTGCCCGGCGTGCGATCCCGCTCGTCGTCGAGCACGGGCGCTGGGAGCATGCCGGGCAGCGGTACTTCGACGGCGAGGTCGAGCCGTGCATCAACGGCCGCACGATCGAGACCGGCGCCTACTTCGGGGTGGACGTCGCCGCGATCGTCGAGCGGATCCTCGGCGAGCGGCTCGCTGACGGCGGCTGGAACTGCGAGGCCGAGAACGGGTCGGTGCGCTCCTCGTTCCAAACGACGATCGACGTGCTCGACGGGCTGGTCGAGTTCGAGTGCGCGACCGGGGGTTCCGCCGCGGTGCGAGAGGCTCGCCGCAGCGGGGAGGAGTACCTGCTCGAGCGCAGCCTGTTCCGCCGCAGGAGCACTGGTGAGGTCGCCGATCCGGCATTTCTCGACTTCGCGTTCCCGTACTACTGGCGCTACGACGTGCTGCGGGCACTCGACTACTTCCGTCGCTCAGGCGCGGACCCGGCGCCCCGGATGGCGGAGGGTGTCGAGGTCGTGCAGTCCAAGCGGCAGCCCGACGGTCGTTGGTTGCTGGACCGCGTCCATCCGGGACGCGTCCACTTCGAGGTCGAGGGCGGCGTAGGAGAGCCCAGTCGGTGGAACACACTGCGCGCGCTGCGGGTGCTCGACTGGTGGGATCGCGGGCCGCGCGCATCGACATGACCAGTCAGCCACGGAGGCTCAAGTTCACCCGTGCGCAGGTCCTAGCTTTTCGACGACGCTCGGGCCACGT
The DNA here is from genome assembly GCA_031424145.1 of Ilumatobacteraceae bacterium. Classification (GTDB taxonomy): domain Bacteria; phylum Actinomycetota; class Acidimicrobiia; order Acidimicrobiales; family Ilumatobacteraceae; genus JAENVT01. Next base: position 4,265 of record JANPGV010000004.1, read on the forward strand.
CGACGAGCGGCTCCCACGGGATCCGAACTCGCTGAGAGCCGCGGCATGGGCGGGCCTGCAGGACAGCATGCCGCGGGCCGCGCTCCTCTCGATGCATGCTCGTGTGGAGGGGATCGAGCCCTGCAGCTGGGAGGACCCGTCGCTGGTGCAGGTGTGGGGCCCACGGTTCAGCGCGTACGTCGTCTCCGAACGCGACCGAGCGGTGTTCACCCTGGGGCGGCTGCCGGACGATCCTGCTGCGCGCTGCGCTGCGGAGGAGATGGCGGACCGGCTCGAAGCGTTCCTCGACGGCCGCCGGATGAAGTTTGGCGAGGCGGGACGAGGAATCGGCAAGCCGCCCAATGCGCTGCGTTACGCCGCGCCGACCGGCCGAGTGCTGATGCGATGGGATGGCGCCCGACAGCCGACGATCTGGATGGTGCCGCCACCGGCGGTCGATCCGGGCGACGCTCGACTCGAGCTCGCACGTCGGTACATCCACGTCTTCGGTCCGGCGACAGCGGAGGCGTTCGCCTCGTGGGCCGGGATCAAGTCAGCTCGCGCTCGTGCCACATTCGACGCGTTGGCCGGATCGCTGACGCCGGTCCGCACGCCCGTCGGCGACGCGTGGATCCTGACCGAGGACGAGTCGGCGTTCCGCACTTCGGTCGGACGAGATGTGGCGTCGGCGCGGCTCCTCCCCAGTGGGGACGTGCACTTCCTTCTCCAGGGAGCAGATCGGGAACTGCTTGTCCCCGATCCTGGCCGGCGCCGGGAGCTCTGGACACCGCGTGTCTGGCCGGGGGCCGTTCTGGTCCAGGGACAGGTGGCCGGGACGTGGCGAAGGGCTGGAGCGGTCGTCGCGATCCAGACTTGGCATCGGCTCTCACCGGCGGCCCGCGACGCGGTCGAGGTCGAGGCGCAGTCGTTCCCCTTACCAGATGTGCAGGGCCGGATCCGCGTTCGATGGGAGACGTGACCCTGGCTCGCGCTTAGCCGCTGGTGAAGGTTCCGCTGACCTGGGCGGTTGCGACGGTTGCGCCGTCGATCGCCGTGCGCATGTCTTTGGCAGAGCCTCCCGACGACAGCAGCAAGGCGTGATCGAGGAAGTGCACCGTGATGCGGTACGTGTGGGTAGCGCCGGCGGGGGGGCACGGACCCGTGTACGCAGCCGCACCTGACCCGTTGAGAGCCACGGCGGCCCCTTGGGGCGTTGAGTTCTCGGCGATTGAAGTTGCGTCGGGGGCAATCCCCGAGATCGTCCAATGATCGAGGTTGGCGTCCTGATCGATCAGTGTTATGGCGATCTCTTGCGTACCTTCCGGCGCGGAACTCCAGCTGAGCGCGGGAGCGACGTTGTCGCCCTTGCAGGTGTATCTCGGATCGATCGGCCCACCGTTGCGCCACGGGGCGGTCACGGTAAGGACCTGTGCAAGCGGAGCCGCACTGCCGAGCACATTGGTGGTCGAGACCTGGATCGGCCCGCCCGGCGCGGCCGACGGATCGGTAGCCACGGTGTCGAAGAAGTTGTCCTCGGTGGCGGGCACGGTGGCGGCGGCGGTCGTGCTGACGCTGCCGTCCTGTGAGGGAAGGGCTGGACGCATCTCCCGGCCGTCTTGACGGCAACCGGAGGCAACAAGGGCGAGGGCCGCCAGCGAAATGGGGATTGCGACAAGGCGGCGCACGACGGTGGAGCCTACGTTGCGGCCGCGCTCGATAGCGTTCACTTCCGTGAAGGAACGGCTCTGTCTGCTCACCGTCCATGCCCATCCCGACGACGAAGCATCGAAGGGCGCGCCGACCATGGCGATGTACAAAGCCCAGGGAGTGCACACCGTGCTCGTGTGCTGTACCGGTGGCGAAGAGGGCGATCTGCAGAACCCTGCCTTGCGCGAACCCGGCCAGCCATTCCACGGATTGACCGCCGAAGAGGAGAAGCAGCGCCTCGCCGAGCTTCGTCCGGATGAGCTGGCCCGGTCGGCCGAGATCATCGGTTTCGACGAGGTCGTCATGCTCGGCTATCGCGACTCCGGGATGGTGGTTGGGATCGGTGTCGACCATCCCG
>JANPGV010000005.1:0-12914 GCA_031424145.1 Ilumatobacteraceae bacterium
GTCGATGACGCGTTCAACCGCCGTGATGTACATGCTGCTGAGATCCCGGCGGCCAACGGCATTGGTACTGCTGCCGCGTTGGCAAAGGTGTATGCGGCGACCATGGCCACCGTCGACGGTGTGCGGCTGCTCGACGACGACACCTGCGAGCGGGCGAGGACAACCGTCACCCCGTCCGGCGAGCCCGACCTGTGTCTGGTCATGCCCACGACGTTCGGCATGGGGTTCATGACGTACGGCATGTTCACGCCGTACTCCGGTCCTGGCAGCTTCGGCCATTCCGGCGCGGGAGGATCGAACGCGTTCGCCCAACCGGAGCGCGAGCTAGCCGTCGGCTATGTGATGAACAAGATGGCAGCCAACCTGGCGGCCGATTCCCGCGCCCAGCGGATCACCAACGCCGCGGCCCAGGTGGCCGACACGCTGTAGTTGTCGCGGGCTCCGGGTCTTACAGCGGGCCGCGCAGCCACCACAGCCCGAGGCCCCAGGCGATCATCAGCAAGACCACGGCCGCCAGCACGTAGCGCCATGTGAGCTCGCGGATGGTGGGAACGGCCTCGCCGATCGTCTGTTGAAGATTGGCCCTGATGTCTTCGTATGCCTTGGCCAGCTCGGCGGCCGAAGGCGCGACGTAGGCCTTGCCGCCGGTGACATCGGCCGCGTTCTGCAACTCGTCGAGCTTCACCGGCACCGGATCGATCTGACCCGTGTCCGGGTTGGTGATCGCGCCGCCCGCCGTGCCGAACGCGATTGTGTAAACGGGAACATTGGCGTCCTTGGCGATCTGAGCCCCGTCCGCGGTTGGTCGTCCCCGCGTGGTCTCACCGTCCGACAACACGACCAGCGTTCCCGGGGACTTGTCGGTCGGTTGGCCGCGTTGCAGCACGTGCACACCGGCCGCGATCGCATCGCCGATGGCGGTGCCTTGGCCGAGCTCCAATGCCTTGATCGCGGTTGTCAACCGCTGACGGTCCGTCGTCGGCTCGACGTCGGTGCCGATCGTGCCACTGAAGGAGATGAGGCCGACGTCGACATCGGCGTCGACGGCATCGATGAAGTTCTTACCCGCTACCTTCGCCGCATCAAGACGGTTGGGCGCCACGTCGTCGGCTTGCATCGAAAGTGAGACGTCGAACAGCAGGATGATCTTGCCGGACGCCTGCGGCCGGGTCGCCGAACGCTGAACCGGCTGAGCGGCACCCAGCACCCCGATCGTCAGCGCCGCCAACTGCACGCCGGCCACCGCGTGTCGTCGCCAGCCTGGTCGCCTCGGTGCGATCTGCTCGAGCATCTCGATCTGCGTGAACCTCATGGTGTTGACGGCTCGTCGTCGTTGAACCAAGACATACGCGACGACGAGACCGCCGACGAGGATCAGTAGCCACAGCCTGCCGGGCGCGAGGAAATCCCAGCTCATCGGTGGACCATTGCCGGCCGGAGGCGACGACGACGAACATGGGCGGCGATCTGGGCGAGCCAATCGCCATCGGTGGAGAGCTCGAGCCAATCGCTGCCCGACGCGCGCACCGTGTGCTCGCGGTTCGTGCGCTCCTCGGCCGCCTTCTCGAAGAAGCGGCGCTGCACATCGCCCGTGATCATGACCTCGCGGGTCGAGCCGGTCGAAGGGTCGGAGAACGTGACGAGGCCTATTGCCGGCACGTCGAACTCACGTGGATCGACGATGCCGATTGCCAACAGGTCGTGGCGCATCGCCAACGCCGACATCGGACCGGACCAATCCGTGCCCGCGAAGTCGGAGATGACACAGATGAAGCCGCGACGCTTGCTCAGCGCGCCGACCCGGTGCAGAGCCTCGGGTAGATCTCCGCGGCCGAGTCCCTCGGTGTCGGGCGAATCGGCGACAGCACGAAGAATTGCGCGCACGTTGTCGCGACCGAGTCGCGGCGGGGTGATGCGCAGATGGGGTCCTGCCACGAGGACAGAGCCAAGTCGGTTCTGGTTGCGGGCGGTCAAGAACCCGACGGTCGCGGCAGCGGCGAGTGCGATCTGGGCCTTGCTGCTGCGCTGCGTGCCGAAGTGCATCGCCGCGGACAGGTCGACGACCATCCACGCCTCGAGGTCGCGATCGGCGATCTGGTTGCGCACGTGCAACTCGCGCGTTCGCGCGGTGACGTTCCAATCGATCCGACGCACGTCGTCGCCGGGCTGGTAGATGCGCGACTCTCCCGGCTCACTGCCGTGACCTGGGGTGATGCCTTGGTGCTGACCGTGCAACTGGCCGTCGAGCCGGCGATTGATGGTGAACTCCAGCGATCGCAGCAGCTCGGCAATTGATGCAGGTGTCGGGCCGCTCGGCCATTCGATCGTGGAACTCGCTGTGGTCACCTCAGCTCCGCGTGATGGTGTCGTTCGGCTTCGGAGAGACCCACATCGTCGGCACGGTGCTGAGGACTCTGCTCAAGACGTTCTCGATCGAGATGTCGCGGGCCAAGGCGTCGTAGGTGAGGATCAGACGATGCCGGAGGACCTCCGGCGCGAGGTCGAAGATCTCTTGCGGCGTCGCGTAGGTTCGACCACGCAGGAGAGCGAGCGCCTTCGCGCCGCGCACGAGCGCCAGCGTGGCGCGCGGGCTGGCGCCGAGTGCGATCACGGCGTCGAGGTCTGCCAAGCCGGCTCGAGCCGGCGTTCGCGTCGCTTGCACGAGATCGACCGCGTACTGCTGCACGCTGCGATCGATGAACACGCCTGTTGCCCGCTTCTGCAGCTCTGCCAATCCATCGAGATCGATGACCTGTTCGGGGATCGGGGGCGACACGCTCATCCGATCGACGATGGTCATCTCCTCTTCCGCAGAAGGATGGGTCATCGTGATCTTCATCATGAAGCGATCCCGCTGGGCCTCGGGCAACTGGTAGACGCCTTCGGACTCGATCGGGTTCTGCGTGGCGATGACGAAGAACGGCGTGGGGACGTGGTACGTGTTGCCACCGATCGTCACCTGCTGTTCCGCCATCACCTCGAGGAGAGCCGACTGGACCTTTGCGGGGGCCCGGTTGATCTCGTCGGCTAGCAGGAAGTTGACGAAGATCGGCCCCAGCTCGACGTCGAACTTCTCACTCGAGGATCGGAAGATTCGCGTGCCGACGATGTCGGACGGCAACAGGTCGGGGGTGAACTGCACCCGACCGAACGTTCCTCCGACGACTTTCGACAAGGTCTCGGCCGCGAGCGTCTTGGCGAGCCCCGGCACGCTCTCGAGCAGGCAGTGACCTTGACTGAGCAGCCCCACCAGCATGCGCTCGATCAGCCGGCTCTGGCCGACGATGACCTTGCGCAACTCGAAGAACACCCGCTCCACGATCAGCGCGGTCGCTTGGTCGTCTTGCGGCAGATTGGTGGTGACCGTCATTGGGGTTCCGCTCCTTCGGGCGAGACGGTATCAACGCGATCCCGCGCTCGGGGCGCGGTCCTCACCGATTTGCGTGGGCGTTCAACACCGTTGCGAGGCAGCTCGTGAGCCGGCGCGCCGTTGGGATGTGCAGATATTCGTTGGGACCGTGGGCATTTGCACCTGGCCCAAGCACACCGGTGATGACGAACTGCGCATCGGGGAACATCTCGCCGAGCATCCCCATGAATGGGATCGAGCCGCCCTCTCCGAAGGCGCGAGATTCGCTGCCGAAGTGTGCGACCGATGCCTCGTCGAGCGCTGACTGCAGCCACTCGGCGAACGCGGGGGCGTTCCACCCAGGGCCGGAGTGGCCGTTGTCGAACGAGACGTGGGCGCCATAGGGAGGATCGTTGGTCAGCTCGGTGACCAGCGCCTTCATTGCCATCTCGTGGTCGCACGTCGGTGGGAGTCGAATGCTGAGTTGGAGAGCCGTGTGCGGGCGAAGCACGTTCCCTGCCGATGCGACCGGCGGGATCCCGTCCACGCCCGTCACGCTGAGCGCCCCGTACCAGGTCCGCGCCAACAGCTGCTCGGTCGGATCAGCCACCATCGGTACTGCACCTTCGACGAACGGGAAATGGTGACCGATCGGAAACTCCGATGCGGTCGCGGCAGCCTGTGCCCGCCGGTCCGGTGGGACCTCGACACGAAACTCCGGGAGCAACATGCGGCCGTCGAAGCTGTCCTCGATGCGGTCGAGCAGCTCTCGACAGATCCGGAAGGATGAAGGAACCACGCCGCTGGCCTCGCCGCTGTGAACGCCTTCGGTCAAGATCTCGACGCGCAAGGTGCCACCCACCAAGCCACGCAGCGAGGTGGTGACCCACAGCCTGTTGTAGTCGAGGCAACCCGAGTCGAGACACAGGACGAGGCTCGGCGTGCCGATGCGATCGGCCAGTGCAGCGAGGTAGGCGGGTAGGTCGGGACTGCCGCTCTCCTCACTGGCTTCGATCAGGACGACACAACGTGTGTGGTCCAGGCCGCTTGCCTGGGCCGCTTCGATGGCCAACAGCGATGCGAAGGCGGCGTAGCCGTCGTCGGCGCCGCCCCGGCCGTACAACCGGTCGCCGTCGACGACGGGCTTCCATGGACCGAGGTCGTCTCGCCAACCGGTCATCTCCGGCTGCTTGTCGAGGTGGCCGTAGAGCAGCACCGTGTCCTCGGCCGACCCGGACCCGAAGGCGGGAACCTCTACGAGGATGACCGGTGTGCGACCCGGCAATTCGTGGACCTCGACCTCGAGGCCGGCGATCTTTCGGTCTGCACACCAGGCGCGGATCAATTCCACCGCACGATCCATGTGCCCGTGCTCGCGCCACTGCGGGTCGAACAGCACCGAGACGTTCGGAATCGCGATGTAGTCGTGCAGGGCCGGGATGATCTCGTCGTCCCAGACCCGGTTGACGTGATCCTCCAACGAGCCCGTCATCGCCGTGCGCCCATGAGTCGCTCGATCGCTTGTTCAGCCTCTGCCAGCATCGAATGCAACAGTTGTGCCGCAGGTATGAGGGAGTTGATCGCGCCGACTCCCTGCCCGCACGGCATGAACTCCTTGGAGGCGTCGACCTCCGTGCCGTCCGGATAGCCGAGGTGGTTGACACCCGCCTTCGACGACGCGATCGCCTGCGCGGGGAAGGGTTGCAGTTCTTCCGGGTGCTCGTCGTAGTGGTTGGTCCATTCGTTGCGAACCACCCGGCAGGTCTTGCCGGTGTACGAACGACTGACGACGGTGCCGTCCTCGGCTGTCGCCAACAACGCCTCCTTGTAACCCTTCACGGCGCGCGCCTCAGGCGTGGCGATGAACCGCGTGCCGATCCACACCCCGTCGGCGCCGAGCGCCAACGACGCCGCGAGACCGCGACCGTCGTACAGACCTCCCGCGGCGACGACCGGCACCTTGTGACCGACTGCATCGACGACTTGCGGCACCAAAGTCATGGTCGCGACCGTGCCGGTGTGGCCACCCGCTTCGGTGCCCTGGGCAACGACGAAATCGACGCCACTGGCAACGGCGCTGACCGCGTGGCGGACCTTGCCGCACATGCTGCCGACGAGGATGTTCTTGGAGTGCAACAGATCGATCACCTCGCGCGGCACGCCGAGACCGGCGACGAATAGTCGGGCTCCGCCGTCGATCACGGATTGGATTCCCCGCTCGACCTGTCCCGGAAGCGCGGTCAGCAGGTCGACACCGAAGGGCTTGGCCGTCAACTGCCGTACTGCCGCCATCTCGAGCGGCAGCTCCTCTGCTCTCATTGTCGACGCCCCGAGCGTGCCGATCCCACCCGCCTCACTGACGGCGGCCACCAACTTGTGGTAGCTCACGCCCCCCATCCCCGCAAGCATGATCGGGTGTTCGATATCGAGCAGTTCGGTCAACCGCGTACGCATGCGCAGCACCGTATCCAATCCCGTCCGAGTGTTTGCGGCCCGTAACCCGTCATACGAGTGTTTGCCGCCACCCCGGGAGGGCTGGAAACACTCGTATGTGACGAGGGGCGAGTTCGAGATACGTTGCGCAACGGCTTCCCCCAAAACGCACCCCAGCGTCTCGGAGGACCTCATGTCGGATCTGACGCCGAATGCCCTCGCACTTTTGCGCGCCCAGCACGGGCACGCGACAACCGCTCAACTCGACAGGGCGGGGCTGCACCGCAGAGCACGCCTGCGTTTGATCGAGTTGGAGATCCTGAAGCCCGTCTACAAATCCGTGGTGCGTATCGACTCGGCACCCGAGACGTTGGAGAGCCGATGCGCTGCTGTGTGCCTCGCGCATCTTGCGGGCTTCATCACCGGACCAACGGGCGGCAAGCTGCTTGAACTTCGGCGGATGCCGAGGGCCGAACCAATTCACTTTGCCGTTCGACACGGAGTGCACCTGGACTGGCTGCCCGGCGTGATCCTTCATCAGACGACCTCGATTGGTCCGGCCGACATCCGTCGCCGACGCGATGGCATCACGACCGCAAGCCCATCTCGGCTGGCGTTCGACCTAGCTGCCGTCCTGACCCCGAATGATCATGCGTCGGTCATCGAGCAACTGATTCGGGACGGTCACTGTTCCATGAGCGAGCTGGCCGCCACGGCCCGCCGTCTGTGCCATCCTCGGCGTCGGGGGTCACATCGTTTCCTGCGTAGTCTGATCGAGCGTGGTGATCGGCGCGCCGCGGAATCGCATCCTGAGGTCAAGCTAGGAGACGCACTGCGAGAACGAGGCGTTCCGGTCGTGCCTCAGGTCAGCGGGTTGAAGCTTCCGAACGGCGCGAAGATCCGAATCGACCTTGCTGTTCCCGCTGCACGATGGGCGATCGAGATCGATGTGCACCCGGATCATCTCCTCCTGGAGGGCACGACGAAGGACAAGCGTCGAGACCGTCAATGTCACATGATCGGCTGGCAGGTCGAGCGAGTCACCGAGGTTGACCTTCTGGACCTGGCCGGCCTCGTCGACGAGCTCGTCGCGTTGTACGAGGCGCGTCTGGTGGCGACTGCAGCCTGATGCCGACGGAGTGTTTCCCGCCACCCCGGGAGGGCCGGAAACACTCGTTTGAGCCGCCGCGGGACGGAAACACTCGGTCAAGGTTTGGTGGGGTAGGGGCCGGGTTGGCGGAAGACTTTCTTGTGCCAGCGCGATGGGGTGAGGGCGATGGCTCGGGGCTCGTCTTCGAACATCCAGCGGGCGAAGTTGCGCCGCGACCACTCGCTCGAGGCCAGCAGGCGAATGGCGCCGCGCGCACCGAGTTCGTGGCTCAGCACCCTGCTCAGCACCGCCGACATCTTGTGGTCGGCGAGCAGGTGGTGGCGGACAGTCGATCGATAGCGCCTTGCCACATCGACGGCGGCAAGGGCTCCTCCCTCGATGATGGCCTCAGCAGCGAGGCGAGCGGTGAGCAGGGCCTGGCCGATGCCTTCGCCAGTCATCGTGTCCGTGGCCATTGCGGCGTCGCCGACGAAGCACACCCGTCCCGACGTCAACGTTGCCCGGTCGATGCGTGCGGGTATCGGCCAGGCGGTGTGACGATCCTCCAGTTCGAAATCAGCTCCGAGCGCATCGACCACGTGTGGGCGACGCAGCAAGTCGTCCCATTCCTGCTTCATGTCGCGAACTCGTCTCACGCCGTCGCGTTGCACACCGAAGCCGATGTTGACCCGTCCGTCCGGTAACGGGAAGCTCCACATGTAGCCGGGCAGCAGATCCGGCTCGAACCAGACGATCAACCGCTCGGCGGCAGGGCCGGTGACGTTGCGGGCGTACTGGCGGAAGGCGTGCCAATCCCCGAGATAGCCGGATTCACCCACGCCAAGTGCCTTGCGGGTGGCCGACCACATCCCGTCGGCCGCGACGACGTAGCGTGCCCTGATGGTTCCGATGTCCACCACGTTCACGTCGACGAAGGACTCCTCGGGCCGAATCGCCTCCAAGGCGTGCCCTTGGTGAACCGTCGCCCCGGCCTCGACGGCCAGACCGAGCAGAGCAGAATCGAGGTCGCGCCGCGGTGTGGTCGCTGCGAAGATGCCGTCGGACGGCAACGGCAGGCATATCTCTCGCCCCGACGGTGACCGCAACCACGCAGCATCGACGGTCTTCCAGTTGGGCACCATCGTCGGCCGCAGGCCGATCGACTCCAGTTCGCGCAACGCCAAGGTGGTCATTCCGTCGCCGCAGCACTTGTCGCGGGGGAACACGGCCTTGTCGATCACCACGACACTCCTGCCGGCGCGTGCCAGCAACGTTGCCGCGGTCGCGCCACCAGGACCGGCACCGATCACCACGACATCAGCAGTCGCACTTGCGGTCATTGCCGCACCCTATGGAGTGACAAGGCCGAGACGACGTGCAGGTTTGAGGACCGACTTCCAGACGCTGCGTTGAACAACGGCGCGGGCACGGATCTCGGGCAACATCGGATACAACGCGTCGCCCGGGCACACAGTGAAGGACATGTCGCGGTGGCCGGCGATGGTATTGGTGGTCACCGGCGACCCGGCCGACCACCGCTGCGATCCGCGCGAGATGAACGAAGTCGTGGTGTTGGCACCGATGTCGATCCGGTACCGCCCGCTGAGCCAGGCCAGGACGTTGACCAGTGACGTCTGCGCGGCGGGCGTCGGGGCCTGACTGGTGAAGTCGCCGAGCAGGCAGATCAACTGGGCGAAGCCTTGGCTGCCCCCGGTTGCGTCGGCGACGACAGGCCCTGTCAAGGCCCCGGCCCTGCCCTCCCACACATCGCCGTCGCGGCCGATGAAGAACTCGTAGCACACGTCGCTCCAGCCCTTCGCCGAGCTTGTATGAAACGCGTACGTGGCCTGGATCAGGCCTGCGGCGCTGGTGTACGCGTTGGACGAGGCAGTGTGATGGACGAGCAGGAACTGGGGCGTCTCGACACCGATGGGTCCCTTCGGTGGAAGGTTGGCGCCCCACGCGTCGCGTGGGTAGATGGCCAGTCCAGGCAGGATGTCGACGGCAGGTACGGCTGGGCCGGCCGCCGCGTCAACAGCCGCGGGCATGCTCGCCGCGACACCGATCGCTGCGCCGGCCACCAGGGCTCCGGCAATTGCTTCGCGCCGGGTCAGCACGGGCGTCGACTGGCAGTCACACATCCGCGTCACTTTATGATTCGCGTAATCCATTACCTAGCCGAGGGGTCCCCATGAGTGAGTTGAGTGCCAAGTTGTGTGACGGTCGAGTCGCCATCGTCACAGGCGCGGGTCGGGGGATCGGGCGCGAACATGCTCTCAGCCTGGCCGCCCACGGCGCGAAAGTCGTCGTCAACGACCTGGGTGGGAACGTCGACGGTTCGGGTGGTGATCTGAGCCCTGCACAACAGGTGGTCGAGGAGATCAAGGCGATGGGTGGCGACGCAGTTGCCAACGGCGACAGCGTGTCGTCGTGGGAAGGCGCGCAGCGACTGATCAACACCGCGGTCGAGACGTTTGGTGATCTTCACGCAGTGATCAACAACGCCGGCATCCTTCGTGACCGCATGCTGACCAACATGACCGAAGAGGAGTGGGACGCCGTGATCAACGTCCACCTCAAGGGCACGTTCGCTCCCAGCCGTTGGGCCGCCGCGTACTGGCGGGAGCAGGCCAAGGCCGGCAAACCCGTCGACGGCCGGATCATCAACACCACATCGGTCAGCGGCATCTACGGCAATCCTGGGCAGACCAACTACGGCGCGGCAAAGGCCGGTATCGCCGCATTCACGACGATCGCCGCCCTCGAGCTCGGGCGCTACGGGGTCACGGTCAATGCCGTCGCCCCGGTCGCGCTGACCCGTATGACCGAAGGTCTCGGACAGGCGCCGGCGACCGATGAAGAACGCGAGCTGCGCTCACCGCGCTGGATCGCGCCGATCGCGACGTGGCTGGCGTCGGCGGAATCAAAAGATGTGACGGGCAGGGTCTTCGAGGCCAGTGGCAACGTGTTGGCCATCGCCGAAGGCTGGGTGAGGGGACCGCGACAGTTCCCCGTCGAGGACCCGGCCGTGCTCGGCCCGATCGTGCGCGGGTTGCTGGCCAAGGCCCGCCTCAACTCTGGCATGGATGGCGAGCCCGGAGGCTGGCCGCAGGCGAAGTGACACACTCAACCGTGACGCAGGAGCCCTTGGTCGATCACGGTCCGCTCGCCGACAGAGGTGGTGAACACCGCGGCGTTGTCATCGATCTCCCACATCGCCACGGTCAGCGCCTCGCCGGGCAGCACCGGTGACGTGAAGCGACCCTCGATGTGTTGGAACCGCTTGGCATCGCCACCGCAGAGTGTGTGCAGCAACGCTCGGCCGGTGAATCCATACGTGCACAAACCGTGGAGGATCGGACGGTCGAACCCGCCCATAGCCGCAAATGACGGGTCACTGTGCAGCGGGTTGTGGTCCCCCGAGAGGCGATACAGCAAGGCCTGATCAGGTGATGTCGGATAGGTCACCTCGTGCTCGGGTGGGCGGTCGGGCGGCACGTTCTGCGGTCCGCTGGGACCTCTATCCCCACCCCACCCGCCCTCGCCGCGAATGAACGCGGACGAGACATTGGTGAACAACGGCTGGCTGTCGGCGGCGTCAGTCGCGACCGTCTCGGTGACGACCACGGCCGCTTTGCCCTTGTCGTACATGGCCGTGACGCGCTCCTGCAGGCTTGCAGTTCCTTTGACCGGCAGCGGCTTGTGCAGGGTGATCGACTGCTGGCCGTGTACGAGCAGCGCCGGGTTGAACGTGCCGATGTTGCGCATCGCCGAGCCGGCACCCCAACCGACGACAACTGCGAACGTCGGGAAGACCTGTTGATCGACGGTGTTCGTGTTCTCAGTCGTGTAGGCGAGCTCGCTCGTGCCCGCACCGATCCCGACCGCGTACAACAGAGCATCCTTCGAGCTCCATGAAGCCTGGTACGGCTCGCCGACAGTTCCGACCGCTTCCGGGTTCAACGGCATCAGTTGTCTCCCTGCACTCGTGGCACAGGGATCGTTCTACTCGATAGTTGGCTCAGCGACGAGAACGGAGATGTCGACGACCGGTGTCGTGCGGTCGTACTGGCGCACGGCATGCCGAGCTCGATCGGCGAGGCTGCTGACACCTCGTGCGTCCGGCGACGTCGTGATGGTGAGGACGACATGTATCCGCTGATGTTCCCTGGCGACCGTGATGTCGTCGACAACGTGCCTGAGCTCGCGACGAACCACCGCGACGTACGCCGCCTCGACCTCGCGGCGGGCGACGGCGGCAGCGACCTCAGTGCTGGCGCCGGGCCCGAACTCGTCGCCGGGATGGAGCGTCACCAGCGGTACACGATGCGTCACTGCGCACACGGATCCCATTTCGTTGAGACTCGGAGCAGCCCGGCGATCGCGAGCCAGGACGGCTACGTCGATGTGCTGCTCCATGGGGCATGACTCGTGTGAATCGACCCCGCGGCATGGCCCACCGTGAGAATCGTTGCACGAGATGACGTCGTGCCCGTCGCGAACCAGCCGTTGCCGAAGGGTGCTGGCGACGCCTGGCGATGATTCGATCAGCAGTACTTCCATAGGCACAGTGAAACTGGCCCGCAGCGAAGCATCCAGAGGCCTTGGTCACAACCTTGCGGACAGGTGGGCAGCCACTTCGCCGATCGGGACATCGCGACGTTCGCCGGAACGCCGATCCTTGACCTCCACCACACCGTCGACCAGGCCTCGTCCGACGACGATGATCGTCGGCACGCCGATCAGTTCGGCGTCGTTGAACTTGATGCCCGGTGACACTCCGACGCGGTCGTCGAGCATCACCCGCAGGCCCGCGGCCTCGAGATCGGTGGCCAACTGTTCAGCGGCCGGGAACTGAGGATCGCCGGCCTTGCCGGTGGCGACGATGTGGACGTCGGCAGGCGAAACCTCGCGAGGCCAGATCAGACCTTTGTCGTCGCAGTTCATCTCGGCGATCGCAGCCACCGCGCGAGAGACGCCGATGCCATAGGAGCCCATGGTTACGACCTGCTGCTTGCCGTTCTGGTCGAGCACGTTGAGCCCGAGAGCCGTCGCGTACTTGCGACCCAGTTGAAAGATGTGGCCGATCTCGATCCCGCGGGCGATCTCCAGGGCCGATCCGCAGACGGGGCACGGATCGCCGTCGACGACCTCGGCGGCTTCGACGGTTCCGTCGGCGGTGAAGTCGCGCCCAGCCGTGAGATACAGGACGTGGCGGCCGGGCTGATCTGCGCCCGTGACCCATTGGGTGCCTTCGACGATTCGTGGATCCAGCAGATAACGGACGCCTGCGGGCTTGTCAGCCCCCAGGACTCCCGGCCCGATGTAGCCCTTGACCAGGTGCTCATTAGCTGCGAAGTCGGTCTCGGTAAACGGCTCGATCTCGGCCGGACCGAGTTGTGCCTCGAGTCGCTTCATGTCGACCTCACGATCGCCCGGCACGCCGACCGCGAGGGCCTCGACGCGGCCGTCGGGGTGTTTGAGCTTGACGACGACGTTCTTGAGAGTGTCCGCTGCGGTCCATTCACGGTCGGAGCGGCGTAGGTCTTCGCGGCTGTTGATGAGATCGACCAGCGTCTGGATGGTCGGCGTGTCGGGCGTGTCGGCAACCCGTGCTGGCGGCGCCGTGTCATACGGAATCGCCGCCGGTACGGCGACTCGCACCGCCTCGGTGTTGGCCGCGTAGTCGCAGTTGGTGCAGCGGACGTACGAGTCCTCGCCCACCTCCATCGGGGCGAGGAACTCCTCGCTGGCCGAGCCGCCCATCGCGCCGCTCATGGCCGACACGATCACGTACGGAAGACCGAGGCGGTCGAAGGTCCGTTGATAAGCCACGCGATGGCGTTGGTAACTCGCCTCCAACCCTTCGTCGGTGAGATCGAAGCTGTACGAGTCCTTCATCACGAATTCGCGCCCGCGTAGCAGGCCGGCGCGGGGGCGGGCCTCATCGCGGAACTTGGTCTGGATCTGGTAGATGATGAGGGGCAGATCCTTGTAGCTGCTGTAGAGGTCCTTGACCAGCAGCGTGAACAGCTCCTCGTG
>JANPGV010000006.1:0-6593 GCA_031424145.1 Ilumatobacteraceae bacterium
CACGCAATCGCCCTGGTTCTTGAACGACGGATTGTTGAAGGTCTTCCAACCATCCTTCTTGCACTGATCCTTGTTGGTCGGCGGCCCGACAGTCGCGACGCTCGTCGTGATCTGCGCCATCGGCCGGAACCCGGTCCAGCAAGAGTCACTCCTAAAGATGCCGACTCCAGCGAGCCCGCCGTCGCAGTACCAAGCGGCAGTATCCGTGTCCCAATACACAGCATCGGAGTCGAAATCGGTGCCGACTGTAGGCGCGCCGGTTTCGGATAGTCCGACATTCAAAGAGTCATATCCGCACCCTTGGGGGGTCGAGAAACAGGCCGCGTCGTATCCCAACGGGGCCGTACCGTAGGTACTCGTGCTGTACGAGATGCCCCAGACCACGTCGCTCGGCAGCCCAACTGTGCCGCTGAAGACGAAGGTGACCGGAGTTGCGAACCCGTTGAAACAAGTGCCATCTTTCATCCACTTGCCCGCATCACTGCCGACGCATAGCGGGTCGGCACTCGGCCTGAAGGGAATAGCGAACGTCTGTGTCGCTGTGGCAATTGCAGTCCCGACCTCGACCCCGGCTGTCGGGTTGTAGATCGTCAACGTCAGCGGGTGGCTGAATGTGCTACCGGGAGTGGTCTGGCATAGGCCATTCACCCGGCTCTGGCAGCCCCAACTCGACATCAGGACAGTGACCGACTTGAGCTTCCGAGGGCCGTCTGCCAAGACGACACGATCACCGAACTCGCTCGTTTGGGTCGCCTGAAAGCCCAGGCTGGGCACGTTTCCGGGGAAAGTTGCGCCGATCGAGTCGTACACGACAACGGACGGCGGAGCCGCACCCGCGGTCGTCATCGTGCTCATCGTCAACCCGATCGCCAAACTGGTGGCGAGCGCGAGATAGCCCATCTTCTTTGTCCTGTTAGTCATTTGTCTCCCTGTGATGTGAGTCGACGAGGTCCGCAACTCAACCCAGTAGATCCTGCGCCCAATTTCGCGGAGACATAGGGCACAGGGTCCCATATCGGACCTTTCCTTTCGCTGGAGTACCGTTCGCGGCGTGCCCGATCATCTGACTGCCGACGCCACAGGCGGGGTGGTCCGCGCGGGCACTGCCGTGGCCGATCAACCGCATGCCAGGCGGCCGCCGAAGAGCTCCGGGGTCGAGATGGCGCAATTTGTTGCCCTGCGCGCCGCGACCTGCATCGGCGCCGACTACTCGAACTTCGCCCTGCTGGACCGCACCGACCGGCGAACCATCCGGCTGTTCCACGGAAACTTCCTCGACGCGTCGATCGCCCACCGGTACGTCGAGTTCGACATCGATACGCATTTCCCCATCGCCGTCGCGGTACGAAGCGGTCAGGTCGTCGCCTTGTCAGGCCGCGGCGACTATGCAGATCGCTTTCCCGACATGTGGGCCGACACATCGGCGGCAGGATTTGCGGCGACGGTCTCACTTCCGTTGATCCGCGTCGATGGAACGGCGATCGGGGCACTCGGCTTCGCATGGGCCGTTGCCCCCTCGTTCGACCTGAATCTCGACAAAGCCCTGCGCGCGCTCGGAGAGTTGTGCGCCGAGATCATCGAACGCGCGGAGACCTACGAAGCGGAGCACGACCTCATCGGCGAACTGCACCTTCGTCTCCTCAGTGAGCTGCCGACAATGGACGGGCTCACGACTGCGGCCCGCTACCTCCCAGCAGGCGCGTCCTCCTCCGTCGGCGGCGACTGGTACGAAGGCGTCCTCCTCGAAGATGGCCGCCTTGCCCTGATCGTCGGTGACGTCGTCGGACACGGGCTTTCGGCTGCCGCCGACATGGCCCTCATCCGCGGCCTGATCACCTCTCTTCTGGATGATGGGGTACCCGTGGCGGACGTGTTCGATCGTCTGACAAGAGTCCTCGTGCGGCGCGGCGAGAGGATCCTCGCGTCCGCCGCGCTCGTCGTCATTGACAGGTCGCGCTCGACCCTCACGTACGCAACCGCCGGACACCCGCCCCCGCTGCTCATCGATCCATCGGGAACGGTAAAGTTGCTGGACGCTGCGAATGGAGCGTGGCTGGGTGTTGCGGCGTCGCGCTATGAGCCGGTCGTGCTGCCATTCGCAGCCGGCGCACAGGTCGTGATGTACACCGATGGTCTGGTCGAACGACGTGACCGAACATTCGACGCGGGCATTGCCGAAATGATCGGTTTGTTGTCTTCTTCCCACAGCCTCGACGAGCCGGACAACCTGATCGATCTCATCCTCGAAACCCTGATCGGCGACCGAACTCCAGCCGATGACATCGCCGTCCTGGTCGTCAAGAACAACGCGTCGAACTAGTCATCCGTCCGTCAGCGCATCGGCAAGCCGCACATCGTGACGGAGATCGTCAATCGAGTACGAGATGCCGCCCTCGCCTCCGATCAACATCTCGTGTAGCAACCTCAACGTGATGCGATGACCGTGCTGGTGCACCGGCCACGGTGAATGCCGTCCGCCACGGTCGAACAGACTGATGTCGGCCGGACGGGCAACTGGGCCCGCGTCGATCCGCACCGCCAGGTGCCTGTCGCGGCCGATCGCGTGCAACGACGCTTCCTCGATGCCGCTCGTCGAGGCCAAACCGTTCAGCAGAACCTGCGACCGAGGATGGTCGGCCATCGATACCTCCACGGTGTAGGTGGACACCGATGAATGCAGAACGCGAATCGACGCAACCGCGCCGAGCACCTGGCGCAACAGCGCGAGCTGCTCGACCAATGAGGATCGCAGGCTGTCGCTCGAGGTGATGGTGCTCTCGACGAGGTCGATCTTGGCCCCGTCGAGCAGGTCCGGGGCCGCAGCGAGACGAGGCCCGTACGTGGGGCCGGGAACCAATGCGCAACCATGCTGCTCGGCAACGGTTTCGAGAGCAACGAGTTGCTCGACTGACAGCCGACCCGGCCTGTCGAGAACCACGGCACGCGCTCCCCCATCGACGGCCTGTTCCGTTGCGATTGCGTCGCTCGCCGACACCAGCACCACTTCGGCCGCGCCGTCCACCAGCCGATAGCTGTTCGGCAGACTGGCCAGGACAGTGCGATGCAGGACCGAGTACGGTCCGGCGGGATCGATCGAGATGGTGCAGGCCGTCACGACTCCGCTCCGACCAGCCGGTCGACCTGATCGGCGAGATCGACGGCGTAACGGATGTCGTCGACGACATCATCCAGCGACACGAGCGGCTCCGCTTCGCCTGTGACTACATCGTGAAGCGACTCCCACTCACATTGGTAACCGTTGGTGTCGAACTCGAAAACGCTCGTCGAACCCCCGCCTATCACCTCGGCCTTGGACGAACCGGCCAGCACGAATGACGGTGGAAAGTTGGCTCGGAGCTCACTCTTCTCGCCCACCGCCCGGAACGTCCAATGGGGCGGCCACCTCCCTTCCATGTACGCGAGAAGTTCGACGGTGCGCGCTTCGTCGGTGACGACGACCGTGTAGCCGAACGGTTTGATGAACCGCGCCGACACGACGCGGCCCACACGTGGATGGAACTGGCGAACGAGCGGAAGGTTGTGAATGGCGAGGCCGAGAATGGCACCTCGGAGCATGGCCGCGTCCGGTACTGGATCAGCACGAGGAGAGGCGGGCGACGACTCCGTCAGCGATGCCGGCTCGCCGGCCTGGTCGGTGAAGTGGCCGTTGGACGGCAGAAAGATGGTCGATTGCGTGAACACGGACGATTCGTTGACCTCGAGCCATGCTCGACGTGCGGCGCGATAGGCCGGGTCGTACACGTGCATCGCACCGACGACCACTCGAGTACCCGACGTCGACGCCGCGCCTTTGATCTGCTCTGCCTCGACGAGGCTGACAGCGAGGGGTTTCTCGCACAGCACAGCTCTCTTGCCGGCAGCGCAGGCGGCGATCACCTGCGAGGCGTGAACCGCGTTGGGGCCGCACACCGCGACTACGTCGACGTTCGGATCCAGCAGGATCGCGTCCGGGTCTGTGGTGGAGGTTGCCCCACAGCGTTTGGCGACTCGCTCGGCGACAGTCGAGTCGACGTCCATCACGCTGGCGACGTGGAAGCGGTCCGGCAGATTCGCCAGCGTTGGAAGATGAATCGCTTGCGTGACAAGACCCGCGCCGAGGAACCCGACTCCGAGTGAACGAGTCACTCTGCTTCCATGGGCTCGAGTGTCGGAAGAGAGCTTGGCAACAAGAGGTCGATCGGGTCCGCGGCCGTGCCTTCCATGGCAGGTTCACGATCAAGCCGGGTGAGCTTTCGCGACCGAGCGACGCTGCGCACCGCGGTGTCGATGGCTAGTGCGATCGCGAGCAACACCACGGCGACGATCCCATCCATCCACCAGTGGTTGCCGGTGGCCGACACGACCAGCATCGTCAATATGAAGTGGAGGAGGAACAGCCAACGCCAGCGGCTGGTGCTGACGGCGACGATGGCGAACGACACGAGAGCCGCCCACCCCACATGGATCGACGGCATGGCCGCGAACTGATCCGAGACGCCGGTTCCGACGGGTCCGTAGATCGACATGCCGTAACGCGTCGAGAGATCGATGTAACCGAGGTCGGGCAGGAACCGTGGCGGCGCAACGCGGACAAATCGGATGACGACACAGAACGCGGTCAGGATTGCCAGCGAGTTTCGCCATCGCGGGTACACGTCCTTGTGGCGAACGAACAACCACACCAGGAACACGATCAGCGCCGGTACATGGACGATCGCGTAGTACGCATTCGTGAACCGCGCCAACCATTCGTAACGCAGCACGAAGCGCTGCAACGACAACTCGGTCGGCATGTGCAGAGTGTGTTGCAATCGATCGATCTGGCGGGCACGATCGATCGCACCTTCGGGTTGGGCCAGCGGCAGCACTCGTGCAAGCCGCCACACGGAGTAGAGCGAGGCCACAAGAGCGAGCTCTAACGTCGCAGACATCATCGCGACTCGTACGCGCGTGGGACGTATGCGTCGAAGGACGAGCCAAATCAGCCCACACAACGCGGCGACGACCGCCGCCTGATCCCACGTGGGCCAGTCCATGCCCGACAAGCCTGCCGGGCCGGCGCGTAAGTCGCAAAGTCCATGGCGGTCCCGCCGAGGCCAGCCCCGTCGCGCTCGATCAGGCGATGCGGGAATTCACAGGCCCAGTGCCCGTCGGAGCCGGGCCGCTCGACTGCACGCCTACCGGAAAGCTTGCGCAGCGCGTGCAGCCGGGCAGTTGCGTTCAGTTCCAATTCGTACACGGCCGCTGGATCGATCAACCGCCGATCGACCTCAGCCCGCGAGTGGTGGGCAACTTCGAGATCGGCAGCCTCTGTTCTGTGTGGCACCCCCATGTCATACTTCGATCATGTGTTCGATCGAGTTGCCGGAGGTTGCCGATCTCGAGGGACTTGGGGCGCGGGAGCTGGAGCAAACGTTGCGCGACTTGGATGTGGCCCGGCGGCGGGTCGATGCGTTGATAGCGGAGACTGTTCGAATTGCCGGGCGCACGGCCGCCTTTGGCGAGGATGGTCATGCTTCGGTCTCGGGGTGGGTCAAGGCGGCGTGCAATTGGTCCGGGGGCGAGACGAAGGCAGTGGTTCAATCCGCTCGCATGTTGCATGCGGTTCCGGCCACTCGAGTCGCCGCTCATTCGGGATCGCTGGGTCTGTCGCAAGGACGGTTGTTGGCGCGTGTGTTCGCCAACCCGCGCTGTGGCGATCAGTTGACGACGTCGGCGACGCTGTTGCTCGGTCATGCGACCAGCCTGTGGTTTGACGAGTTCTCGGTCGTGGTCAGGCGCTGGGAGGCGCTCGCTGACGCCGATGGTGCTCACGCCGCCCATCAGCAGGCTCACGACCGTCGCGATGCGCATGTCAGCATTCTTGGTGAGCACGTGTATATCGATGCTCGAGGAGGGGTAGTTGCCGGCGCGATGATCGAGGAGATCTTCGGCCGATTCTGCGATGCCGAGTTCCATGCCGATTGGGACGCGGGTGTCGCCGACCATGGTGCCGCGATGGTGCCGGCGCTGCTCGAGCGCAGCAACGCTCAGCGACGCTTCGACGCTCTCGTTGCGGTGTTCGCCGCTGCCGCTGCCTCAGGCTCGGCGGGCCGGTTCGATCCGCTTGTCAACGTGCTCGTCGACCAGGCAACCTTCGAGCATCACCTCGCCGCTCTTGCCGGCGCCGGGGTCGCACCGCTCGATCCCGAATCGGTCGACCACCGTCGCTGCGAGACCTCCACCGGTCACCAACTCGATCCGGCCGACGTGCTGACTGCCGCACTGTGCGGGCACGTTCGTCGAGTCGTGCTCGACACGGCTGGGGTGGTCATCGATCTCGGCCGTCGATCACGACTGTTCACTGGCGGCGCCCGCGACGCGGTGTTACTCGGGGATCGATGGTGTATTTGGCCCGGATGCGGTCTCCGCTCCGGGCGCTGTCAAACCGACCACTCCACTCCCTGGGCCAGTCGCGGTCCCACGCGGCCCGACAACGGAGCGAGCGCCTGCGCCCGCCACAACCGATGGAAACAACGCGGCTACCGAACGTCACGCGATCAATTCGGACACTGGCACACCTACCGACCCGACGGCACCGAGATCGGACACCC
>JANPGV010000007.1:0-4174 GCA_031424145.1 Ilumatobacteraceae bacterium
GCCGGACGCGTTTCGAGCCCGCACTCGCCACCACAGTTGCTGGGCAGGGAGACCACCGATAGAAGCCTGCGACACGTTGAGGATCTGGTTGGCAACGAACGGCGCCGAGATCGTCGAGGTGTTGTCGACCTGGATCTCGTAGTCCACCGCGTTGATGACATCCGTCCAGTCGAATGCCACCGGCAGGGCTACGCCTGTCGCCGTGTTGGCTGGCGTCTGCAACGTGGGCGCAGCGAGCGGATTCACCGTCAATGTGCGGCTGGCCGTGGCGCCGCCGAATGATCCGGAGATGGTGACCGAAGTTGTGTTCGAGACAGCTGTCGTCGTCACCGCGAAGGTCCTGCTCGTCGCCCCGGCAGGAACGGTGACGCTGGCCGGCACCGTAGCGACCGCGGAGTTGCCGGAAAGTGTCACGACCGCTCCGCCCGACGGTGCGGCCCCGTTCAGGGTGACGGTGCCGGTCGACGAAGCGCCTCCGACGACAGTCGATGGGCTGAGCGAGAGCGTCGAGATGGCGACGGCCGGGGCGCGAGTGATGCTGAGCGCCGAAAATAGGGTCGTACTGCCAAGAGTTGCGGTGAGCTGCGCTGTCGTGTTGTCCACCGGGAATGTCGTGATGGTGAACGATGCACTCGTCGCACCTGCAGGCACGGTGACGGTCGCCGGAACGCTGGCCGACCCGGGCAGGTTGCTGCTGAGGCTGACTGTCGCTCCACCCGATGGTGCAGCGGTGCCGAGGGTGACGGTACCGGTGGCCGACGTACCTCCGGGGACACTGGTCGGACTGACGGAAAAGCCCGTCAGCGCCGGCACGATGGGAACGACGATGAGATCAGCGGACTGGGTGACGCCGCCACCAGTGGCCGAGATCGTGACCACCGTCCGGGTGGTCACGGCGCTCGTGGTGATGAAGAAGATTCCGACGTCCGTCGACGCCGGCACGGTGGCGAATTGTGGCACCGATGCAACCGCCGGGTTGCTGCTCGTCAACCGCAACAGTTGATCGTGTCCGCGCAGCGAGGACAGAGGAATCCTGATGATCCCGCGCGAGCCATTGTCCGTTTGGATCGGGTCCAGCGTCAGCGAGGTGGGCGCGGGCGAAGGGGTCAGCCTGATCGGCAAGTAGGTGGTCACGCCGCCGGCACTGGCGCTGATCGTCAGGGTGGTATCGCGTGTCACGGGACTTGTCTGGATCGGGAACTGGTCGCCACCCGCGCCTGCGGGGATGGTCATTGTGGCGGGCACGGTCGCTGCCGGCGAAGAGCTCGACAGGCTGACCTGGAACCCTCCCGGAGGCGCCAGGCCATCGCAGAAGCCGGCGAAGCAGCCGACCTCGAGATCGAGGATCCCCAACATGTCGGCGCCACCCGTGGCCTGTTGCGGGAACAACTGGAACGGAGTGTCGTTCAGCTTCGGAGGCACGATTGTGATCGTGGTGGACACCGACGTTCCGTTGTATGTCGCGGTGACTGTCGCCGGCGTAGGCGTCGTGACAAAGCCGACACGCATGCCCCTGAGCGAGTTGGGGAATCCGGTGGGGGCCACGAGCACCTCGATCGATGAGGTGCCCGCCGGCACCACCCTCGAGCTCGGGAGCTCGGGCAGGAGATCGGGACGATCGGTGGTCAGCGTGACCGTGGCGCCACCCACCGGCGCGTTGCCGGTGATCTCCAGCGTGCCGCGCGCTTCACCACCGCTGAACTTGGTGGTCGGGAACGTGACCGCACCCATTCGCAGCGGCGTCGCCAGCACCGTGAACGTCCCCGTCGCCGAGAAGGCGGTGTAGGCCGGGTCGGCTCCGATGTAGCCATGCTGTGAGCGCACCCGCCAGAACTTCGTCCCCGGCGTGAGGGCCGACACGATCTTCGAGTTCTCCGTGAGCCCGAACGAGGACTCGATCGATGTGAACGAGGAGTTCGTGGCGATCTGCAGTTGGTACCCGAGGTCCTGGTGGTTCGGTACATGGGTCCAGGAGAGGGTCAACGGCAACTGCTGCGAGGTCCCGTTGTTCGGCGCCACCAGCGTCGGCGGCGCAGGGAACGGGTTGCTGTCGGCGACACTGAAGTCGACCGTGTTCGACGGCGCTCCCATGAGGCCGCTCGCGTTGACCGCGATGACGCGTGCCTTGAAGTTCCCCTGAATGCTCGGGTTCAACGAGATCACCTCGGTCGGGCCGGGAATGTTGACCTGGCGAACCCTCGTGTCGACGGGGAAGGTCGGATCGGTCGACTCCTGGAGGACGTAGCCGACGGCGCCGGGCACGGCGCTCCACGTGAACGTGATGTTCTCCCACGAGTGGAACTGCGTTGCGTTCAGCGGCGGGTTGAGCGTTGCTGTGCCAGGCGCGCCCGGTCCTGCCCCGGTGACGGTGAAGCTGCGCGGCGACGACCAGGCCCCCGGTTCGACGGCGGTACTGACCGCCTGGGCTCGCCAGAAGTAGGTGCCGTTCGGTAATCCGCTGACGATGTCTTGAGTCGTCGCAGCGCCGATCAACAGGGAGAGATTCCTCTCGATCACCGACGTGAAGGTCGACGACAGGCTGACCTCCCAGTTGTAGCCACCTGCGCCTGCCACCTGCGACCAGGAGATCGTCACGGGGATCGTGACACTTGCGCCGTTAGCAGGCGACGAGAGCGTCGGAGCTGGGGGTGGGACTGCGCTGGCGATTCCGTCGAGTCCACCTACCACCGGTACCACGACGATGGCGACGAAAACCGTGGCGACGGCCTTCCTGATCAAGTTGCTCCGCGCCATGACGACCCTTTCGCACCTTTTCAAGGCGTCCCAGTCCCTCAGTTGACGACAACTACCCCGCTGATGCAATTGGCCATAGGTGCTAGTACCAAATGGTCCAAGGTCAAATCAATGCGACAAGTGATTCGCCCGTACTTGGGGCGTGGAAGGCTATGGAGATGGTTGCTGGGGGAACCAGGTTGCCATCCGGCACCGTCACGTTCGTGTTCACCGACATCGAAGGGTCGACGCGTCTCGTTCGCACTCTCGGCGACGGGTACGCGTCCGCGCTCGATCGCCATCGTGAGATCCTCCGCGATGCGTGGCGTCGACACGACGGCCACGAGGTTGACACCGAGGGGGACTCGTTCTTCGTTGCGTTCGATTCTGCCGCCGATGCGATCATCGCCTGCGCCGACGGGCAACTCGCGCTCGGTGCCGAACCGTGGCCAACCGGAGCGCCGCTGCGCGTTCGGATGGGTGTGCACTCGGGAGTCGCGATTCCTCATGAACGCGACTACGTGGCCTTCGCCGTGCATCAGGCTGCGCGGGTGGTCAACACGGGTCACGGCGGCCAGATCGTCGTGTCGGCAGACGCCGCCAACGGGGTGCAGCTCCCACCTCCGTTGTCGTTGCAGTCGCTCGGCAGGTTTCGAGTCCGCGATTTCGACGATCCGGTCGAGCTCTGGCAGGTGCACGGTGAAGGCCTCGACGACACGTTCCCGGCATTGCGGGTGTTGCCGGCGGATCGCCACAACCTGTCAACTCCGCTGACGTCGATCCTCGGGCGCGACGCGGAGCTCGACCACCTCACGCAGATGACGCGGCCATCCAAGGCGGTCACCCTCGTCGGTCCGGGCGGGGTGGGCAAGACACGGCTGGCCATCGAGCACGGTCTTCGTTCACTCGACGACTGGCCCGACGGCGTGTGGTTCGTGGACCTTGCGGTGTTGGATGACGGCGGCCTCGTACCGGGGGCCATCGCCGGTGCACTCGGCGTACGGACGCGCGCTGACTCCGACGCCCTCGCCGATGTCGTCAGCCACCTTGCCGGCAGGCACGCGTTGCTCATCCTCGACAACGCAGAGCACGTTCGAGAAGCCACGGCACGAGTGGCGGCGACCATCCTCGAGGGCAGCTCGGGTGTTGGCATCTTCTGCACCAGCCGTGAGCCACTCGGCTTGCGGGCCGAGACGGTGCTGCGGCTCGGTCCATTGCCGTGGGACGGGGCGGTCGACACCCGTGGGTCACCTCAAGCTGCGGTGCAGCTGTTCGTCGAACGAGCCGCCGAGGCCGGCGCGACGCGGCTCGACAACCCCGCAACCATCGAGAGACTCTGCCAACGACTCGACGGCTTGCCGCTGGCGATCGAGATGGCAGCAGCCCGAGCAGGTGTGTTGACGCCAGGCGAGATCCTGCTGGGCCTCGACGATGCGGCGCG
>JANPGV010000008.1:0-14874 GCA_031424145.1 Ilumatobacteraceae bacterium
GACGGCGACACCGTCTACTCCGATCCGGCCGACTCGGTGTCACTGAGCCGCCTGTACTTTCTGTGACCAGATGAGCAGCGTTGCAGGTTTCTCGATGCCCCCCGAGTGGGCGCGCCACGAGCGCACATGGATGGAGTTCCCACCGGCCAACACCACGTTCGGCGATGATCCCGACGGCGAGCTCGGTCACTACCGACGCGTGTGGACAGACGTCACGAATGCCATCGCCGAGTTCGAGCCCGTGTTCCTGATCTGCGATGTGGGCGACGCTGATGCGGCCCGCGCCCTTGTCGATCCCTCGGTCACCATCTACGAGACACCGATCGACGAGTGCTGGTTCAGGGACAGCGGCCCGACCTTCGTCACACGTCCCGATGGCCGCCTCGGCGCGGTGAACTGGCGGTTCAACGGCTGGGGTCAGCAGGAGTTCTGCGTGTGGGAGGACGAGCAGCACGTCGCTGCGTTCGCTGCGGAGCTCGCCGGCGCGGAGCTGTTCGATTCGCCGATGGTCAACGAGGGTGGCGGCATCCACATCGACGGCGAGGGCACCGTCTTGGCCACCCGCACCGTGCAGCTCGACCCGTATCGAAATCCCGGTTGGACTGCAGAGCAGGTGGAAGCCGAGCTCGAGTCATCACTCGGCGTCGACAAGGTCATCTGGCTCCCGCGTGGCCTCACGAAGGACTACCAGCGATTCGGCACACGCGGCCATGTAGACATCGTCGCGGCCTGGGTCCGCCCCGGCCTGTTGGTTGCTCATTCGCAATCCGATCCGGACCATCCGGACTTCGAGGTCTGCAAGGAGAACCTCGAGATCCTGCGAGGCAGCTCCGATGCGCGCGGCCGCCAAATCGAGGTTGTCGAGATCGAAGCTCCCACGGTGACTCACGCTGATGGCGACATCGTCGATTGGTCGTACATCAACCACTACGTGTGCAACGGCGCAGTGATCCTGTGTTCATTCGACGACCCGCGCGACGAAGAAGCTGCATCAACGTTGAGCCGTCTGTACCCGGGACGGAAAGTCGTCCTGGTCGAGGCCCGCCCGATCTTCGATTGCGGCGGCGGCATCCACTGCATCACCCAGCAACAGCCGGCCGTCAGCTGAACGAGGGGGTCACCTCTCGACGGTGTGAACGATGAAGACGTTGCAGGGCGCCTGCTTGGCGACATCGCCGGCGATCGAACCGAGAACCCTGGCGGCGCCTTGCACACGCTTGTTGCCGACGACGATCGTCGACGCCTTCAGGCGAACGGCCTCTTCGCACAACCCGCTGGCCGGATCACTCATCACCACGGCATGCGTGATGGGCGATGTCGTCTTCAGCTGACCGCACAGCGCCTTGAGCGATTCCTCGGCGAGGCTGATCGAGTCGAAGTGCCACACCTCGGACCCTCCGCCGTGGACCTCTCTAGTCGTGTTTCGGGTCATGGAGGTGACGATGTGCAGCGGTCGGTTGTAGGCAGTGGCCATCTCTGCTGCGGCCTCAGCTGCCTTGCGAGCTGTATCGCTTCCGTCAACTCCGACGATGATCTCGTTCACATTGCCCCCATTTGTCGATGCGCTGGCATGGGTATCACCCGAGCTGGACCCTAGCCGCGCCCACGGTTGCGAAATTCAGCGAGTGCCGCCCGAAGGTACAGTCACGTTGTCGATCAGTTTCGAAGGGGGTCCGCATGAACGGCACGGCACACGCCATCGGCGACACGACGACTGCGTTGTTGGAAGACACGATCGGGTCAGCCTTCGACCGTACGGTCGCCGCGCACCCTGATCGGGAGGCGTTGGTGGCGCCGTTCCAGGGCATTCGGTTGACGTATCGCCAGCTTGCGGATCGTGTCGATCAGGTCGCCCGCGGCCTGATGAGCCTCGGACTGCGCACGGGAGACCGCGTTGGCATGTGGAGCCCGAACAACGTGGAGTGGGTGTACATCCAGTTCGCTGCGGCCAAGGCGGGACTGGTCCTAGTCAACATCAATCCGGCGTATCAGACAGAGGAACTGCGGTACGCGCTGGAGCAGTCGGGTTGCCGGGCACTGGTTGCAGCGACGGCCTTCAAGTCGAGCGACTACGCAGGGATGATCGCCGAGGTCCGGCCGTCCCTTCCGGATCTGGAGCACGTCGTTCTGCTGGCGACGCCGGATTGGGACGGCCTGTTGACGGCCGGCGACAGTGTTGCGTCGCACGAGCTGGCGGCGCGCGGCGAATCGCTGACCAACCGTGATCCCATCAACATTCAGTACACCAGCGGCACCACCGGTTTCCCGAAGGGGGCAACCCTCAGCCATCGCAACCTGCTCAACAACGGCTACTTCCTCGGCGAGGGGTTCCGCTACACCGAGGCGGACCGGGTGTGCATCCCCGTGCCCTTCTACCACTGCTTCGGCATGGTGATCGGGAACCTGGCCAACCTCACCCACGCCACGACGACCGTGCTGCCGGCGCCGTCGTTCGAGCCCTTGGCCACGCTGCAGACGCTGCAGGACGAGCGCTGCACGAGCGTGCTTGGTGTGCCGACCATGTTCATCGCCATGCTTGCCCATCCCGACTTCCATACGTTCGACCTCACGTCCCTGCGAACCGGGATGATGGCTGGCTCGCCGTGCCCCGTGGAGGTCATGAAGCAGTGCGTCGACGAGATGCACATGACCCAGGTGACGATCGGCTACGGCATGACCGAGACATCTCCGGTGTCCACCCAGACGTCGCCCGACGACCCCCTCGACAAGCGCGTCGGCACAGTCGGGCGGGTTCTGCCGCACCTGCAGGTGAAGGTCGTCGATCCGGCGACGGGCGAGACCGTCGGTCTGAACGAGCCCGGTGAGTTCTGCACGAAGGGTTACTCGGTGATGCTGGGGTACTGGAACGAACCGGGCAGGACCGCTGATGCGATCGACAGCGAGGGATGGATGCACTCGGGCGATCTCGCAGTCATGGACGACGATCAGTATGTGAGCATCGTCGGGCGCATCAAGGACATGGTCATTCGCGGTGGCGAGAACATCTATCCGCGAGAGGTCGAGGAGTTCCTCTATTCGCATCCCGCCATCGTCGACGTACAGGTGATCGGAGTTCCCGACGAGAAGTACGGCGAGGAACTGATGGCATGGGTGCGGCTGCGCGAAGGCGCCACCTTGACGCGCGACGAGCTGGCGGCGTTCTGCCGCGGCCGGATCGCCCACTACAAGATCCCGCGCTACATGCACATCACCGACGAGTTCCCCATGACGGTCACGGGCAAGATCCAGAAGTACCGGATGCGCGAGGTGTCGATCGAGCTGCTGTCAGGCAGCTGAGAAGCTCCGCGACGAGGTCAGCTCCGGGCGTTCGGCGAGAAATGCCGAGACCAGTTGGTGCCCTTCGTTCGCCAGTCGGGCACTCTGGCTGAAATCGTATATGCCGATGCCCTGCGTGTCGGGCGCGGGCAGGCGAACGACGTTCGGATGATCGTGTGCAGGAGTGAGGATCTCGCGGGCAATTGCGATCGACGACGTCAGCACGCCGAGCGCCGACATCGACGCCGGCAATTGGTGTCTGGTTCCGGCCTTGCAGTCGAAAGCGATGATCAACGTGGCGCCGAGATCGCGAGCTCGTTGGATCGGGAGGTTGACGGCGATCCCGCCGTCAACATGCCTGCTGCCGTTGATCATCACTGGACGGAAGACCCCAGGCAACGAAGCGGAAGCGACAAGCACATCGCGTGGATCGCCGGTGGAATGGAAGTCGATCCGGGCCTCGTCGAGGTTGACCGTTGCAGCTTCGAACGGTATGGAGAGGTGGGCGAGATCGTTCACCGGCAAGAACCGGTTGACGAGATCGACCAGCCCGTCGGAGCGGTAGAGATGCGGGTGGTGCCGCAGCACATGCCACGCCCGCTCGTGACGCGAGCCACGGAAGATGTCGGTCTTCCGTAGGCCGGACCAGATCGTCGCGAGCTGGTCGGCCGTTTCGATTGTCGGTTGGTGAGCGATCGCTGCTCCGTTGAGTGCGCCGGCTGAGACGCCGATCACGAGGTCGGGTGTGATCCCCGCTTCGAAGAGGGCACGCAGCTGGCCGGCCTGCATCGCGCCGAGCGATCCACCGCCCGACATCACGAAGGCGACCCGGGGCCCGGCGAAGGGCCCGCTGCTAGATCGTGGCCGATGCCAACGCATTGTCCCGCTTCTCCATGCCCCTTCATCGGCAACGGCCGGATCGACTTGAGCCAGCGGGCCCAAACTGGTCCGCATGGCCTACCGGGTGTTTGGCTCGGCTCCCTCGAGCTCGGCGAGGCGACGAATCACGAACCGGCGGTCGCTGTCGTTGGACGGGCAATCGAGCGCGTGTCTGTACGAATCCGCTGCCGCAGCCGTCTCGCCCAGCCGACGTTGAAAGTCGGCGCGCGTCGACCAGTACAGGTGCCATCGCTCGGTCGGCGTACCCACAAGCTCGGCAAGGACCCCGAGCCCGGCGCGCGGTCCCGCCACCTCGGCCACGGCGACCGCCCGATTCACGCGTACGACGGGGGTGGGCCAGCGCATCTCCAGCAGCCGGTACAGCTCGGCGATCTGCGGCCAATCGGTATCGGCGTACGTGAGCGCCGTGCCGTGCAAGCAGGCGATGGCGGCCTGGATCTGATACGCACCGGGGCGCCCGCGGCGCAGCACGGAGTCGACCAACGCTGCAGCTTCGGCGATGGCTGCCGTGTCCCACAGCGAGCGATCCTGATCAGCGAGCAGAACGATCTCACCCAGCGCATCCGTGCGCGCCGCTCGCCGGGCGTTCGTGGCCAGGGCGAGAGCGAGGAGCCCCACGCACTCCGCTTCGTCAGGCATCAGTTCGACCAGCACCCGGCCGAGCCGGATGGCTTCGTCGGCCAAGTCGAGCCGACCACCCAGCTCGCCCACCGGCGCGTGATGACCCGCCGTGAAGACGGCGTACACCGTCGCCAGCACCGGCCGCAGCCTGTCCGGCAACTCGTGTGCCTCGGGCACGCGGTACGGGATGTGCGCCGTGGCGATCTTCGCCTTGGCCCGGTTGATCCGCTGCCCGATGGTCGGCTCGGGAACCAGGAAGACGCGGGCTATGTCGACCGTGGTCAAGCCGCAGATCGTGCGCAGGGCCAACGCGACCTGGGATTCGGGTGACAGTGCCGGGTGGCAGCACGTGAACAGCAGGCGCAGCCGATCGTCACGGTTGTCGCTGTTGTCATTTGTCCCTGTCGACGTTTCAGTCAGGAGTCGAAATGCTTCTTCTTCCTTTGGCTTGCGGCGCGCTTCGCGTCGCAAGCGGTCGAGTGCCTTGTTGCGCGCCACGGTTGTCAGCCATGCCCCGGGCTTGTCCGGTGCGCCATCACGACGCCACGAGTCGGCGGCGACCACGACAGCATCGTGCAGGGCGTCTTCGGCCCGGTCGATGTCTCCCGTCAAGCGAATCAGGGTGGCCAGGACCTGGCCACCCTCGATTCGGATGATCTCGTCGAGCGGGTCGTTCAGCTCGACCCACTGAAGTCGATCACGGGCCTCAACTCGACCCTGCCGAGCCACGCCCCGGGAATCTGCGCGGCCCACTTGATGGCCTCGTCGAGGTCCTTGCAATCGAGGAGATAGAAGCCACCGAGTGCTTCCTTGGTCTCGGCGAAGGGTCCGTCGGTGGTCACCACGTCGCCACCTTTCGAGCCACCGGAGACCTGGATAGTCGTGGCGGTGTTCGTCGGCTGCAGAGCTTCGCCGCCGCCGATCACGCCAGCCGCGCCTCCTGCCTCACCGAAGTGCATGTACTCCTCCATGATCTTTCCCCACAGTTCGGAGTTCGACTCGGCCTCGCTCGTCGGCTCCGTGCCGTAGATGAGTGCTGCATACCTGGGCATGATGCTGTTCCTTTCAATCTGACCCCGGCGGGGCTGTTGCTACTGCACCGACGAAAGGCATGAGCGGATTTCGACTGGTCACGCGGAATTCTTCCACGCCTCGATCAGCACGTGGAGTGGCGGTCAGCGAACCACTGCTCGAACGCTTCGGCTTCGCCCCCGGTCCCCACTTCGGCAGAGCACTCCTTCAAGTAATTGTCCGCAAGTTGCCGCGCGCCGGCGACACCGATCTTCTCGCCCAGGTCGCGGATGGTCTGACGCGAGCCGACTGCGATTCGTTCGAGCCGGGCCTTGTCCGTCAGCTCGCGTAGCACGACGTATCCGGGATCGTCGTCAGGCGGAAGCAGCGATCGCCTGGTGGTGTACGCAATGACCTGCCGCTGTCACTCGGCATCGCTCACCACGGATCGGTGGCGGCGTGCCGGGTGTCGACGGGCACGCGTTGGGCGAGCACGACGTACTGATTTCGACTGATCGACGATTCGGTGGATCGCCTCGAGCTGCGCTCGCAGGCCGTCGGTGCCCATCTCCACGAGATAATTCGGAAGCGCCTCGAAGATGACAGCACGGACGTTGCGAAGACGCGGCAATGTCGCCGAGAGGATTGCCATCAGCTCGTCGTCACACGGGCCGCTGTGCGCGTCGAGCCAGTAGCCGAAGTATTCGAGGCCGCCTGCCACATGTACCTCGAGCACGCGGTCCAGCGGCAGACCATCGATCACGTCGGCGACGGTCTGCCTCCCGTTGCGCTGATTGGCTAGCAGGTTGTGGAGGTCGAGGAGCAGCCCACAGTCGGCCCGCTCGACGATCTCGCCGAGGTACGCCGCATCGTCCAGCTCATCCGGCGCGGCATGAAGGTAACTGACGCCCGACTCGACGAGGAACGGCGTCCTGACGACCTGTTGGTACGAACGTATGTGGGCGACTGCAGCGTCGACGGTCGACCATGTTTGTCGAGGGGGCAGCAGGAAACCTGCGTGCGACGATCCGTCGCCGGAACCACTGCGGTTGAACGCCAGGTGCTCACTGCAGTGCTGCGCCCCGAGGTCGCCGGCGTGCTGCCCGAAGAGCGCGACACCGCGAGGATCCGGAGCGCTCTGCCCTCCAATGGGAAAGCCGTCCCCGTGTGCGAGGAGCGGCCGGTCGATGCTGCGCAGCCACTGTGTTGCAGCCTCGTTCGGAAGCCAGCCACCGGGCGCCGCGTCCCGAAGCGTCTGCGGCTCGACCTCGACGACGTCGACGAGATCTGCAATCTCGGGCCAGAGCAGATCGAGGCCGTCGAGGGCAACGATTCCGACGCCGAGGTCAAGCCGAGCAGACACACCGAAGGAGAGACCGGACCAACCGATGTAGATACCCCGACTCCATGTGTTCAGAGCGAGGCAGTCCAGAATGGTGCGATGGCCGAGTTCGCCGTGAACAGAAGGAGCAAGGGACATGATGGGAGCACTGAGCTCGGAGATCCTGACCGGTGAGACGGTGGAGCTGTTGCAGGCGATGATCCGCAATGGCTGCGTCAACGACGGGACCGCCGAGTCCGGATTCGAAACCCGCAATGCCGATCTGCTGGCGACGTTCCTCGGCTCCACGGGGCTCGACATCGAGCAGTTCGAGCCCACCCCCGGCCGCGGGTCGATGGTCGCGCGTATCGAGGGCAGCGATCCATCTGCGCCCAGCCTGTGCTTGATGGGTCACACGGACGTCGTGCCCGTCAATGAAAGCGGTTGGTCCCGCGATCCGTTCGGCGGAGAGCTGGTCGATGGCGAGGTGTGGGGCAGGGGTGCCGTCGACATGCTCAACCTGACAGCGTCGATGGCTGTGGCGTTCCGTCACCTAGCAGCGACCGGGTTCCGACCGCGTGGCGATCTCATCTACTTCGCAGTCGCCGACGAAGAGTCGGGCAGCGCGCACGGGATGCAATGGATGGCCGATCACCAGCCAGATGCGATTCGCTCCGACTACGTGCTGACCGAGAACGGAGGACTGCACAGCGGTCCGAGAGAGCGCCCGTACATCTCCGTCAACGTCGGTGAGAAAGGTGTTGCCTGGCGGCGTCTGCGTGTCCGCGGCACACCGGGTCATGGGTCGGCACCGTTCAAGGCCAACAACGCGTTGATGACTGCTGCGGCGGTGATCCAAAGGATCGGCGACTACCGCCCTCCGCCGCGGTTCCACGAGCTGTGGACGACCACGGTCGAAACCCTCGGGGTCGACGAGCAGACGAAGCAGATCATGCTCGACGAGGAGCAAATCGACAACTTCCTGGACTCGCTGCCGACGCCCGGATCCGGTCCGCACCTGCACGCGTGCACACACACCACCTTCTCGTGCAACACCATCGCCGGTGGGGGTCCGTCACGAATGAAGACCAACGTGATCCCCGATTGCGTCGATGTCGGCGTTGACATTCGCACCTTGCCGGGTGAGGGTCATGACGACGTCACGGCGCACCTGAGAGCTGCGCTCGGCGATCTTTACGACAAGGTCGAGGTCGAGGTGATCATGGACGATCCGGCATCGATCAGCCGCGTCGACAGCGCTCTGTGGGACAGCCTCGAGCGCGCGCTCGCCAACCCATTTCCCACCGCCCGCCCGACACCGCAACTCGTCGTCGGATTCACGGACGCGCGCATCTACCGCAACATGGGTGCTGTCGCCTATGGAGCAGGGTTGTTCAGCCCGGACGTCGAGCCCGCCGACTTCGCCCGACGCTTCCACGGCAACGATGAGCGGATCGACGTCGAATCGCTGCGCCTCACCACACAGTTGTGGCTCGACGTCGTCCATGATCTCTTGGGATGACGGCTGGCTGTTAGCTCAGTGCGATCCACGCCGCGCAGTCCGTGGGGAGACTGTCGCTGATCGGCTGGCTCGACAGCAGGACCCGACCCGCTGGCAGGTCGATGGGGTCCGTGCCGAAGTTGACGACGCAGGCGAATCCGTCGCCGCGGGTCAAGGCGATCACCTGCTCACCCAGATCGAGCCACCCATGTTCGTTGCCGTGCAGTTCCGGCAGCTCACGCCGCAAGCGAAGCGCGTCGCGGTACAGCCACAGCATCGAGTCGCTATCTGCCTCTTCCGCCTCCACCGACAGCTCCGACCACGACTCCGGTTGCGGCAGCCAGGGCGATCCACTGCTGAATCCGAGCGAGGGACCCGAACGAGTCCACGGCAGCGGCACCCGGCAACCGTCGCGGCCGCGTCGTGTGTGGCCGGAGCGTTCCCACACTGGGTCTGCCAGCATCGATTCAGGAATGTCGTTGACCTGCGGGAGCCCCAACTCTTCCCCCTGGTAGAGGTACACCGCGCCCGGTAGTGCCAGCTCCAGCAGGATCGCCGCCCGCGCTCTGTCGGTTCCCAACTCGAGGTCGACCGGCTCATCCGGCGCCCCGTGCAACGGGTTCCGGGTCGGACCGCGGCCGTAGCGAGTGACGTGCCTGTCGATGTCGTGGTTGCTCAACACCCATGTGACCGGGGCGCCGACGATCTGGTGTTCGGCGAGCGAAGTGCCGATCGCCTCGCGAAGGGCGATCGCATCCCAGGGGCAACTCGTCACATGAAAATCGAATGCAGTGTGCAGGTTCTGCGAACGGAGATAGTCGGCAAGCCGTGCGACCGATGACACCCACGCCTCGGCGACGAACACTTTGGGCGGGTCGTACGAGTCGGCCACATCGCGCCATGCCCGATAGATGTCAGGCACACCTGGCTGATCCCAATGTGGATGGCCGCTCCGCGGTGGGGAGCCCTCGATCCGCCGGTGTTCCTCGCCGAGGTCGGGCAGACCCTCGGCCTTCAGAAGGCCATGGGCGACGTCGATCCGAAATCCGTCCGCGCCGGCATCGAACCAGAACCTCAAGACATCGAGGAGCTCAGCGCGAATTTCGTTGTTGTCCCAATTGAGGTCGGGTTGCTTCGAGTCGAACAGGTGCAGATACCACTCGCGGTCTGGCGAGTCGACGCGCGTCCAGGACGTGCCGCCGAAGTCGGACTTCCAGTCGTTGGGTGGTTCGTTGCCGTCTGCTCCCTTTCCGGGCGCGAAGTGGAAACGTGCCCGCTCGGGCGACCCAGGTGCGGCGGCCAGCGCCGCCTGGAACCACGCATGCTCGTCGGACAGGTGATTGGGGACGATGTCGAGCAGCACCCGCAGTCCGACCTCGTGGGCTTCGGATATGAGGGCGCGTGCCTCGGCGAGCGAGCCGAAGATGGGCTCGATGTCGCGGTAGTCGGCGACGTCGTACCCTGCGTCTGCCTGCGGGGACGGGTACCACGGATTGATCCAGATCGCGTCGACTCCGAGCCTGGCGATGTAGTCCAACCGCGAGCGGATGCCACTGACGTCGCCGATCCCGTCGCCATTCGAGTCCGCGAAGGAACGGATGTAGATCTGGTAGGTGACTGCGGAGCGCCACCAGTCTGAGGGGGTCACGGTGGCCGAGATTACCGACGGGCACGCGTCGTCACCGATTTCGCCACAGGACTACGTTGTGCGCCATGGCTGAAACGATCTCCTTCCCCAGCAACGGCTCCGAGGCATCCGGGTATCTGGTTCGGCCCGCGGGTGGCAGTGGCCCCGGCGTGTTGGTGATCCAGGAGTGGTGGGGGCTCGACAGTGGCATCAAGGAGATGGCGTCGCGACTTGGGAAGGCAGGTTTCGTGGCGCTGGCCCCCGACCTGTACCACGGTGAATTGGCCGCACATGACGAGATGGACAAGGCAGGGCAGTTGATGCAGGCGATGCCGCCCGACCGCGCAGCACGGGACATGAGCGGAGCCATCGACCACCTTGCCGGTCTCGACGGCATCACGGGTAAGGGCATCGGTGTTGTCGGGTTCTGCATGGGTGGCATGCTCGCCTTCCTCATCGCCGCGGCTCGTCCCGACAAGGTGATTGCAGCTGTGCCGTTCTACGGATTTCCGCAAGGCGACATGGAGCCCGAATGGTCGAATCTGAAGGCGAAGATCCGCGGGCACATGGCCGAGAACGACGACTTCTTCGGGCCCGAAGCGGCGAAGGCGCTCGAGGCGAAGTTGAAGGCCATGGGCAAGGACGTCGAGTTCACCGTGCACCCCGGCACGGGGCACGCCTTCATGGGGCCGCACAACGCACTGGGGACCTTGGACGAAGAGGTGGCAAGCGTCATTTGGCCGACGGTTGTCGCGTTCCTTCACGAAGAGCTCGGCTAGACACGAACTTCCAGATCTCTGTGAAGTCGCTGTCGGGCATGGAGCTGTCGCATGCTCGCCACGTGTCACCGACCGCTGTTGACACGGCGTTCGCCGTACCGGCCTCGACCGATCCGTCGACGAAAAGACCGACGTCCTTGGTCATGTGCGCCGTAGAGAAGCCGGCGTCGTAGGTGCCCGTGAGGATGCGATTCGGGAACTTGTCGACAGTTGCCGAGTTGCGACCGGTCGAGACGTTGAGGACGTCGACCATGGTCGCCATGTCGAGACCGTGGGCTACGCCGAAGGCGATCGCTTCTGATGTTGCGGCCAGAGCGGTAGCCGACAAGTAGTTGTTGGCCAGCTTCATCGCCTGGCCGAGACCTGCCCGTTCACCAACTTGGAAGATGTTGCCGGTGAAGGACTCGAGCAACGTGCGATGCGAATCGAGCACATCGGCCGGACCGCCGAACATCAGCGAGATCGTTGCGGCGCGTGCACCGGCGGCACCACCCGAGACAGGTCCATCGCAGTATGTGATGCCGCCGGGCTCGAATAGTGCCGCCGCTTCGATTGCCGCTTTCGGCCCGATCGTCGAGAGATCGATCACCGTCTCGACGATCGCGCCGTCGGCCGCGACGATCTGGTGCGAGACGTCCATCGTCGCCGTCCCGTCGGGCACGCTGATCAACACAGTGCTGCATCGACGGGCCAGCTCCGCGATCAATGCGGCAGCCGTGGCATCTGTCGGCATTCGGGTTTCCGTTCCGGCTGCGTCGAAGCACACGAGACCGGGTGCTGACGCGGCGATGTTGGCGGCCATCGGCCCGCCCATCTTTCCGAGACCGATGAAACCGACAGTCATTGCGCGGTATCGGGTACGTCGGGCATCGGCCTGTCGCTCGGCGGTGGCACCACTCCTTCTGCGTCGAGCACCTCTCGGGCGAGCCGAAACGCCTCGACCCCCGCCGGAACGCCGACGTACACCATCACCTGGATCAACGTGTCTCGCAGTTCGTCGAGCGTGCAGCCATTGCGCAGTGCTCCGCGGAAGTGCAGCTTGAACTCATGGGGGCGGTTCAGTGAGGCGAGGATGCACAGGTTGTTGAGGCTGCGCTGTTGATCACTGAGTGCGCTGCGTCCCCACACGCCACCCCAGCAGTACTCGGTGACCATCTCCTGAAGGTCGCGATTGAAGCTGTCGGCGCCGGCGAACGCCCTTGTCACGAATTCGGGGCCGAGCACACGAGAACGGGCGGCGATGCCTGTTTGAAAGAGTGAATCATCCATGTTCGGTACCCTACGACGGTGCCCGAACGAGAGACCTACGAGGTGTTCGCGGTCAAGTACGCGGAGCGCGATGCACGCCGGCCGGAGCACTTTCTCGGCGGCGACCCGCACGACGTTCCCATGCCGATGGACTACTTCGTCTGGGCGATCGTCGGGCGCAACGCAACAATTGTCATCGACACCGGGTTCGACACGCTCGATGCCAGTTTGCGCAACCGCCGGCTGCTGCGTACCGCGGCCGAAGGGCTGTCGCTCATCGGCATCGATGCCGCGTGGGCGCCCACGGTCGTGCTGACTCATCTGCACTACGACCACGTCGGTGGCTTCGATCAGTTCCCGAACGCTCGGTTTCACCTGCAGGACAGAGAGATGGGCTTCGCCACCGGCCGGCACATGCTCGACAGCCAGCAGAGCCACGCCTTCACGGCGCGCCACGTGGCCGAGATGGTGATGGCCGTGCACGCCAGACGCGTGGAGTTCCACGATGGCGACAGCGACCTCGCCCCTGGAGTCTCGTTGCATCACATCGGCGGCCACACCGACGGGCTCCAAGCCGTCCGCGTCAACACGGCCGCCGGCTCGCTGGTCCTGGCCTCCGATGCCAGCCACTACTACGAGAACATGGAGGCGACGTGCCCCTTTCCGATCGTCTTCGACGTCCCGGCGATGATCGCCGGCTATGACCGCCTGCGCGCACTGGCCGGGCCCGGGGGAGTGATCGTTCCCGGTCATGATCCGATGGTCTTCGAACGTCATCCGCCTGCCGACCCGTCGCTGGCGGGCGTCGCCGTTCGTCTTGGCTAGTCCGATTAGTAGGGTGGCCCCTCATGCGCCTCGGAGTGATGATGTTCCCGACCGATCGCGGCATTCAGCCGATGGAGCTGGCTCGCGAAGCTGAGGCGCGGGGGTTCGATTCGCTGTGGTTCCCTGAGCACTCACACATCCCGTGCGGCCGCCGCACACCGTGGGGCGGCATCGAGGGGGCACCTCCGCTGCCCGAGGAGTACTGGCGAACGCATGATCAGTTCATCGCCCTCACCGCAGCGGCCGCTGTCACGACGACGTTGCGCCTCGGCACCGGGATCTCGCTCGTCGCCCAACGCGATCCGATCTGGTTGGCG
The DNA here is from genome assembly GCA_031424145.1 of Ilumatobacteraceae bacterium. Classification (GTDB taxonomy): domain Bacteria; phylum Actinomycetota; class Acidimicrobiia; order Acidimicrobiales; family Ilumatobacteraceae; genus JAENVT01. The sequence goes on from JANPGV010000008.1 coordinate 13,427, forward strand.
AAGGAAGTCGCGTCCCTCGACGTCATCTCCAACGGCCGTTTCCTCTTCGGCGTCGGCTTCGGCTGGAACCATGAAGAGATGAAATCGCACGGCGTCGACATTTCCCATCGGCGGGCAGTGGTGCGCGAGAAGTTGCTCACCTGCAAGGCCTTGTGGACGCAAGAAGAAGCCGAGTTCCACGGCAAGTACGTCAACCTCGAGCCCTCGTGGGCGTGGCCGAAGCCTGTCCAGTTCCCGCACCCACCGATCATCGTCGGCTGCTCGCCGAAGGATCTGCACTTCCGCCACATCGTCGAATACGCCGACGCGTGGATGCCCATTGAAGGCCGATGGCCGATCGACGACGCGTGGGTCAAGCTCCAACAGGTTGCGCAAGATGCCGGTCGCGACCCCGCCACTTTGCGACTCGGCGTCTTCGGCGCCAAACCCGACGCTGCACACATCGCCAGTTTGCGCGACATCGGCGCCAGCTTCGGGGCGCTGATCCTGCCGCCCCTCGACAGAGATGCGGCGCTGGCCAAGATGGACTCCTACGCACCGCTGGTCGAAGAGTTCAACAGCCACGCCACGATCTGAGGCGGCTCGCGTCATGGCACGAGGGGGAACGCCCGCGATCGTTGCGTTGGACGGTGCCGGGATCGCGTTTCGGATTCACGAGTTCGACGTCGATCCCGGTGAGCGTCGCTACGGGCAAGCGGCGGCGCTCGCACTCGGGGTTGAGCTTGACCGCGTCTTCAAGACGCTGATCGTGACGGTCGACGACCACGACCACGTTGTTGCGATCGTTCCCGTCAGCGGCCAGCTCTCCCTGAGGGAGCTAGCCGCTGCAGTGCATGCCAAGCGTGCCGAGATGTGCCCGCCTGAGACTGCCCAGCGATTGACCGGCTATGTCGTCGGTGGGATCAGTCCGTTCGGTCAGAAGCGCCCGCTGCCCGTTGTGATCGATGAGACCTGCGTGCTGTTCGACACGATCTTCGTCAGCGGGGGCAGACGAGGTCTCGACATCGAGATCGCCCCCAACGACCTCATCACCGTCCTCGGCGCAGTGACAGCCCCCATCGGCACCACCGACTACTAGCCCCTCACGAATCGTCCGTGACGAAACTCCGCTGACCCTTCGTTTGGATCGCGACCGAGTTACGTCACGGACGATTCGGCAGGGGTCGAGACGAACGCGGTTGCCAGACCCCGATCTGACCGCTCCATGCCCGCGAACCGAGTCCTAGCCCCTCCAGTCAGTTTCGTTTGACTCGTCCTCGCAGGGCGGTGAAGGCGAGGGTGAACGAGACCATTCCGACGCCTGCGATCGCCAGCAGGGCGCGGCCGATGGGGGCCCATCGCCAGCCTTCCTGGAGGAGTGCCCGCATTCCTTCGAGCAGATAGGTCGTCGGGTTGAACCTCGTGGCCGTTGCCAGCCAGCCGGTCATCCGGTCCCTCGGCAGGTATGC
>JANPGV010000009.1:0-3184 GCA_031424145.1 Ilumatobacteraceae bacterium
GGCGTGATCCAATGACTGACCCAGACCAAGTCGTCGATCGCGGGGCGAAGATCGTGTCGCTCGCAGAGGTTGTGAACATCGATGTCACCGTCGTAGACGGCCTGGCGGTGAGCGAGCGCGGGATGACCGTCGCCGATCAGCGCGCCTGCATCGTCGAGCGCTAGCAGGACTCCGGCTTCTTCGAAGCACTCGCGGATCACGGCCATGACGTAAGACATGTCGCCGTGTCCATCGGCCGGATCGACCTTGCCGCCCGGGAACACGTACATCCCTCCGGCGAACGCCGCAGCGCGTGTGCGTCGAAGCATGAATACCTCGATGCCCTGGTCGGTATCGCGTAACAACATCACCGTTGCGGCCGGCTTGGCAGGGATCTCCATCGCGGGCGACGGTAACGCATTCGCGTATCCTTCTGCCGTGCTGGTATGGATGGATCTGGAGATGACCGGCCTCGACCCGGCTCGTCATGTGATCGTCGAAATCGCCACGTTGGTGACCGACGACGACCTCAACATCATCGCCGAAGGGCCGGATCTTGTCGTTCACCAAGACGATGCAGCACTTGCCGAGATGGACCCGGTGGTGGTCGAGATGCACACACGCAGTGGGTTGCTCGAGTTGATCCGCGCCTCCACGATGACGCTCGCCGATGCGGGTGCGCAGACGTTGGAGTTCATCAAGACCCATGTCAGCGAGCCTCGGCGCGTCCCGCTCTGTGGCAACTCGATCGGGATGGATCGACGGTTCTTGGCCGCGTACCTGCCCGAGATCGAGGAGTACCTCCACTATCGCTCCGTCGATGTCAGCACGGACAAGGAGCTCGTCAAGCGTTGGTACCCGGTGCTCAACAGCAGTCGACCGCGCAAGGCCGGGGCACATCGGGCGCTCGACGATGTCATGGAGAGCGTCGCGGAGATGAAGTTCTACCGCGAGCACGTTTTCGTGCACGAAATTGCTGCGACTGCTGTTGCGCCGGAGCCGCCTACGGATGTGGTGAGTGCTGTGGAGAGTTCGCCCGAATCCAGTTGACGACGTCGGCCGGCGGCACCCGTTTCTCGGTCACGTCGTCCAGCAGGGACCGAAGGCGAGACAGCTCGTTGGAGGAGCTGATGCCGTACCGAAGGGGGTTGGACTCCGTAACGGTGGTGCAGACGAGGCATGCGCGTGGATGCATCGGACTGAAATGTTGACCGTTCAACGGTCGAGCAAGTACGCCGCACAGAGTCTCGCGCCGGCGGCCTTCTGGCCGCACGCTCGTCCGCATTGCGTGGGTCTTGCCGAAGGGTGCGATGGAACCTCCCCGCTCGTAGCCCGTGCCCGACCAGACGTCGCCGATCACCTGCCCCGGCAGCGGTCGCACGGTGCGTCGGTGCTCGAAGCCGTGCCGGTGTTCATACGCGCGCTGGCGACAGGCGTGGTTGCAATACAGACGAGGCCGGCCCGGTCTACGGGCGATGACGAACTCGGCGGCGCACCACGAGCATGGCCGATGAGTTTGATGGGGTTGAGCGATACAAGTCATGTCGACGTTGTACGCCGGGGGTGTCACGAGGATCGCGGACTCGGCGCGCCACCGATGGCCAGCAGTCGAAGCCAAGAGGTCCCACCCTTGACGCCCGATCCCTTGCGAATCGTCAGTGACGCAACGCCCCGGCGGAGACCCGTGCGCCCGCCCTTGCGAATCGTCAGTGACGCAATCCCGCCGGGCAGATGCCGCGCCCCCTTGCGAATCGTCAGTGACGCAATCCCGCCGGGCAGATGGCGCGCCCCCCTTGCGAATCGTCAGTGACGCAATCCCGCCGGGGGGAAGCAGGTTTCGTCACGGACGATTCACGACGGGCCAGCACGGGGCAACCGGCGCTCGTTTCGTCACGGATGATTCACGACGGCGGGCGGCGGAGACCGGCGCTCGTTTCGTCACGGACGATTCACGACGGGGGCGGACGGGGGCATCCACACCCACGGCCGTCGACGCGGCCGGCGGGTTGGTCCGACACCTCGGCCTCAGTCATCGACGCTTGGTGATGGTGGGCGGCTGACTCGGAAGGCGATCAGGCAGCGGTTTTGATCGTCGACGAGCCATCCTTCGTGACCATCCGGACCATCATGACGACCATGACCAGCGGCGCCGGCGATGAAGTCGACTCCGCCGACACGGAGCGCAACACCAGGATCGACAGACGAGCGGTAGTCGACCTCGACCCGCACGGGCGCTCGAAGGTCACGCCTGCGGGCGAGCATCTCCTCGACGATCACGAAGGCGATGGCGTTGTTCATGTGGTTCATCACGTCGAAGTCAGCGAAGCGGGCGTGCCACGGGCTCATATCGAGTCCGGGTGGCGGTCCAGCGAGGCTCAATCTCGATGAGATCGTTCGACCTTGCGTGCTCGGCGCGAACACGTCGTGGAACTCCGGACCGGGAGGAATCGGCCGAAGCGTTTCGCTGCGAAGATGAACCCACAGGGTCGCCGAACTGATCGATCCACCACCATCGGCACCACGCAGATCGACCCGACGCTCGGCCCATCGCGACCCGAGACCGGAGCACCACGTGACCAAGTCGAGCGGTTCGAGATACGTGGGGAACTGCGCCACGTCGATCACGGTTCGCCGCACGACCCATGTCATCTGAGCGAGCCCGGCGTCGCGGGTGTCATCATCGGACAGGTCCTGCAGATACCGCGCCGCTGCATCGAGTCGCAGCCGACCGCCTGGTGAGCAGTCGCCCAGTCTCACGCGATGCGAGCCCGAGAACGTTCGGCCGACCATCGGGCGTCCCACCATCTCGAAGCCCGCTACCTCGTACACGGTGTGACAATAAATGAGTTGACGCAGTCGCGAAGATCTGGTTGCCTATGTCTCGGCTCGGCACATTTGTGTCGTGCCGACGAACAATGGAAGGTATGGAACCTATGAGCACGACGTTCGCACCGCAAATGGCCCTCGTGGCCGTTGGCGCGCGCCCGTGCAACGGGCTCGTCCATGGCTACCAGTGGCGTGCAGCAGTGTCGTCCGTCATGAACACCAATTTCATGAATGAGACCGCTATCAAGCGCCCAGCCCGACGCCTCGGAAAGCAACCGACGTAACACCATTACGTCGAGAGCAACCGCTCCGAGGCCGTCGGGATTCGATGCAGCGGCGCGGTATCTGCAGGACCTGTCCGATGATGACACCCGCGACG
>JANPGV010000010.1:0-6733 GCA_031424145.1 Ilumatobacteraceae bacterium
CTCGGGCCTGGTCGTAGGCGCACGACCGGCCAATTCGGAGAACCGACGCCGCCTCCTTGACGGCAAGGTAATCGGGCACCGTGTCGCGGATAGCGCGCTTGGGCATCTGGACCACCTCCAGCAATCGTTCGATTCTTTACACCACCCTCCAACGGACATCTCGTGCCACAAATGGTGAAAGTTTTCTGAACCAATACAGAGGCGATTTCGGCTCAGGCGCAGCGCGATCGCAGCAAATCGATGCCCACGGCCTCGGCTGGACCCGTAGATTCGGAGCATTGGGCTGGGCTGCAGCGCATATCGAACGGCTACTCGAAGGTCAGACCGTGTCGTTCCGCCCGCGAGGCAACTCGATGACGGGCAAGATCAACTCGGGCGACCTGTGCACCGTCGAGCCGGCTCGGGCCGACGAGGTTGTACCCGGCGACATCGTGCTCTGCAAGGTCAAGGGAACCGAATACCTTCACTTCGTGAAGGCGGTTGGCCCCGACGGCAGAGTCCAGATCGGAAACGCCCACGGTCGCATCAACGGCTGGACCCGCTCCGTGTTCGGCAAGCTGGTCAGCGTCGAACGGTGACGCCACGTTCACCCGACGGTGAACTTCGCCGGCGTCAGCGACGACGTGCCCAGATGTGTCAAGGCCCACCCAGCGACCCCGATGGCCGTCAACGATCGAATGATCCAAATCCAAGAGCCTGTTGAGGTCGACCATGAGTTCCCTTATCGTCGCGATTCGCTTTGACCCCGTCAGGCGATCAGTAGATGAGACCGACGCATGGCCTCGACATACTCGAGAGGGTCGCCAGGAAGGATCTCAAGATGCACCTTTGTGCCCGACGGCCTCTCGGTCAGCGAGGCCACGCGAGCAAACACGGGATCTTCGGCATCGCCAGTGATCACGATGGCCCCTTCCACGATCCGATCGGGATGCGCCGCCTCGTCCAGGAACGTCCAGGGCATGCCAGTGTGATCGATCTGAGTGGGGTCGCACGGGATGTCGACCTCGATCTGAGTTCCCATCGCGGTCACCTCCCTCGGCGCTTGTACGAATTCGGTTCAGCGGAGCTGAACAAGCTGAGCAGTCTCTCCGCCTCAGGATACTCGCCCGTCGCAAGGAGGAGGTCGTAGTGCGGAGCGTCGTAGGTTGGTAGCAGGATGAATCCCGCTTCGCGCACTGCTCCCGCTGTCGAGACGGCATAGGTGGACCGCGAAGACAACGGACCGGCCAAGAGGGCAGGGAGATCCCAGCCGTCGACCGTCAAGCTCACGCTGATCGAGTACATCGGCGAACCTCGGAAGGTGTACTCACGCGCCTGCCGGCTGGCGTGTGCGACGATCTTGTCAGCGGCGATGGGTCCCCCGCGGACGACAACGACGGCGTCGTCTGGCGGTTCCTCGGCCCTGAGGTAACCCTCGATCGGTTCACCGTTGGTCATCAAGTTCCTCCTCCAACGCAAGTGCCAGGGTGGCAGCGACGCCGGCATCGGCGCCGTCGATGGCGTGGGCGTAGGTGCGCAGCGTCATCGCTGGGTTGGCGTGCCCCAATCGGCCAGCAACGGTACGGATGTCGTGGCCGCGGCCGATCGCTTCGGTCGCCGACCAGTGCCTCAGGTCGTGCAAACGCCAGTGCGACGCGATACCCGCGTCGCGGCGAGCCAGGCTCCACCACCTGGTCATCCGCTCGGGGTTCAGTGGCCGCTCCCCCGGATTCAGCATCCACGCACCCCACTTCTCACGTTCTACCCGCAACACCTCGATCGCTGCCACTGTCCTCGGGTCAAGCCGAACCGTCCTTTGATTCGCCGTCTTCGTCGCCCCGTCGGTGAGTGCCGGCTTGCGCTTGTCGTTGATCGAGCCCTCTCGCTCGATGGCGATGCTCGAATCGATCGTCAGCCGATCACCGTTCACGTCGCTCCACACCAGCGCGCACAACTCCGATCGGCGAGCACCGGTGATGGCAGCAAGGCGAAAGGCGAGCCCTGCTGCGGGGTCGAGCGCTTCGCCCGCGGCGATCACGGCTCGCACGTCGTCTGCCGTCATCGCCGAGCGGGGCTGCGTCTTGCGTCGACCGAGCGTCGCCAAGGCGACGACGTTGGTCGCCACCCATCCCCACCGCGCGGCCTGCGACATCGAGGCACGCATCACGAGGTGCTGATTCCGGATCGATGACTCCCCGACGCCCTTGCCGCGCAGACGGGCGTGCCAGCGGTCGACGTCGGCAACCGTCAACCGGCCGATCACCGTGCGAGCAATCACGTCGCGCTTCACGAGCGAGACGCGACTGGTCTGGTCGCGCAATGTCGAGAGCGCCCACGTCGGCCCACTCACCTCGAGCCATGCATCGAGCGCCTCCGCAACCGTGCGATTCCCTTCGGGAGCCGGCGGCTCGACGGTGAGCGAGGCAGCGACCTTCTGTGCCGCACGCTTGGTTCCGCGAACCGTGCGCGACACCTGGATCGGCTTGCCACGCGGGTCGCTGCCGACGAAGACGCGGACCTCCCAGACACCCGGTGAGCGTTCGCGGACCGTAGCCACGAAAAGGACTCTACAACCGATTTCAGTTTGTAGGGATGATGGTAGGGATGGCGTCCGAACAGGGGCAACACAAGGCAACACCACATGGACGGAAAAGACTAGCTGAACAGCTTCTTGGCGATCACCATGCGTTGGATCTGATTGGTGCCTTCGTAGATCTGGGTGATCTTTGCGTCGCGCATCATTCGTTCCACAGGGAAATCGGTGGTGTAGCCGTAGCCACCCAGGAACTGAACGCAATCTGTGGTGACCTGCATGGCTACGTCGCTGGCGAAGCATTTGGCCATCGCGCCGGCCATGCCCAGTTGGCGATCGGGGTCTCCGTCGTCGACCAACGCACAGGCGCGGTAGACCATCGTTCGCGCCGCCTCGATTCGCATCGCGCAATCGGCAGCCATCCATTGCAGTCCCTGGTTGTCGGCGAGCGGCCGCCCGAAGGTGCGCCGCTCTTTCATGTAACTGATCGCGAAGTCGAGAGCGCCCTGGGCGATCCCGACAGCCTGTGCGCCGATCGTCGGCCGCGACCTGTCGAGGGTGTGCATCGCGATCGGGAAGCCTTGACCGACCTCACCTACTCGCCACGTATCGGGAACGCGGCAATCATCGAATCGCACCACGCCGGTAGGCGAACCCTTGATACCGAGCTTGTGCTCGAGCTTGTCGACATGCACACCCCACGCTGCCTTGGTGAGGAAGCACGTGATGCCCTTGTGGCGATCCTCGGAGGTGCGGGCGAACACGGTGTAGAAGTCGCTGATGCCGGCGTTGGTGATCCAGCACTTCGTGCCGTTGATCACCCAGTCGTCGCCGTCTCGAGTGGCGCGTGTGGTCATCGACGCCACATCACTGCCCGCGTCAGCCTCACTGAGGCAGTAGCTGGCCTGACTGCTGCCATCACAGACGCGCGGCAACACCTCCGCCTTCAACGCCTCGGAGCCGAAGTTGATGACCGGCAACATGCCGAGCTTGGAGATCAAGAACATCAGGCTCGTTGACGCACACGCGCGCGCCAGTTCTTCCGTCGCGATCGCTTGTGTCACGAGCGGCGCCCCCTGACCGCCGTACTCCTCGGGGTACTGCAACGACGTGAGATCGGCGGCGACGAGGGCCTTGAACGCCTCCCAGTCGAACTCAGCCTTCTCATCCGTGGCAGCAGCGCGCGGCGCGATCTTGTCCTCGGCAAATCTGCGAACGACCGCGCGGAACTCCTGCTGCTCTTCGGTGAGATTGATCGGTTGACTCATGCACCCACCAACTCCTTCCAGCGTTCCGGATACGCAGCGGCAACCTGTTCAGGCGTCATCCGTAGCGTTGCCTCGGGCACCATGTCGACCAGCTCTCGTGCTTCGTCGTAATGGTGCAACGTGTTGCTGACACCCTCGAACAGCCTGGCTCGCAGGACCTTCGATTCGGCGGGCGGATCGCTGTCGAGAAATCCCCAAATGGTGAAGGCGATGGTGAGGTCGTACACGACCGGAGCGCGACTGAACATCGATGCCCGCCGCAGGGCGATCCCGAGGCAACCCTGGACGGCGTCGTCGGCGTGTTCGCCCGGCTGCAGTTTCAGGCGAGGGCGAAAGCCGTTGGCGATCTTGAGAGCGAAACCCTGGTCGGGACCCTGATACCCGAGGCGGGCACCTTCCGGCTGGAAGCCGACCAGATCGCCTGGCCGATTCGGCTTCCACGAGCCTGGGACGACGTCCGGTGATTCGTAGACCCTCGAGTCGTCGACGCATGAGACGGGGGCGAACTTCGGCGCTGCCATGACCACTCTTTCTACCTGGCGGATCCCCACACTGTCACACCTGCGCCCGGCCCGGACCACCCTCAGGGGGCGGCGTGCAGGAGGCCGTAGACCATGGTCTCCTCGAGAGCCCGCCACGACGCCTCGATGATGTTGGGGCTGACGCCGATCGTGGTCCAGGTGCGATCTCCGTTGGTGGCGTCGATGAGCACGCGCGTGATGGCGCCCGTGGCAGTGGCCCCATCGAGGATGCGCACCTTGTAGTCGGTGAGGTGAACCTTGCTCAGCAGTGGGTAGTCGCCGGTGATGGCGGCGCGCAGGGCCGAGTCGATGGCGTTGACGGGACCGTTGCCCTCCGATGTGTGCACATGGCGTTGATCGCCGACCCACACCTTGACCGTTGCCTCGGTTGTGAAGTCGCCGGTCGCCAACTCGTCGGTGATGACGCGCATGCTCTCGACGCGGAAGAACTCCTGTTGCCAACCCGAGGCCCGGCGCATCAGCAGCTCGAGCGATGCGTCGGCCGCCTCGAAGTGATAGCCCTCGTGCTCCAACCGCTTGAGATCGTCGATGACCTGGTTGACGGCGGGCCCATCCATCGGCAGGCCGAGCTCGGCGGCCTTCATCTGAATCGTTGCTCGGCCGGCCATCTCGCTGACAATGAACCGGGTGCCGTTGCCGACCAATTCCGGATCCACGTGCTCGTACGCATCCTTGGCCCGAACGATGGCGCTGACGTGCAAACCGGCCTTGTGGGCGAAGGCCGACGCCCCGACGTACGGCGCCTGAGGGTTCAACGGACGATTGAGCACCTCGGCGACGTGATGACTGACCGCCGTCAGCCGTTCGATACGACCATCCGGCAAGCACGGCATGCCCAGCTTGAGTTGCAGGTTGGGGATCACCGTCGTGAGGTTGCAGTTGCCCGTTCGTTCGCCGAGGCCGTTGAGTGTGCCTTGCACGTGGCGAGCACCGGCCTTCACGGCGGCCATCGAGTTGGCCACGGCGCAGCCGGTGTCGTCGTGGCAGTGGATGCCGATGATCACATCGTTGCCGACGTGGCGATAGACGTCGGCGACGATGGCTTCGACCTCGTGCGGCAGAGACCCACCGTTGGTGTCGCACAACACGACATGGCTGGCGCCTTTCACCACGGCTGCCTCGAGGGCCCGCAGGGCGAATTCAGGATTCCGCTTGAACCCGTCGAAGAAGTGCTCGAGGTCGACCAACACCCGCCGGCCGTGGCCGGCTAGGAACTCGACCGAGTCGGCGATCATCGCCTCGCCCTCGTCGAGGGTTGTCTGCAACGCGTTGAGGACGTGATAGTCCCAGCTCTTGGCAACGATGCACACTGCGGATGTATTGGCGTCGAGCAGGTTGCGAAGCGTTGCATCGTCATCGACCTTGCCCTTCGGACGACGCGTCGAGCCGAACGCGACCATCGTCGACGTGGTCAGCTGCAGCTCGGTTGCGGCACGGGCGAAGAATTCGATGTCTTTGGGATTGGCACCGGGCCATCCACCTTCGATGAAGTGGACACCCAGATAGTCGAGCTGCTCGGCAATCCGCAGCTTGTCATCGACGGTGGCCGACACACCCTCGACCTGCAAGCCGTCGCGCAACGTCGTGTCGAAGACCTCGACCGAGTGCAGCATGTTGGAGTCTCCGCCGGTTTCGTTGCTCATGGCTGATCTCTCTCCTGAAAATTTTTGGGGCCCCGGAAATGAAAGAGCCGCCCGGGTGGGCGGCTCGGAGCGCACATCGGCAGGGGGCCGACATGCGCTACTGAATGATGATGATCGTGGCGGCAAGGCGAGAGATCACGAAAGCCATTCAACCCGGTTTTCCGGCAGGCGTCAACGTGAACGCTGTGCAAAACCTGTGTGCAAAAGGTGGACAGATCAAAAACATCTGGGGATTGACGACAAACTCTGCGGATAACCCTGTGACTTCAAAAATACCGCTTGACCTGCGATATTGAGTTGGAGCAAGCTAGCCGAGTACCGGAAAGCGCACGCCAAACGGGACTCGAGGAACGGTGCCGAACACCGTGGCGGCCAGGAATGGTCGTTGCAGGATCGGAGGGCCAACCGGGTTCACGAGGTGAGAGCGGATCTGGGAGGGGAATGATCCATCCTGCCAGGAGGCCTTCGGGCCGAGTGGCGGGGCCGGAGCGAAACGAACTGGGCAACCAGGTCGCTTCAAACCGGTTCAGCGAGGGAAGCGAACCGGGTAACCGGGGTTGCGGAACGAGCAGCTGGAGCGGTTGGAACTGGTTCGCCGGGGAAGACCGAATCAGTGGTCAGGGAACGAGCCGGTTCGCCGGGGAGTGACCTGACAAAGGGAATCGCCCGCCAGCGTGAGCTGACGGGCGATGACATTGAGTCGAGCCAAGGCTAACGCCGGAAGGTCGACCAGTGGTGGATCATGAACCAAAAGGAGTCGCCCCGGGC
>JANPGV010000011.1:0-1757 GCA_031424145.1 Ilumatobacteraceae bacterium
AGGGACTTTGGTCCTGCTCGATCAGGCTCAACACCCTGGTCAGGGCATCGAGGAGCTGCACCTCTTGCTGCCTTGACCGCTTCAACAACGCCTGCAATTCCGACAGGACGGGCTCGGTGGATTCGTCGTCAGCCATGTGTACCCCGCAGCATCGAATAAGCCCGCCGGGCCCTCGCCGTGTAGCGCAGCACCTTGGTTCCGCGCAGCTCCGCAAGTTGCCGCTCGGCCTCGCGCAGACGCTCGGCCATCATGGGCGAGCCATCGCCGCGCAACTCGGCCAGCTGGGCGCCGAGGCCGACGATCGCCTGCGTGCGGGCGTCGAGCAGCGTCTCCAATTCGAGGATCCGCGCCCGCAGGGCCCGTTCGTCTGACAGTTCTAGCTCGGCCATGGCAACCTCGGATGTCGTTCTCGGAGTATGACGAAGTTCGATGCCATGTCGACATCGCTGATCTTGCGCACCAGATCGATCTGCTCACGCCGCCGACCGATCACGGATCGGGTGAGATCGGCTCGCAGACCCCGCTCGGCGACCGACAGCCACAGATCGTGATGCTCGAACCCGAAGAGCAGTTCGGCTGTCGGGTACCCGTCGAGCGCCACCAGGGCATCGCGCCGGAACATCGCCATCGAGTCGATGTAGGCGCTGCGCATCAACAGATCCGGATCCCACGACAGATGACTGGTGAGGCCCACCGAACCGGTTGCATCGAATCGTTCGAGGATTCCGTACGCGGCGACAACATCTGTCGGGGCAACCGCAAGTTTGTCGAGCAATCGCCGCAGCCCCGTCGGGTACAGCACATCAGTTGCATCGAGGGCGAGCACGTACTGCGCACGGGCACGCTCGAGCCCGGTATTGCGGGCGACGGGCAGTCCGCCGCTGGCGGCTCTGGCAACCAGCCGCGCCGGGAACCAGTCGATCTCCGCAAGCAGTTGCTCGGCCGCAACACGCGACTCACTCGTCGAGTGATCGTCGACGATGATCAGTTCGGTTCGTGGGCCCGATTCACCGCCAGCCGCGATGACCGACCGCACCGCGTCCGGGAGGAAGTGGCTCTGATTGGAATGCGGGATGATCACGGACACTTCCGGGTCGAAGGCGCGCCATGCCGATGTGGTGATCACCTCTACGTGATCGCGGTCGCCGTGCTCGATCGCGCTGATCGCTGCCTCGATCGACCGGGTCGTCTGCAACTGGGCGACGTAGGCCACCTTCAGATCGCTGGCCGTCTTCGCCAGGCCGTGGACGTCGGACATCGTCGATTCGTTCCTCGCCCGCCGTTGCCGGCGATTGGGTGGCTTTCGGGCGCGACCGCCTTGCTTTGCCACGACGGCGGCCTCGGTCAGCGCTGCTTGCAACAACTCGGATTGCGACAGTGCGGTGGTCGTGAGCTTGTACGCGGCGTCGGCCATGGCAGCGCGACGCGGCTCGTCGAACGCAAGCGCAACGGCCTGCTCGGCGAGGTAGTCGAAAGGTGCCATGAGGAAGTGCACCCCCGGTGTCAGTGGCTCGAACCCGACCGAGTTCTCGCTCACCACCACGCAACCGTTGGCGACGGCTTCGACCACGCGGGCCCATTCGAAGTAGGGCTCGTCACCCCGATGCACGTTGAGAAGGATCCTGGTATCGGCCAATGCCTCAAACTTGGGATCACCGGCCGCGAATGCGGGGTCGTCGGCGAGGATCGGGCGGTGCCAGCTGAAGAAGCGCAGGTCCGTCTGCCACTCCCAGAGCATGCCGCCGGCGCCGCCAACG
>JANPGV010000012.1:0-18854 GCA_031424145.1 Ilumatobacteraceae bacterium
ACCGCCGCACTCAACTGGTACCGCGCCAATGTTCATCCGCGCACCTTGGTCGAACCACCACTGGTGTTGCCGCAGATCCAGGCCCCGACCATGGGCGTATGGAGCTCGGGAGACTTCGCCCTCGTCGAATCGGGCATGACCTCATCGAGCAAGTACGTCGACTCGTCGTGGCGATACGAGCGCGTCGAAGGCCCTGGCCACTGGATGCAGCTCGAGGCACCCGACAAAGTCTCCGACCTGCTGGTCGACTTTCTGCCTGCCCCGTAGTTGCTCGACGAGTCGTTCAACCAGTCGATTCAGCCGACAGCCGTTCGTGAAGTCGCTGCGTCAACGGCCAGGCGCCCGGTGACGAGTTGGAGATCACCGTATGAGTGAGCCGCGACGTCGGGTGGTGCCAACTGCGGAACGACACCCCTGCGTCATATCCCTCGAGCCTCACCGCGTCGCCAGAACCGGCCAGCCAGAAACCCAGGCCGTATCGCTCCAGGTCCGAGACGACACTGTGCGGCCGCACGATCGTCCTGACCCACTCGTCTGGCACGAGCTTTCCGGCGAAGAAAGCGGTCCACAGCGACCTGATGTCGGCGACAGTCGAGTACATCCCCCCATCGCCATTTCCGCGAACGGGCAGATGAAACACGTTGCTACGCAGCACCCCGTCGACCTCGACATACCCCCTGGCCGCGCCGGCGGGAAGCTCGTCGGACCGCAGGAAGGCGGAGTGGAGCATTCCCGCGGGTGCACACACCCGTTGTTCGACGAGATCGTAGAACCCGACCCCGCTGACTCGCTCTGCGATCAACGCGAGCACGACGTATCCGCCGTTGCAGTACGAGAACTGTGTGCCCGGTGAGAACTTGGCGGGACGGCCGTCGAGCACTGCGAGGTATTGCTCGGTCGTCGCCAACTCGTGGACCGAGACAGGCATCAGATAGTCGCTGATGTCGTAGTCGCTGTCCTCGTCGAGATAGTCACCGATGCCCGAGCGATGCGACAACAGGTGCTCGACCGTCACGTCGTCATCGATCAGCGGCAGATCGTCGCCCAGCACGGCGCGGGCCGGCGTCGACAACTCGAGCGAGCCGCCGGCGATGAGACTGACAACAGCGATTGCCGTCATGCCCTTCACCGCACTGGCGATCGCGAATTGAGTATCCGTCGTGTTGGGGATCCCGAACTCGCGGTGCGCCATGCCATACGCCTTGGCCATTTCGAGATGATCACCGCGATCGACGCGGACGACTCCAGAGAATCCAGTCTCCTTGGCGAGTTGATCGATCTCGTCCTCCAAAGCCAGCATGCGAGAAGAGTATCGATCCTGTCCACTCACTCGAGGAGCAAACGACACCAGCTGTCTGCGAGCCATCGTTCGTATCGCCTCGGTGACCAGCCCCGGTCCACCGTGAACAGCACGAACAACTCGGCGCTGTTCGTAGCCCAGACGATATCGGCTGCCTGCTCGATCGACAGGCCCCGACGCAACCCCCCGCTGGAGCGGAGGTCCTTCACCAGTTTGCGCATGTTCACCGCTCGCCGCTCGCTGATCTCTTTCCAGATCTGCTGGGCCTCTGGCTCGGTCGATGATGCGTCGCGGAGCGCAAGAAACAGCGGGGCCATGCGCTGTTGTGTTTCGCGAACGGCACGGGCGTAGATGGCCAGCTTCTTTGCAGGGTCGCGCTCGGCCCGCATCGCCTTCACGTGCGCTCGGTCCTGCGCCGTCACCGCATGATCGGTACCCGACACTGCCTGCTCGATCAGTTCTCGCAGCACCAACGGCTTGCGACCGACCAGTTCATAGACGCTGTCGGTGTTCACGCCGGCTCGATCGGCGATCGCGGCAATCGTCGTCGCCCGGTAGCCACGCTCGAGGATCAGCTCTCTCGCCGCCTCAACGATTCGCTGACGGGTTGCGGCCGATTGTGTTTGACGACCGGAGCCGTCGTAGGCCCGGCGCTTGACAGCATCGCTCACAGTTGTCATTATTTCATCCGAATCTTAGTCGGATGAAATCTACCCGGAGTACTCACGTGACATACGCATTCACACAAGACGTGCCGATCGACGCTGCGTTCTACAAGCGCATCACCGACGGACTTGGGGACGAACCACACGCCGGTCAGTTCGGGTGGAGCGCTCGGCGCCGGAGTACCGGCCGTCTCATCACGCATATCGCCATAGAGCGGCCAGAGGGAGGTCTCCGCTACATCGACGTGTGGGAGACGGAGGCTGACTGCGAGCGTTTCGTCGACACGCGCTTGCATCCCGTCGTGCATGGTCTCCTCAGCGAGATCTTCGGCGACGACCTGCCGCCCGAGCCCGAGCGAACACCGATCTCGGTCGTCCACCATTGGGGCAACTAGAACCACAACGCTTGACCTACAACGCTTGACACGGCCAATATCCGCAGCAACCGTTTGATCGAGTGCTATCACCAAAGCGATGGAACGGTTCCAGGAGTTCCTATGACGTACCCACGATGGATACGAATCGCCCTCGCCTATCTTGCGCTCGTGTCGCTCGAGATCGGTGTTTGGGCCCAGTTCGCGCCGCGATCGTTCTACGACCACTTCCCCGGTTTGGGGAGGGCGTGGGTGAGTGTCAACGGCCCGTACAACGAGCACCTCGTGCGCGATGTCGGCGGCCTCAACCTTGGCCTCGCGGCCGCCCTGATCGCTGCGTTCATCACGCTGTCGCGCCCGACGATCATCGCGGCTGCGTTGGCCTCGCTGTTGTACGGCGTTCCGCATCTCGTCTACCACATCGCCAACACCGACGGCTTGAAGAACAGCGACATCGCGATCAGCCTGGGAGGGCTCGCTTTGTTCGCCGCACTGCCCATCGCGCTGATCGCTGTAACGGCGACGCGCAGGACGGAGTTGGCCGCGCAACGTCGGTCTCATGGGTCCCCGTGAACGACGGTGAGGTGAGCGCCGGTCTGGCGCAGACCCCGAGTTATCGCTACGCGGATCTCGTCGGCGGGCGGCTGTTCATCGCAGGACAGGTTCCCCGCGATGGCTCGGCAAACCTCGTCGCGCCGGCGGATCCCGTCGCCCAGGTCAGACAATGCCTCGACAACCTCTTCACCCTCATCGATCATCACGGCTTTTCGCGCGACGACATCCATCAGCTGACGATCTATGTCGTCGGTCCGCACCGGAACCTCATCGACGCCTGGCAAGCGGTGACATCGTGCTTCGAGGGCAACGTGCCGCCGGCGACGCTTCTCGGCGTCACGGTCCTCGGTTACGTCGATCAGGTGGTCGAAGTCGACGCCGTCGTCGAGCGCGTCGTCTGACGTACAGGGCTACGCGAGTGGGAGGGCGAGTGGGAGGGCCAGCAAGCTGACCGTCTTGTTGCCTCCGTCGGTGTCCTGTTGACCGACCTCGCGAAACCCGATCGAATGGTGGAACAACAACGATGCTTCGTTGCGCGGACGGACGTTGACCTCGCAGAGCAGCTGGGCATACACACCCGCGAACCGATCGACGATGCCGGCGTAGAAGGCCCGACCGATCCCGTAGCGCCGGAAGGCGGGGTCCACGGCAATCCGGTCGAGGTAGACGAAATCGTCGTACTTGCGACTGAACCAGCCGTAGTTCAGGCTGGCGTAGTCAACGCCGGGCGGAAAGGTGATGCAGAACCCCGCGAATTGGCCGTCTACCTCGGCTGTCAGGGCCAGGGCGGCCATGCCGAGCAATCGCTCGATCTCAGCCGCGTCGAGCTCGTTGAGGGCGGGAACGCTGTCGTTGTTCAGGGCCAGGGCCGCCGGCAGATCCGCCGCGATCGTTTCTCGAATTCTCACCTCTCGAACGGTATTCGACTCGAGGTTTCGTCGTAGCCTTTGGTCCATGATCTTTCACAGGAAGCAGCAGCTGGTCCCCGAAGGCGAAGCGTTGCGCGGACGCACCGATCAGATGATGCTCGTGTCGGAGAACCACTTCGTCAACAGCAATCCCTTGTCCGGTCCGTGGCCGGAAGGTTTCGAAGTGGTCGTGTTCGGCATGGGATGTTTCTGGGGGGCCGAGCGCAAGTTCTGGGAGACACCAGGCGTGTATTCGACGTCTGTGGGGTATGCGGGTGGCTTCACCCCCAACCCCACCTACGAAGAGACGTGCAGTGGCCTCACGGGGCACACGGAGGCCGTGCAGGTCGTCTTCGATCCGTCGAAGGTCAGCTTCGATCAGCTCCTCAAGGTGTTCTGGGAGAACCACGACCCGACGCAAGGCATGCGCCAAGGCAACGACATGGGCACTCAGTACCGCAGTGCGATCTACTACACCTCCGATCCGCAGCGCGTCGCAATCGAGAACTCCCTGGCGATGTACCAGCAGCGCCTCAGTGATGCCGGCTACGGCGAGATCACCACGGAGATCAAGCCACTTACCCACTTCTATTACGCCGAGCCTTACCACCAGCAGTACCTCGCCAAGAACCCCAACGGTTACTGCGGAATCGGTGGCACCGGCGTCAGCTGTCCCATCGGTCTCACTGCGTAGCAGGCGCCGTTTCGAACACCTCTCGCAGGGCCGCCGACACGTCTTCGAGCGACCGCACCAGCAACGTCAGCGAACATTCGATCATCAAGTTGACGACCTCGTCGTCGAAGCGTCGACGCCAGTCGGTGTGCAGACCGATGATGGGCTTACCGAGCGCGAACGCATAGCCGAGCTCCCAGGCCGTCCCGTCGTCGGTGGTCAGCCCGTTCAGGCTCGCCACCACCACGTCGCATTCGTCGATCGCGCGGCGATCATTCGCGAAGATGTGGGCGACGTTGTGCTCGTCTTTCGGCGGGTTGTCGCGGTGGGGAACGAACGTCGTGAAGCCTGCTGCGGCGACGGTCTGCGCAACCTGCTCGATCCACCATCGTTCACCTTCGTCGAACAGTGGACCGGCGACATACGCCTTCTTCAACTTGGCAGCCACTACTGCTCCTCTTCCTCGTCTTGTCCCTCGCCCGGTGGGTCGCCCCACCCAGTCGCGCGGATCTCATCGCCATCTTCATCGAGGCGACGACCCTGCCATCGAAGCGACCCCGGCGTGGCGCTGAGGCGGGCGATCAGACCTTGCATCGGGGTGCCGCCGACGTTGACGATTGCGTCGCGCGCCGCGTAATGCGGATCGACAGCGATGTCGGCCATCGACATCACCGGGCCGATTGCCGCCTCTGCCGACGTGAAGGCTTCCATGACCTCGGCCTGCGTCCGTTCTGCGCACCACGCGGTCATGACCGACTCCAAGGCCTCGCGATTCTCCATTCGGGTCGCAAAGGTCGTGAATCGCGGGTCGTCACCGACGCCGAGCAGCGACAGGACGCGCGCTGCGACGGAATCACTCGACGTCGACACACCGACCCATCGGCCGTCGCTGCAGCAGTATGTCCCGCGCGGCACCGAATACGGCAGGCCGGCACCGAGCCGTTCCTGCATCTGGCCAGTCAGTTCGAACAGGGAGATCAACGGCCCCATGAGCTGGAACAGGCTCTCCAACAGGCTGACGTCGACCACCTGCCCGATGCCGCTGTGCAGTGCGACCATCGTGGCAAACGCCGCAACGACCGCGGTGACCTCGTCGGTCAGCGCGATGGCCGGGAGCAGCGGCTGGCCATCAGGCTCGCCGGAGATCGCCGCAAGGCCTGACATCGACTCAGCAATCGTGGCGAACCCTGGCCGGTTGCGGTATGGGCCCGTCTGCCCGAACCCCGTGACTCGCGTGATCACCAAGTCGGGGTTGAGCGCATGCAGGATGTCCGGCCCGAGCCCCAACCGCTCGAGCGTGCCTGGCCGGAAGTTCTCGATCAGCACGTCAGCGTCGGCCACCAACCAACTGAGCACCTCGACGTCATCTGCTGACTTCAAGTCGAGTGCGATGTTGCGCTTGTTGCGATTGACGACCTTCCACCACAGCCCTTCGCCGTCGCGCGGGTCTCGCCAGGCCATGTTGCGCAAGCTGTCGCCGCCGTCCGGCCGTTCGACCTTGATCACATCGGCACCGAAGTCGGCGAGATAACGCGCGCAGTTGGGCCCGGCGAGAACGGTCGACAGATCGATCACGCGCAACCCATGCAGAGGACCCGACGGCATCGTGTCGACCGTTATCGCAGCACGCTGTAGTCGGACGGCAACGACCCGCGCCCGGTGAGTGCCGACAGCAGCGTCAGCGGCTCGGCAAGCTCGGCCATCAACCCGACGACCATCGATGAGGTCGCGATGGGAAGCGCCAGGGGCTGACCCGTCGCCCGCTGCAGGTCGAGGTTGTGAATCGCCAGTTCTGCTGCGCGAGTCGCGAGATACTCGATGAACATCATCTTTCCGACCAGGGTCTCGACGACATCGTCGTCGGCCGTGGACGCGACCAGCGCCAAGACGCGTTGCGCGGTGGCCTCGCTCTCCCCGACCGGGTCGGTCAGCCTGGCGCCGGCGTCGCGGCCTCGCTGAGCCACTACGGAGTGGATGTTCGGATCCGAGAGGATGATGCGGTAGTAGTCGGCAGCATCGGTGATCAACCGATCAACCGCTGGCTCTGCCGCGACGTACTTCTCGATCGTCGTAAAGGCGCGCAACGTGTGGGCTGTCAATTCGCGTACGGACCAGACGCCGAGCGCGGGGAGCTCCCACTGGTGAGGCTCGACGCGCTCGATCGTCGTCAGCAGTTCGGTGGCGCCGTCCTCGAACGCTGCCCTCACCGCAGCGGGATGTTGAAGCACCGATCCTCCAAGTTGCCCAGCGCGTACTTCTCGTAGTCGAGTCCGAAGTCTGCCAACAGGTGGCGGCAACGATCGCTCCAGCTCAGAGCTTCCGGCGAAGACATCCGGTGCACGACCTGGGTGACGCCGCCCTCGTACACGCGGTACTCGGCCCAGGTGCCGGGAAAGTCCTTCACGCAGCCGACTTCGATCGACGGCACCCCGCTCGGCATCATCCGCACGCGGTGCCGATGGGTGTGCCCGGCCGTGTATGCGATGATTCTCGAGCGCCGGCCGGCCACCTCCGCGAGGCCGTCGCTGCTGTCGGGATCGAGGCCGAAGTACTCGTTGTGACGCTTACCCGACATCCATTGCTGGTGGTGACCCATCACCAACACCGGTCGATCGGCGGTCGACGCCATGTCGTCGAGCCACTGCAGTTGCTCCACGGTGATCGTGCCGGTCGTGTGCTCGGATATCACGGTGTCGAGCAGTGCGATTGCAACGCCCGGAAGCTCGATCCACTCGTCCCCGACGTACACCTGCTGGCCGCGATACGCATCGTGGTTGCCCCGGACCACATGCAGTCGATCGCCGAACGCCCCGCGGTAGTACTTCTCGAACGAGGCGAACTCATCATCTGTGCCGTCGTTGGTGAGGTCGCCCTTGACGATCACCGCGGTGACATCTGCGGCCATGATCTCCGAGATTGCGGCATCGTTCATCGTCTCCGGATGTGGAGGTTCGCCTGGCGCGACGCGTTGGACCGGACCACGAGGATCGTCGTCGATCCGTCCGCACTCGACCTCGCCGAGGTGAAGATCGTTGACGGTCGCCACTCGGCACAGCAGTTGGCCGTCCGGACGAGGCAGCGTTCGGATCTCGTGACGCCCGATGTGATGGACCGTGTCCGGCTCGAGGTCCGTGAGACGAACGGCCGCAGCCGCCGGTGTCGCTTGATGGGCCACGATCAGATCATCGGCGACGGTGGTGATGTCCACGCCGTGGAGGGTAGCGGCTGCGTTCTCGGCGTGACCTGCCGACCCGGCTACGTCGAGCGGCGCGGCCGCTCGCGGCGAGTGGGCAACGGAGTGATCCACCAACGGTTGCTGAACCGCCAAGTCGGCTTGCGCACGGCGGCAGACGGGAGCACAACCACGGCCCGAGGCCACATCGACTCAAGAGCAGCAACGATGGCCGCGACTTCATAAGCCGTGGCCGAAGGCGAAACCGAGACCTTCACCTGAGCACCTTGACGCGGACGCGAGCGTTGCGCCGCCAGGCGCAGCGAGCAGGGAGGGAGCAGTCGAAGCGAAGCGGAGACCAGTCCCGACCCTTCATAGAGGCATGTTGCCGTGCTTACGCCTCGGCAACTCTTCGCGCTTGGTGCGAAGCATCCGCAACCCGGCAACGATCTTCTGACGAGTCTCAGCGGGGTCGATCACATCGTCGACGTACCCGCGTTCGGCAGCGTTGTACGGGTTGGCGTACTTCTCGGTGTACTCGGCAACCAGTTCGGCTCGCCGGGCCGCAGGATCGGCGGCCTGCTGCAGTTCCCGGCGGTAGACGATCTCCACCGCGCCCTGCGGGCCCATCACGGCGAGCTCAGCGGTGGGCCACGCATAGGCCAGATCGGCTCCGATCGACTTCGAGTTCATCACGACGTAGGCACCGCCGTACGCCTTTCGGGTGATGATCTGAATGCGCGGCACGGTGGCCTCGCAGTACGCGTACAGCAACTTGGCACCGTGGCGAATGATGCCGCCGTACTCCTGATCGACGCCTGGCAGGAACCCGGGCACGTCGACGAAGGTCAACAATGGGATGTTGAACGCGTCGCAGGTGCGCACGAAGCGGGCCGCCTTCTCGGAGCTCTCGATATCGAGAACCCCGGCCAACATCAGCGGCTGGTTGCCGACGATGCCGACAGGATGGCCGTCGATGCGGCTGAATCCGCAGACGATGCTCTTGGCCCAATGCGGGAAGTATTCGAAGAACTCACCGCTGTCGACCACTTCACGGATCACAGCCTTCATGTCGTACGGCTGATTCGCGCTGGCCGGCAACAGGTCGTTCAGCGCCGGGCACAACCGGTCGGGGTCGTCGCCGGTGTCGACGTGAGGTGGCTCCTCGAGGTTGTTCGAAGGCAGGAACCCGAGCAGAAAGCGAACGTCTTCGAGGCACGACTTCTCATCGGGAGACACGAACGTGGCGACACCGCTCTTCGAAGCGTGACTCATCGCCCCACCGAGCTCCTCCAAGGTCACTTCTTCGCCCGTCACGGTCTTGACGACGTCAGGTCCGGTGATGAACATGTGGCTCGACTCGCGGACCATGAAGATGAAGTCGGTCATCGCCGGGCTGTACACCGCCCCACCTGCGCACGGCCCCAGAATGACCGAGATCTGCGGCACGACCCCGCTCGACAGAACGTTTCGGTAGAAGATCCCGCCGTAGCTTGCCAACGAGACGACACCTTCTTGGATGCGGGCACCAGCGCCGTCGTTGAGGCCGATGACCGGCGCGCCGACCTTGAGTGCGAGGTCCATCATCTTGTGGATCTTCTCGGCGAAGACCTCGCCGAGCGCGCCACCGAAGACGGTGAAGTCCTGGCTGAACACGAACACCTTGCGACCGTCGACCGTGCCCCAACCCGTGATCACACCATCGGTGTACGGCCGCTCCTCGAGTCCCGCGGCGTGGGCTCGGTGGCGAGCGAGGAGGTCGAGCTCGTGAAAGCTCCCCGGGTCGAGGAAGACGTCGAGTCGCTCGCGGGCCAGCATCTTGCCTTTCTCGTGCTGGCGTTCGACCGATCGCGGCGAACCGGCATGGTAAGCCTGATCTCGGCGCTCTCGGAGATCTTCGAGCTTGGCGTCCATCGGATTGCTCATTGAAGCCCACGCTACTTCGATGACCGGGGCGTGCGTTATGTGAGCTGATAGACGACCGTCACCGAAACCGTGAGATCTTGCGTACCGGGCTGGATCGGAGTCGACGCCCCTGCACCCATGTCGGCGGATGCCGCTGCGGCGTAGAACTGCGGCACCGGGTTGTTGATCGCGACCTCACTGATCTGAATGACGCTGCCGACGGAGACACCGGCTGCGGCGGCGTACTCGCCGGCACGCTTCTTGGCGTTGTTGATGGCATCGGCCCTGGCGGCGCCGATCAGTGCTTCGGTGTCGTCGACGTAGAACGACACCCCACCGATCGTGATGTGATCACCGGCCGCAGCGGCGGCCGCATCGATCACCGGGCCGGTCTGATTGATGTCGCGCACGATCACGGTGACGCTGTTGGAAGCCTGGTATCCCGTGATGACGTTCGCCGCATTGCCGTATTGCGGATAGATCGACAGACCCGAGGTGGCGATGTCGTTGTCGCTGATGCCGGCCGCCTTCAACGCAGCGATCAACGCGGTGGCGCTGGAGTTCGCCTGGCTCAGCGCCTCGGTCGCGGTGGGTGCGATGGCCTGAACGCCGACGTTCACCGACGCCGTATCGGGCTTGACCTTGATCTTGCCCTCCCCGTTCACGGTGATCGAGCTGACGATCGACCCGGCAGCGGGTACCGGCTTTGGTGAGGCAACCGAGGTCTTCGGATCGTCGCGTCCGATCCAACCCGCCACGCCAACGGCCAACATGCCGACAACTGCACCTCCGACAACTGGACCTATCCAACGTGTGCTCATGGGGAACCTCTCTCTAGGCGCAACTGACTGCTTGTGTCGTTGGACGGTCGTGACGGTGCGTCTGGTTCCCTGGCAAGCTTGAGCCGATGACGCTGCCGATCACACCACCGCTGTCGCCGATGCTCGCCAAAGCTGCGACCGACATCCCCACAGGCGAGGGCTGGCTCTACGAGCCGAAGTGGGACGGGTTCCGGTGCATCGTCTTTCGCGACGGTGACGAGATCGAACTGGCAAGCCGCAACGAGCGGCCGTTCACCCGCTACTTCCCCGAGCTTGTCGAGCCGCTTCTGGCGTCGCTGCCGAAGCGATGCGTCGTCGACGGCGAGATCGTCGTGCCGTCGACAGACGATCGCGGTCTCGACTTCGATGCTCTGCTGCAACGGATCCATCCGGCCGAGTCACGGGTTCGTCGGTTGGCCGCGGAGACTCCTGCGTCGTTCGTCGCCTTCGACCTTCTCGCACTCGATGACGACTCGTTCTTGGATCGCCCGTTGGCGGACCGGCACCACGCACTATCCGAGCAACTCGCGTCGGCCGAGCCGCCCGTCTATTTGTGCCCATCCACGACGGATGCGGCTGTGGCCAATCGCTGGTTCGAAGAGTTCGAGGGTGCCGGTCTCGACGGCGTCGTGGCGAAGCGGCTCATCGACCCGTACACACCCGACAAGCGCACCCTCGTCAAGGTCAAGCATCAACGCACCGCCGATTGCGTGATCGCCGGATACCGCATCCACAAGGACGGCAACGGGGTCGGGTCGCTGCTGCTCGGCTTGTACGACGACAAGGGTGATCTCAACCATGTCGGCGTGGTCGCCTCGTTCAGCGTCAAGCGGCGCGCCGAGTTGCTGGCAGAGCTCGAACCGCTGACGCACGACGCAGTGGAAATTCATCCGTGGCGTGAATGGGCGGAGTGGGCGGTTCGTGCCGAGGATTCGGGCACACGAATGCCAGGCGGCGGCAGTCGTTGGAACGCCGGCAAGGACCTCAGCTGGGTCCCGTTGCGCATCGAGCGCGTCGCCGAGGTGACGTTCGGTCAGTTGCAGGAAGGTCGCTTCCGGCACGGCTCGCAGTTCCTGCGATGGCGGCCCGACCGCCTGCCCGAATCATGCCGCTACGACCAGCTCGAGGTAGCCGACCCCGTCGCGTTCGCGTCAGTTGTCGGGCGCGGCGCTACGGACCCGACGTAACCGGCGGCGAGTTTCCTGACGACGCGCTGGTGCCGTCAGTGATCAGCACCGTCTTGGATCCAATCGGGGTGTTACCGAATCGCACCGTTACCGTCCACACTCCCGGCGAGCTGAGCGGGATTCCCTGTTCGACCGGCAGCACGGCTACGCCGGCAACAGTCAGCGGAACGTTCAGGGTTACAGCCGGGACTGTCGTTCCCGTTGGTGGGCTGAAGTCGATCGCAAGACCGGCAATCCCCGTCGTTGGCTTGTCGACCTCGACGCGTACCGCGTTCGGACCGACGACTGCGCTGAACTTGACCGTCACGTCGGCAGCGTCATTCGTTATCTGCAAACTTGCCGCCAGCCCCTTGGTGGGGCTGGAAGTCGCCGCGACCTTCGGCGGCGCGAGCGACAGCATCCATGCAGTGAGGGCCAGCACGACGATGCCGCACACGGCTTCGATGCCGACAGCGCGACGAAGACGAATAGCAAGCTGACCGGTCATCGCATCGACCCTGGCGACCCGCTCCTTGATGAACTGGCGGGCGGCGACACCGAGAAAGACCATCACCCCGACGGCGATGGATTTCAAGAACAGGACTCGACCGTGGCTGCTGGTGAAGATCTCCCCCCAATCGAGGCGGTACATCTGAATGAATCCGGTGAAGATCGTGACCGCCAACGCAGGCGTGGAGATCCTTGCAAAACCTCGAACTGCGTGGACGAGATCCTCCTCTCCCGGCCCCGCCAACACGACTCGGGCCAAGAGGATCAAACCACCGAGCCACACCGCCATAGCCAACGCGTGGGCAATGCCGGCGGCGTAGCCGAGGAACGCGAGTTGGCCCCCGCTGCGGCTGAACCCGAGCGTCGCCACGGCGAGACCCGGGAGAGCCAGCGCCGGCAACTGCGTTGCGGGGTCGATGACCCGTTCGGGTCGCATGACGACCCAACCGGTGAGGAACACGAAGATGACGCGAGCCAGCGCGGCGATGCCGGGTGTCGTATCGGTGAGGGTGCCCCACGCGCTCGGCGACAGCGAGCTTCCGATTCCCTTGCCGCTGATACGTGCTGCGACGCACGCTGCGTTGAAGATTGCGAAGGCCAACGTCAACAACCAGGCCGAGCGCAGGAACCGCACCGTCAGGATGTACTCGACACCTTCGGGCCACGCCGTGGCTATCAGCACGAACGAGCCGAACAACACGGCGACGCCAAGCGAGATCAGCAGCCGTGAAAGACCGAGCGGGCCACCCGAGCCCGATTCGGGTGTTGGTGTGTCGGCCGCCGACGATGGAACGACAGGAGCGACCGTCGACCCCGTTGCGGGTGTCGATCCGACGACCGGACTCGTGCCGATCGTGGCCAGGGTGGGGGCGGTGTCGTTGGCGATCGTGAACAAGAACGTCGAGCTTCCGCCACTCTGTCCGTCGGGTTGAGTGACCAGCCATGAGATCGCGCACTCGCCCTTCGGAAGTGCGTTCGGGATGGAGACGCTGAGTGTCAGTCCGTCCACCCCCACCTGCGGCGTGCCGACAGCGATCGGTGCGCCGTTGCAGACGACCTCGACCGTGTTGGTCGCCCCGAGTGGGTTGGCGAATGTCAACAACAATGATGGCGGCGAGGTGTCGACGGTCGCGCCGGCCGCCGGAGACGATGAAACCAATGTGTTGTCCGCGGCCTCGACCTGTGTGACAGCGACCGCACCGGCGACGGCGATGCCGACCAGGGCTGCGAAGCCAAAACGAAGGGCGCGACGGACGGCGCGAGCGGGCGGGGAGGTCCTATCCATGCTGGTAGCTCACGCTAGAGGATGGGCGGAAGCCACTGTCGCCACCCCAACAGCGGGAGCCGTATGTCGCACCCCCCTGAGTAGGCTCGACATCAATGGCTACACAGTCGCTCTACCGCCGCTACCGGCCACGCCGGTTCAGCGAGGTTCGCGGCCAGGAGCACGTGGTGCGTGCTCTCCGCAACGCGGTGATCAACCAACGCGAGGGGCAGGCCTATCTGTTCTCGGGCCCGCGTGGCACCGGTAAGACCACATCGGCGCGAATTCTCGCCAAGGTGTTGAACTGTGAACGTCCGGTGGATGGCGAACCGTGCTGTGAGTGCGATTCGTGCCTCGCGGTGGAGCGTGGCACGAGCTACGACGTGCACGAGCTCGACGCCGCCAGCAACAACGGTGTCGACGCGATGCGCGACCTCATCGAGAAGGCCTCGCTCGGCACACCCGGCCGCCACAAGGTGTACATCCTCGACGAGGTGCACATGCTCTCGAAGGCTGCCGAGGCCGCCTTGTTGAAGACGCTCGAGGAGCCGCCGCCGCACGTCGTGTTCGTCCTCGCGACGACCGACCCGCAAAAGGTCAGCGATACCATCCGCAGCCGAGCGCAACACCTGCAGTTCCACCTCCTGCCGATGGATGTACTCGAGGAGCACATCAGGTGGCTGGCAGCCGATGCGGGCATCGAAGTCACCGACGCCGCGGTGCAGGCCGTTTTGCAACAGGGCGGCGGGTCAGCACGCGACACCATCTCCGCTCTCGAGCTCGTCGCCGCCAGCGGGGGCGACGCACCCGAGGCAACTCCGCTCGATGAGTTCGTCGAGGCGTTCAGCGAGCACGACCCCGGCCGGGCGCGAGCCGGGGTGGCGCACGCGATCATGCAGGGTCGCGATCCTCGCACTCTCACCGAAGAGATCATCCGTCATCTTCGCGACTGCTTCCTGGCCTTGATGGCACCCGAGCTGGTCCAGTTGTCCGCACAACGCGAAGCCGAGGTTTCGTCGCAGGCTGTCCGCCTCGGAGCCGCAACGATCGTTCGAGCCATGGAACGTCTGGGCGAGATGCTCGTCGAGATGCGTCACGCACCCGACCCGCGGTTGCTGCTCGAGGTCGCGTTGGTGCAGTTGACCCACGACGCAGCCGGCGCCGACCTACACAGCCTGATGTCACGGCTCGAGCGGCTCGAACAGTCCGTCGCTTCCGGAACGGCTGCGGCCGCGCCGGCCAAGCCCGTGCCCACCGATCCCACCGGCCGGGCAACCATCGGCGGCCGCGCCCGACGCGACACGGCGCCCGCCACCTCCGGCTCACCCACGCCCGCTTCCGCGACGCCCGGTACCCATCCGTCGCAATCGGCCGACAAGCCTGCGCCGCCCGGGGCCACAGCGGCATCGATCGCCGACGATCAGATCCCGTCGTTGTTCGAGACCAAGGTGCGCCCTGCGTTGCGTGGGATGACCAAGGCGATCTACATGGGTGCACAGGTCGGCGGCATGTCGGACGGTGCACTTGTCATCAGCTTTGCGGGCGAGCCGCATCGCGTGCGCGCCGAGGAGTACCGACTCGAGGTCGAGCGCGCCCTGGCCGCAGCAGCAGGTCGACAAATTCCACTTTCGCTTGTGGTCGATCACGCAACACACGACGACAACAACGTCGTGCACCTGAAGCGGGTCGAGCCTGCGCAAGCCGACGAAGACGTCGATACTGCTGATCTCGTCGACGTCCCGCCCGATGCCATCATCTCCCCGATCGATCGGCTGACGCAGGCGTTCCCCGGCTCCGAGATCATCGACGAGCGAACCTGATGGCGGCCGTCTACACCCAACCGGTGCAAGCCCTCATCGATGAGCTCGGCCGCCTTCCCGGTATCGGCCCGAAGTCGGCGCAACGCATCGCGTTCCATCTCCTCAAACTTCCAGCCGAGGATGTCAGCCGCCTGGCCAATTCCATCACCGATGCGAAAGCGCGCGTGCGGTTCTGCGTGCGTTGTTGGAACTTCGCCGACGGCGATCTGTGTCCAATCTGTCTCGACGACCGGCGCGACGCGACGACTCTCTGTGTCGTCGAGGAATCACGCGACATCGTGTCGATCGAAAAGACCGGCGAGTTCCGCGGCCGGTATCACGTGCTGCTCGGCGCCATGAGCCCGCTCGACGGCATCGGGCCTGAACAGTTGAAGATGAAAGAACTGTTCGCCCGCCTCGAGCCTGAGGGCGTGCAGGAAGTGATCGTCTGCACCAACCCGAACACCGAGGGAGAAGTGACGGCGTTGTATCTGGCAAGGATGCTCCGTCCGTTCGGTGTCCGAGTGACTCGGATTGCCAGTGGATTGCCGGTCGGTGGCGACCTGGAATACGCCGACGAATTGACGCTCGGCCGAGCGCTCGAAGGCCGTCGCGAACTCACCGCATGAGTGCAGACCGCTGAACTGCGGCGCCGACAACCGACCTGGTCGGAAAAATAGGCTGGGGTACCACTCTGGACCTGGTAGCGGGCGGACGGGCCAGCTCCAGAGGCGGTACCCCAGAACTAACGTCGGCAACGGGACGGTGTCACTGACGCTTATGTGACGGTTAGATTACGGCGAAATGGCCCAGATGTCAAGCATTTTCTACGAATAGTGTTCGGCCCACTACTACTCGACGAACTTCGGTTTCAAACGCTACGAACAAGTAACGCGTCGCCCTGACCACCTCCACCGCACAGGGCGGCGGCACCCAAGCCGCCGCCACGACGGCGAAGCTCGTGCAGCAGCGTGAGGGCAAGACGATTTCCGCTCATGCCGATCGGATGGCCGAGAGCGATCGCCCCGCCGTTGACGTTGACGACGTCGTCGGTGATGCCGAGGTCGGTCATCGAGGCGATCGCGACCGCGGCGAAGGCTTCGTTGATCTCGAACAGATCGATGTCGTCGATCGCGAGGCCGGCGCGTGAGAGTGCCGCTCCGATCGCCCCACTCGGCTGATGCAGCAACGACGTGTTGTCGGGCCCGGCGACCATCCCATAGCCGACGACTTGACCCAACGGCGAGACACCGCGCCCATTGAGCGCACGTTCGCTCATCATCACCAGCGCGCACCCGCCGTCGCTGATCTGTGATGCGTTTGCCGCGGTGATCGTGCCCTCTTTGTCGAAGGCGGGCTTCAACGCAGCGAGCGATTCCATCGTGGTGCCGGGCCGCACTCCTTCATCGGTCTCGACGAGCATCGGCTCGCCGCGTCTCTGCGGGATGCTGACTGGCACCACCTCCTCGGCGAAGCGACCGTCTTTGATCGCGTTGGCGGCGCGCTCGTTGGACTTGACCGCTAGTTGGTCCTGCTGTTCGCGCGTGATCGTCCCGGCGGCGTAGCGCTCGGTGCCTTCGCCCATCAGGCACGCGTCGAACGCGCACCACAGGCCGTCTTTGATGATTGCGTCGGCCAGCTCGGCGTTGCCGAAGCGATATCCGCTGCGAGCACCGGCAGCGAGGTATGGAGCATTGGTCATGCTCTCCATCCCACCCGCGATCACGATGTCGGCATCGCCGGCTGCGATCATCTGGTCAGCGAGGTAGATCGTGTTGAGACCGGAAAGGCATACCTTGTTGATGTTGACGCTCGGCACACTCATCGGGATGCCGGCCTTGACGGCAGCCTGACGTGACGGCACCTGACCCTGCCCGGCCATCAGGACCTGGCCCATCAAGACGTGCTCGACCTCTTCAGGTGCCACGCCTGCACGCTCCAAGGCGGCTCTGATCGCCGCCCCACCGAGCTCGGCGGCACTCAGTGAAGCGAGCGCTCCGCCGAGCTTCCCGATCGGCGTGCGTGCTCCGGCGATGATGTACGACCCTGCCATGACGGGCTCCGTTCTTCAATATTGCTGGTGTCGAGCGTAGACATCCCTGAGCTGAATGGGGAACTCCCACACTCAGGGTGTCGTGCTCCCCAAAGCCTCGTACACATCTGCGGTCTCGTACCCCAGCGCCCACAGCACTACACCGGACCAGCCGGCGGTGAGCGCGGCCTGAGCGTGCAGTTGGATGGTCGCCGCGTCGGGGTAGTGCACGAAATGACGAACCGTGCACGACAGTTGAACGGTCGGCGGTGTCAATCGCAGTGCTGGTTGCAACCCGCTGTCACCCGTCGCCGAGTTGGCGAGAGTTGGAACGACGCGTGCCGGCGGCACGTACGGCGGTGCTGGAATGGGTGTCGTGCTATAGCCGGTGGCGACAACGTCGTACGCGAACGTCATCTCCCCCGCGTTGTCGCGCACCGGCGTTGCCCCGTGCGCGTCGATCAGGGCTTGCATGTTGTCCAGCTGGACGCTGCTCGTCTTCAGCGCTCCGTCAGGGCAGAACTCCGTGGCGTTGACCTTTCGTCCCCAATTGCGGCCGTAGACCGGTATGCCGAGTTGCAACTTGTTGTGGTCAATGAGAGGCGAGTTGTAGGCGATGACGAGGTCGACCCATGACATGGGTGAAATCGGGCCCGGAGAACCCACGCTCCAGTCGTAGACCATCAGCCTGACCCGGTCAGCAACCAGGCCGATCTCATGGGGTGCGTAGACGGGATACCCGCGCACCACGTTGACTTCCAGCCACGTCGGCGGGATGGTGACTGAGAGCAGCTTGCCCTGGGCGTGCAGCGCTGCTGCCAGTTCGTTGACGAACGCGACCCACACCGGCTGCGTGGTCGGCCAGGACGGTGTTCCATCCGTGAACGCAAAGCCCTCGTAGTCGAGATCGATGCCATCGAAACCGCTCGACACCACGAGGTTGACGATGTTCTGCACGTGCTGAGTGCGGCTGGTGGTGTTGGCGAGGATCACGGTGGCCATGATCCATTTACCGCTGCCGTCAGTGATCGACGGCAGGACCTTGATGCCCCGCGCCTGCGCAGCCTGGACCGTCTTCGTGAGCTCGGTCGCGGAGCCGACGTTGGCGATGGTGCCATCGGGCAGGGCGGAGAAGAAGAACGGTGATATGTCGGTGAACATCGAGCTTGCTGCTGTGAACCCGAGCCGTCCCTGTGGAGCGTTCCAGTACGGAACCCAGCCGCTGACGAAGCGGTTGGGATTGCAGGCGCTGAGCGCGATCATCGCTGCTGCAACAAATGTTGCGCGCCAGTAGCTGCTTCTGCTTCTGTTCCCCACGGCGTTCAAGGGTAGTGGTCCGATACACCCGCCCTCCCGCGGCACCGCACCGTGCCCGTCATCTGATTCACTGATTCGATGCTGCTGACCGAGATCGACCACATCGCCATCGCCGTCCGCGACCTCGACGCGGCTATCGACTACTACCGACGCGCACTGGGCGCCAAGGTCCACCACCGCGAGATCGTCGAGAGCGACGGCGTCGAAGAGGCCTTGATCAAAGTGGCAGACAGCTACATCCAGCTGACAGCTGCAACCAGGCCGGACTCACCGATCGCCAAGTCGATCGAGAAGCGCGGTGAAGGGCTGCACCATGTCGGATACCGGGTCAGCGACTGCGCTGCCGCCCTGGCGGCGATGGTTGCCGCCGGCGCGACCGCGATCGACACGACA
>JANPGV010000013.1:0-5524 GCA_031424145.1 Ilumatobacteraceae bacterium
TGCAGGCCAGGTTGATGAGCCAGGCACTGCGCAAGCTCACCGCCAACCTCAGCCGCACCAACACCATCGCCATCTTCATCAACCAGTTGCGCGAGAAGATCGGCGTCATGTTCGGCTGCTTCAACTACTCCACTCGGGTCACGTTGGCCGATGGCACGCAGGAGAAGATCGGCAAGATCGTCAATAGTCGCATGCCGGTCGAGGTGCTTTCGTACGACCCGAAGCTCGACCGCATGGTGCCCATGCCGATCACCAATTGGTTCGACAATGGCGTAGCCGATCAGTTCCTGCAGTTCAAGATCGCACGTGGTGGTGGCAACGGCGCAGCCCAGTTCGCCGCCACCGAGAACCACATGATTTCGACACCCGGTGGTTGGCGTGCGGCCGGCGAACTGGTCGTAGGCGATCGGGTCATGCAGTCAGTGCCGCATTACCTCAGCGACATGCAGTGGCAGGTACTGCTTGGCGGGTTGATGGGCGATGGTGCCCTGTCACCCACGCGCAGCGGCAATGGCGCCAGGTTCCGCTGGGGTCATGGTGCCAAGCAGGCCGAGTACGGCGATTGGAAGGCATCGCTGTTCGCCAACATCAATGTCTCTCGCCATGTGAATGCCAAGGGTGCGGTCTTCTTCGATTGCCAGCCGCTGCCGGAGCTCGCCGAGTTGCGCGAGGCGGTGTACGTC
This sequence comes from Ilumatobacteraceae bacterium, assembly GCA_031424145.1. Classification (GTDB taxonomy): domain Bacteria; phylum Actinomycetota; class Acidimicrobiia; order Acidimicrobiales; family Ilumatobacteraceae; genus JAENVT01. The sequence continues at coordinate 684 of JANPGV010000013.1, forward strand.
GCCGGCAAGAAGGTGCTCAGCCACGACTACCTGAAGCAGCTCACGCCACTGTCATTGGCCGTCTGGTACATGGACGACGCTGGTTTCCAGAATCGCTCCAAGGGTCTCCAAGCCCGTACCGCAGACGGCAGCGGTCGATCCGAGATCTGCGTCGAGGCGATGTCTGCCGACACACAGGTCCGGCTGCGCGACTACCTCGCCGACACGTGGGGTATCAATGCGACGCTCGCGCTGCGCGGGGCGAAGCAAGTGGCCACGCTCGTGTTCGCCAAGGACGAGACCGCCAAGCTGCAGGCGCTGATCGCCCCGTTCGTGCATCCGAGCATGCAGTACAAACTGCTCGAGCGGTTCCAGGGTCGCTTCGCCGTCGAGCCGGTGTTCGCACCGGTGCGTCAGATGCTGGCGCCGATGCCCATCCTCAGCATCACCGTCAAGCCGCCGACGCGCAGTATGCATCGCTTCGATATCGAAGTAGGCGGCACGCACAACTACTTCGTCGATGGCGTAATGGTCCACAACTCCCCCGAGACCACCCCCGGCGGCCGGGCACTGAAGTTCTACTCGTCGGTACGGCTCGACATCCGTCGCATCGAGAGCTTCAAAGATGGTGCCGAGATCGTCGGCAACCGCACACGAGTCAAGGTCGTCAAGAACAAGGTCGCGCCGCCGTTCCGTCAGGCCGAGTTCGACATCATGTACGGCAAGGGCATCAGCCGCGAAGGCACCCTGCTCGACATCGCCGTCGACATGGGCATCATCAAGAAGTCCGGTGCCTGGTTCACGTACGAGGGCGAGCAACTCGGCCAGGGTCGTGAGAACGCGAAGAGCTTCTTGGCAGAAAATCCCGAGATCATGGTCGAGGTGTCCGAGAAGGTGCGTGTCGAGGCCGGCCTCGGTGGCCAAGACACCGACACCCCCGAGTTCACACCGGCCGACGAAGAGCCGATCACGATCGACTGAACAGACCAGTGTCGGTTCCCGCTCGCCTTACGTTGGTCACGCTCGGCGTGGCCGACGTGGCGCGGGCAACATCGTTCTTCGAGGCTCTGGGTTGGCGAAAGTCCAGCGCCTCGAACGACGATGTGTCCTTCTTCCAGCTCGGCGGGATGGCTCTGTCGGTCTTCGGCCGGCAGGCGCTCGCCGATGATGCCAACGTCTCCTCGGAAGGCACCGGTTTTCGCGGAGTATCTCTGGCGATCAACCTCGAGTCCGAGGCTGAGGTCGACCGGGTGGCCACAGAGTGGTTGTCGTGCGGCGGCACCATGGTCAAGCAACCGCACCGTGCGTTCTGGGGTGGCTATTCGGGCTACGTCGCCGACCTCGACGGCCATCTGTGGGAGCTCGCCCACAATCCCGGGTTCACGCTCATGCCCGACGGCTCGATGCAACTCCCTACCTGAGCCGAGAGCGCACCGATAGCCTTTCGCCCGTGACCCGCGGCTACATCGTCCACACCTTCGGGTGCCAGATGAACGAGCACGACAGCGAGCGAATTGCCGGTTTGCTCGAAGACGATGGCTACGTCGCGGTCGCCGATCAGGCCGATGCCGATGTGGTCGTGCTCAACACCTGCTGCATCCGCGAGAACGCCGACAACAAGCTGTACGGAACACTCGGTTGGCTGAAGCCTTGGAAGGAGCAGCGCGAGGGTCGTCAGATCGTCGTTGCCGGGTGCCTGGCTCAGAAGGACCGAGACCTGGTCCAGCACAAGGCACCGTTCGTCGATGTCGTGCTCGGAACGCACAACGTGCACCGCACGGCCGAGCTCATCGACAATGCCCGCCACGTGGGGCCGATCACCGAGATCCTCGACGAGGCGGTGCTCGACGACCAGGCGATGTTTCCCAGCGCCCTTCCTGCGCGCCGCGAGACCACGTACAACGCCTGGGTCACGATTCAGATCGGCTGCGACAACTCCTGCGCCTTTTGCATCGTGCCGGCGGTGCGCGGCGCCGAGATCAGTCGCCCATTCGCGGATGTGGTGGCCGAAGTCAGCCGGCTCGCTGTCGAAGGCGTCAGCGAGATCACACTGCTCGGTCAGAACGTCAACAGCTACGGTCGCGACCTGCGGCGGGCGTCGCGCCAAGCGGGGGACCGCGAGGCGCGGCTCCGACCGATGTTCGCAGAGTTGCTCGCCGCCGTCGGTTCGGTCGACGGCATTCGTCGAGTGCGCTTCACCAGTCCGCACCCCAAGGACATGCGCGCCGAGACCTTCGAGGCGATTGCGGTGACTCCTGCCGTGTGCGAGCACCTGCATTATCCGTTGCAGTCCGGAAGCGATCGCGTCCTGGCAGCAATGCACCGCGGCTACACCGCGCAGCGCTACCTCGAACGACTGGCTGCAGGCCGCGCCGCCGTTTCCGATCTTGCAGTCTCGACCGACATCATCGTCGGGTTCCCGGGTGAGACCGACGATGACTTCGCAGCCACGCTCGAGGTCGCTGCCACCGCGCAGTACGACTACGCCTACACCTTCATCTTCTCACCGCGCCCTGGAACCGAGGCGGCCGAGATGACCAGTCAATTCATCGATCCCGGTGTCGCCGCTGAGCGCTTTCAGAGATTGCGCGTTGTGGTCGAGCGCAGCGCGCTGGCCAAGCACCAGGCGCGCGTCGGACGAGTCGAGGAGGTTCTCGTCGAGGGGCCTAGCAAGAAGGACCCGGCGGTGTTGTCGGGCCGAACGCGTCAGAACAAGCTCGTGCACTTCACGCCACCGCAGCCGTTGCGAGCCGGCGCCTACGCGACCGTCGAGATCACCCGCGCTGCGCCGCACCACCTCGTCGGCCGTTTCGTCGAGGTGCTAGCCGAGCCGGTGCACAAGCGGCGCATTGCCGTTCTCGCCGGGTGACTGCCGCCCTTCCACTGGTCATCCTCGGGCCGACTGCGTCCGGTAAGAGTGACGTTGCGATGGCCTTGGCCGGTCGGCACCCCGACGCCGAACTGGTCGTCGCCGACGCGATGCAGGTCTACCGGCGCATGGACATCGGCACCGCTAAACCGTCGATGATGGAGCGGGTCGCGGTCCCGCATCACTGTGTCGATCTCGTCGACGCGGCCGACGAGTTCACGGTGACGGACTACGCCGTTGCGGCCCACCAAGCCATGTTCGAGATCGCCGGTCGTCGACACCGCGCCGTCCTTGTCGCCGGCACCGGTTTGTACCTGCGCAGCGTCACCGACCCGATGGACATGCCGGGGCGATGGCCGGAAGTTCGCAGCCGCTTGGACCAACGGATCGCCGATGAGGGCGTGGAGGCGCTGCACCGCGAGCTGGTCGGGCTCGATCCTGCCGCGGCCGCCAAGATGGAGCCGACCAACGCTCGCCGCGTGGTGCGAGCCCTCGAGGTCACCATCGGCAGCGGGAGGCCATTCAGCTCGTTCGGCCCCGGAGTCGACACCTTTCCGCCAGTGCCGTTCCTCCAGATCGGGCTGCGTTGGCCGCGGCCGCTGCTGGCCGGACGGATCGCCCGTCGCGTTCACGCGATGATCGACGCAGGCTTGGTTGACGAGGTTGCGTCGCTCGACGGCGGACGCGTGTCGCGCACGGCACGACAAGCGCTCGGATACAAGGAGTTGTTCGACCACCTCGACGGCATCACGTCGTTGGAAGCAGCGATCGACACGATCATCACCCGTACCCGGCAGTTCGCAGTGCGCCAAGAGCGGTGGTTCCGTCGCGACCCGCGCATACGCTGGATCGATATCGACGGCGATCCGGTGGCCGCAGCGCTCCCGGTCTTGGAAAGTGCATGGCAGAGCTCCAACTGACGAAGCATCACGGATTGGGCAACGACTTCCTGGTTGCATTTCATCCGCACGTCGAAGACCTGCCTGCGTTGGCGAGGCGATTGTGTGACCGCCGGCGAGGCATCGGGGCCGACGGGTTGCTGATCGGGGAGAGCGAGATCGGGTACGCGGCACGGATGGCGCTGTACAACTCCGACGGGTCCCGCGCCGAGATGAGCGGTAATGGCATTCGCTGTTTCGCACAGGCGTTGTCGCGCCGCCGCGGCGACCTCGACCGTCAGTGCATCTTTACCGACGCCGGCCAGCGGCTGGTCACGCTGTACGCCACTGACGATCCTGACGTGATCGAAGCTTCTGTTGACATGGGTTCGGTTGTGCCCATCGACGAGCCCGAGGGATGGCACCGCGTCGCTACCGACCCATTGCGGCCGGTCAGCCACCTGAGTGTCGGAAACCCGCACGCCGTTGTTGGTGTCGAAGACGTGACCGTCGTCGATCTGCTGACGCTCGGCATGCTCGTTCCGGACATCAACCTCGAAGTCGTCGAAGCCGGTCCCGAACCACATGCCATCACGATGCGCGTGCATGAACGCGGCGCAGGCATCACCGAGGCCTGCGGCACCGGTGCGTGCGCAAGCGCCTGGGCAGCGCGATCGTGGGGGTTCGTTCCGGCCGAGCTCGAAGAAATCACCGTGCACATGGATGGCGGAGATGCAAAGGTACGTTTGCACGATCCCCAACTGGGGCATGTCACCCTCGTCGGTCCGGCGCAGTTCGTCGGCTCCATCACGGTTCACATCTGAAGGCAGGTGCAGCAAGGAAATCATGTCGACGCCTTACAACGAAGCACTCGGCGCAACGCTGATCGAGCGCACCAAGCGCGAACAGATCGTCTTGGTGGGCGTCATATTGCCCGGCGGCAACGACGCCGACACCGAGGCCAGTCTCGACGAACTGGCGCTGCTGATCGACACTGCTGGCGCAGACGAAGCCGGCCGTCTCGTGCAACGTCGCGACACACCTGACCACACCTGGTTCATCGGCAAGGGCAAGGTCGACGAGCTGAAGGACATCTGCCTGGCGGTCGATGCCGA
>JANPGV010000014.1:0-2331 GCA_031424145.1 Ilumatobacteraceae bacterium
CTCACCACTCGGGTGTTGCCGGCTACGAAGCGCTCGCTCGCCAGCGTCAGTGAGATCGCCCGCCAACCCGGCAAGATGATCGAGTTGTTCGGCGGCTCGCTCGCCATCACGATGGGGTACATCCTCGCATTGGCCGTTGCAGTGTCCGCGTTCGGCGCCGGCCCGGCGTTCACTTCGGTCGCTCTCGTCTACCTCGTTGGCTCAGTGGTGTCCTCGGTCGCCCCCACCCCCGGCGGGATCGGAGCCGTCGAAGCGACCCTGATCGCCGGACTGACCTCAGCGGGAATGGCGAGCGTCACCGCGGTCGCCGCCGTCATCCTGTTTCGTGTGGCGACCTTCTGGATCCCATTGCTGCCCGGCTGGGGAGCGCTCGTCGTACTGCAACGCTCCGGCGACCTCTGATTCGCGCAGCACGTCGGACGTCTGGCGGGCGCTGCGATAGCCAATGCCCACGATGCGGAGTACGTTCGCGGACAGAAGGACGTAGACCGATTCATCCGGCGAAGGCATTCAATAGACACGCTCCGGGGGTCGATTTCGAACGGCTCGACATCGATGCCGTCAGCGGCATCGTCACCGTGTGGTCCCAACACCCAGGTCTGCTCATCGGTCGCCGAGGGGTCACCGCCGATTCGATACTGCGAGCTCTCGGCGAGGCTCTCGGAATTGAGTCGGTGAAGTTGAACATTGTCGAGTCTCGCGGCGAAACCCCCGACGACCCACCAGGTGGAGTACGCGAACCGCGCCAGCCGAAGCCCACCGCTCCATCCAGCCGGATGGGGATCGGGACCGACGACGACCGCTAGAACAGATGACCTTGCCGCTTCGTCGGCGCGTCATCAGCTACGGCAGCACGATGTGGCTCACGTCTGCCACGACGCCGTGGCTCAACCGAAGCCGGTGTGAGTCGGCTGTGTCGTCAGGAGATACAACATCTGACTCACACCTGATCTGCGGAACGCGGCGGGCGCCCCCGCCAGTCAGACGGCGTTGATGGCGTCCCACACACGCTCCGGCGTGCAGGGCATGTCGATGTGGACGACACCGAGATGCGAGAGCGCATCGACCACAGCGTTCTGAATCGCGGGGGTCGAGCCGATGGTTCCCGACTCGCCGATGCCCTTCGCGCCCAGCGGATTTCGCGGGCTGTCGGTTTGGGTGTTCGACGTCTCGAAGCTGGGTAGTTCAGCGGCCGATGGCACGGTGTAGTCCAAGAGAGTGGACGTCATCGGGTTGCCGTCCTCGTCGTAGCGAACCCACTCGTACAACGCCTGGGCCGCACCCTGGGCGATTCCACCGTGCTGCTGACCCGAGACCAGCAACGGATTGAGGATTCGACCGCAATCGTCGACTGCGACGTGCCGAAGCATCACGACCTTGCCCGTCTCAGTATCAACTTCGACGACGGACACATGTGCACCGAACGGGAACGTCGAGTTGGTGCCGTCGAAGTCGAGCTCGTGACGAAGGACATCGGGGTCGAGCCCCTCGGGCAGCTTGGCGGCATCGCGGGAGGCGACGGCGAGCTCAGCCCAGGAAATCGACTTCGCCGGGGTGCCGGCAACGTGGAGCGAACCGGCTTCGGCGACCATGTCCTCTGCTGCAGCCTCGAGCAGGTGGGCAGCAATCTTCTGGGCTCGATTCAACACCTCGGTGGAGGCCAAGAAGATGGCCGAGCCGGCAGTCTGCAGCGAACGCGAGCCCAACGTTCCCGACCCGCGTGGCACTCGATCGGTGTCGGAGTTGACGAGTTTGATCTGATCCATCGGGATGCCGAGGACCTCGGATGCAAGCATGGCGAACGCCGTGTGATGCCCCTGACCGTGCACGCTGGTTCCGGCAAACACACTTGCCGTGCCGTCGTCGTGGATCTCGGTGGCGCCGAACTCGATGTGCAGACCGACCGGAGCCGTTACTTCGACGTATGACGACACGCCGATGCCGAGCGCGATCGGATCGTTGGCCTTGCGACGACGGGCCTGCTCGGCGCGGAGCTCCTTGTAGCCTGATGCGGCCAGGACTGCGTCCAGTGCCTTTTCGTACTCACCGGAGTCATAGGCCGCGCCGGTGTTGGTGGTCATCGGGAACGCGTCGGGCTGGATGAAGTTGCGCCGGCGCAGCTCGGCCGGATCCATCCCGATCTTGTGCGCGGCGACATCGATGACGCGCTCGATCAGCTGTGTCGCTTCGGGTCGACCGGCGCCGCGGTAGGCGCCGACCGTCGTGGTGTTGGTGACGACCGAGCGGGTCGCGAACTTGACCTTGTCGATGTCGTACACACCGACGCACATCATCTGCGTCAGCATCGGCAGGATCGCTCCGATCCCTGGG
>JANPGV010000015.1:0-1764 GCA_031424145.1 Ilumatobacteraceae bacterium
CGGCGACGTCGTCACCGCTGTCGCCAACCGTCGACTGCTCGGCCCGGGCTGGAGCAGCCGCATCCTGCAGGCCGTCCTGTTGGAGATGCTCGACGACGAACCGACGATCGAGGCGGTCGCTCGTGCACGATCCGAGTACGCCCGACGCAGGCAGTTGGTCGCAGCGGTGCTCGAATCGCGCGATGTCGGCGTCACAGGGACCGACGGCATCAACTTGTGGATGATGGTCGCCGATGAGCGTTCGGCGTTGGTCACGCTTGCTGCGCAGGGAGTCGGCGCGGCGCCGGGAGAGCCGTTCCAGGTCCGCCAGGATGCACCGCATCTGCGTGTCACCGTTGGACTGATCGATGCCGACCACCAGCGAATCGGCAACCAGCTCGCCGGAGCAGCCGGTGGGTCCGGTTCGCGGCGCGGACATCGATAGGCGGGCATCGATCGATGGGAGTTCGTTCCTGGTTGTTCGGCGCGGCGGACCCGCGTTCGCCGCGAGAAGACCATGTCGTCGAGGTCGCCTGGCTGCCCCTGTGGCAGTGCCAGTTGGCGTTGCACGATCTGTGGGAGAACGAGATCCCGGCGACGATGGCGGAGGATCACACCTCGATGCTGCGCTTCGCTGCCCGCGAACCCATGGGCCGGATCTTCGTCATGGAAGTTCGCGCAGAGGTTGCCCGCGCCGCCATCAACGCATGCCTGGGCTTCGATCCACCCAAACAGGATCGTTGAACGTTGTGTGGCTAATAGCCACCGGCAAGCTTCGTGTGGTCCCAGCTGACAATCTGTTCGATCTCGAAGACGACGCCTACCCGTTTGGCTGCCTGAGCTTCGAGGAACGGGAGCGCCGATTCGCCGAGCGCTGAAGGGCCGTTGTACTTGACGCCGACCGCTTTGCCGATCTCGAGGACATCGTCGTATTCATCGACGATCACACCACGTCCGCGAATTTCGACACCACGAAGGTGGTCATAAGTGTCGCCGCTCTCGACCAAGCCGGTCATTCGAGGATCACGTCGCAGATTGACGACCTTCTGACTCTTTCCGAAGGTCCAGAACACCGCGTTTCCTCCGACCATCGCGTACCACATCGCGACCATGTGCGGGTGGCCCGTCGGGCCGAGCGTGGCGATGTTGAGAACACGTTCGGATTCGAGGTAGGCCCGCACCTCGTCGTCAGTCATGTGTATCTGCGAGCGCTTGCTGGGCACGGTGTGACAATACTGGCCGTGGTCACATGGCGCTGGAGCGGAGCAGCTCGTACGACATCGGGCATTCCGGCTCGAGAGCAGACTCCGCGGTACCGACCACGCCTGCTGGGCCGACCACCCAGTTCGTCAAGCCAAGGGGCACGACCTCGGTCGACGACTCCCACGGCAGAAGCGTGTCGTCCTGCCGTTGCCGCATCGCGTCGAACAGCGGTGTCGGCAGGCGGCGCCCTCGACCGATCACCGCCCAAACCGGAATCTCGGCGCAATAGCCGACGGACGCAAGCGCACGCGACGCCGATGTCGCCAACAGTTCCAATTCGGAGGCGGCCAAGGCCTCGATGACGACGAGATCACTGGACAGCACGGCCGCGGAAAGGCCTGCTGCCGGCACGATCTCCGCGTCCACGTCGGCATGCTGCAGCCGCCGCACGAATGCTGCGCTTCCCATTCCGTCGTCGTCCGTGTCGATCGCGAGGACTGTGGAGTCGCCCCGGCGCAGAAGAGCCTCGCCGATCAGGTCGGGCCAACCGACGAGACAGATCGTGGCGTTGTCGGGCAAGGC
>JANPGV010000016.1:0-8932 GCA_031424145.1 Ilumatobacteraceae bacterium
CCAGTCTCTACGCGTCGTACCGCGACGACCTGGTCATCGACACTGGAATGACGATCGACAAGATGATCGAGTTCGTGGGTGTCGTGCGCAAGGTCACGGCCTCGGGCATCCGCACCTACCAGATCGAGGCGACGGGGAAGAACGTCGGCGGTGCGGCCGTGCTGATCTGGCACAAGGACTCCGAGAACATGCAGGCGATCCTCAACATCTTCCGCGGCACCGCTCCTCTGGCCGACGCACCCGAGCAGCTGTTCGCGGAGACGTCGACGACATCGTCGCTTCCGCACACGACGACATCGGTGAAATCCTCCGTGCCCCCGGGGATCACGTCGGTCCCGCCATCGAGCACAACACCGACCACAACAGCGACCCCAACACCGACGGCCGCGACCGTCACGACCATTGCGGCTGCGACGGCCGATACAGCGCCTCTGTCGAACGCGCCGAGCTCGGCGATCGTCCCCGACCCGGCCGTCGAGTGCTGATCAGCGTTCGAGAACCGTTGCCAACGCTTCGGCGACGCTGGACGGACCCGCACTCGTAGCGATCCTCGCTCCACACTGATTGGCAAAGCTGATCGCTTCATCGCAGTCCTGTTCTGGCGCGACGATCACGAGCTCGGGCAGCGATACAGCAGCGCCAACGGCGTCGCCTTCGACCGTGGCCCGGCAATCGCTGAGAAGGATCACGATCTTGCGCGCCGCCGTGCTACGGCTCAACTGCTCGCCGGCAGCTCGTAAGGCACCCGCGAGATCGGTCGTGCCGTGGCCGCGCAACGACAGCACGTCGTTGACCACACGATCGTTGGACGTATCGGCGTTCTGGCCTTTCACCGCGAGGACCTCTTTGCCGAAGACGAGAACGCTGTAGCTGCGCGGGCTGCGCATCGCCACGGCTGCCGCAGCGATCGCGGCCGCTGCCAACGGCTTGCCGCCCATCGAACCGCTGCGGTCGACGAGCAAGCACAGTGCAGTGTCGGGCGTGCTCCACGAGCGCACCCGCAACCTCTCGACATCGACCGCGGCACGGGCTGCCGCCGCTTCCGCAATCGCATCGAAGCTGGCGTCGACATCGAGATCGCCGCCATCGGGTCGATACGGTTGGTCGGTGATCCTGCCGACGCCGCGCCGCGCCGCCGCGCCGCGTCGGGCCAGATCCAGAAACAGTCGCGCAGCAACTCGTCTGGCCAGGTCGCGCAGGCGTGAATCCGTCGCGCCGACGAGATCGGCGAGCAGTCCCAACACCTCGTCGGGGGCTTCGACCAGGCCGCGTTCCACGGCGAGCTCGTCGAGCTCGCCCACTTCGGGCGACACCTGTTCGAAGCGTGGGTTGCGGGCGAGCTCGCGTCGCGAAGTGGTGCGTCGACGGGACTCGGCGATCGCGGCGTCAGCCTCCTCACCCTCGCGGGCTAGGTGACTGGGGGCTTTGCCCCGAGTGGGGCTATCGCTTTTCCCGATGTGTCGGCATCGCGCTCTTCGAACACCTCGTACCAGAGCTCGGTGACGATCGATTCCGCAGTTCGTGTCAATCCTTCGCGCAGGCGCACCCTGCCGGACAAGGCGACGATCGCACTGTCGAGACCGACGGCAAAAGACGTCGGCGACGAGGCGCGCAGCGGGGCCAGCGAAGCTGCGACCGCGGCCACATCGATCGCGCCACGAACGGACGAGCCGATGCGCACGTCGGGGTGCGTTCGCGTGCGGCGCACGACCTCGACCACCTTGGCGAGCCACACCGGATCAGGGGCAGGCGAGACGAGAGTTGCGACGATCGCGCCTTCGTCGACCGCGGACTGGTACTCGAGGCACACGCGGCAGACGCGGTCGTAGATCGCGCTACTGATCCGTGCGGTGCCGATCGCGTCGAACGGGTTCATCGCAGCAACCAGTCGGAACCCCGGTTCGGCGACGACCCTGCCGAGCCGCGGCACGTGCAACTCGCGCTCACTCATCACCGTGATCAGCACGTTGAGCGTCTCTTCGGGGATCCGGTTGATCTCCTCGATGTACAGCAGCGAGCCATCGCGCATGGCCGACACGAGCGGCCCGTCGACGAACACGTCGGGGTCGTAGCCGTCGGCAAGGACTCTGGCAGGGTCGAAGTGGCCGACCAGCCGAGCAGGCGTCAGTTCCGCATTGCCCTCGACGAACTCGAAGCCGATCCCTAGCTCGTCGGCAACCGCGCGGAGCAACGTGCTCTTGCCGGTGCCGGGCGGACCTTCGAGCATCACGTGCCGATCGGCAGCCAAGGCGGCTACGACCAGTTCGACCTCTCGCTCTCTTCCGACGACGCGGCGCAGGACACGCGCGACGAGAGCGGCGGCGTCAGCCATCCCTTACACGAATTCCAGCACGCCGCGGATGTTCTTGCCTGCGTACATGTCGGCGTAACCGTCGTTGATCCCCTCGAGGGGGTAGGTACGTGTGACCAAGCCGTCGAGATCGAGCTGACCTTGTGTGTAGAGCTCGAGCAGCTTCGGGATGTCCTTTCGTGGATTTGCCGAGCCGAACAAAGAACCGATCAGCTGCTTCTCGAAGACGGTGAGGAAGATGGCCGGCACGGCGATGGTCGTCTCCGTCGTCGGGTGAATGTTGGTCACGACGATCTTGCTGCGCTTGCCACCGAGCCAGAATGCCTGACCCAACGCATCGCCGCTGCCGACGCCCATCGTCATGATCACCTTGTCGAATCCGCGGTTCCACGTCGTCTCGGGCATGGCACCGATTGCTTCATCGATCGACGCATGGGTGTGGGTCGCACCGAACTCCATCGCCTTCTCGCGCTTGAACTCGACCGGATCGATCGCGGCTATGACGCGGGCACCCGCAAGCTTCGCTCCCTGCACGGCGTTGGCGCCGATACCACCGATCCCGACGACGGCCACAGTGTCGCCCGGCTGCACACCGGCCGCATAGACCGCCGAGCCCCAACCGGTGACGACACCGCATCCCATCAGGCAGGCACGATTCAGTGGGATGTCCTTGTCGATCTTGATGCAGCTGGCCTCGTTGACGACGGTGTGATGGGCGAACGTGCCGAGAGCACCGATGCCGAGACGAATGTCCTGCCCGCGGGCGTGGTGACGGCTGGTGCCGTCGGATATCTGCATGCCCGTGGCGGTGACGGCCCCGAGGTCGCACAGGTTGCTGTGGCCGGACGCACAGCTGGGACAACGGCCGCAGGCGGGTACGAAACCGAACACGACGTGGTCGCCGGGCGCCACCGAGAAGACGCCGGGGCCGACCTCTTCCACCACGCCGGCGCCTTCGTGGCCGCCGATGCACGGCGGTTCGGCCGTCGCTCCGGCGAGATCGCCGGTGACGATGTGCTCGTCGCTGTGGCACATCCCGCTGGCCGCGAGCTTCACCAACACCTCACCCGTCTTGGGTGGATCGAGGTCGATCTCTTCGACGCTCCACGGTGTGTTGCGTTCCCACAGGATCGCGGCCTTGGTCTTCACAGCAGAACCCCCATCTCATTCTTCCGGCAGGCCGACCATAGCTGGAAGCAGGTTCGATACAACATCCGTGAGGTCGCGGTGATCCGTGTGAGGTTCGGCGACGAATAGGGACGTCCGTAATCTGTCGAAGGCACCCTGTGACAAGCGAAGACCTACCCCCCGAACTCGGCGCACTCCTTGCTTCGCTCGTCGAGCGGCCACCGTCCAACGCAGCATCGGCGGTGCTCCTTTCAGCCTTGGCTGCACGCCCCGCGCAACCCATGCAGTCGCCACCGACCGACGACGACGTTGCCGCTTTCTCGCGTGCGACCGACGACATCCTGCAAACCTTGGCGGTGTTGACTGCGCAGGATTGGGACCGACCCGCGGTGAATGGACTCACCGTCGGCGAACTGGTCGGGCACCTCATCGGAACCCAGCAAGTGATGGCCGCGCGGCTCGGCTTGGCGACGTCCACCGCCATCACCTCCGCTTCGACGGACCACATCGAGTCAACCCGTGAGGCGATCACAGCCGGAGCATCGTCCAGCCCTGGCGACGCAGCAACCGAGTTCGCACGCGCCAGCGCGATCCTGACGACTCACCTCTCTCAACTCGGAACGATCGACGCAGACATGGAGCTCCTCCTGGTCGTGCGGATCTTCGAGCTGTGGACCCACGACAACGACCTGCGGCGTGCCGCTGGTCTCGGGCGCGTCGAACCCGACTCCGACCGGTTGTGGATGATGACCCGAACCGTGATGCCCGCCGTCGAGCGGCTGGGTGGTGATCGTCTTCGCCTGGTGCTGACCGGTCCGGGCGGCGGGGTATGGCCCGCCTCCGCCGACGAGATCGCCGAAGTCGTGATCGACGCGGTCGCATTCTGTCGGCGGGTGGCGAACCGCATGCCGATGGGAGAGCTCGGCGCAGACATCGGCGGCGACGTTGCGGCAGCCGAGCAAACCCTGAACGACCTTGCCACGCTGGCCCTGGACTGACGGAGACGCCACTGATTGTTGCTTGGTGTCGAGCGACCTAATGGTCCGCTCGCCGCAAAGTGAGCTGGCAGTCAGGTCAGGTTGTTCAGCGTTGCCCAGCGGAGCAGGCACAGCGCCCGGAACAGGTGGCCGTCGAGCGCCGGCTGCCCCGCACGGTGACGTTCTTTGACGGTGACGCTCAACGCGGAAACGTCGATCGGCAACCCAGTCAGCCTTGATCCAGCGTCGAGTGCGTGCTCCGTCCAGCTGTCGCACGCCTCGAACCACGAGGCGTCGGGAGGCTGGAAACCGACCTTCTCCCTTCGGTCGAGCACCACCTGCGGCACCAGCCCGACGAGCGCGTCTCGGAGCACGGCCTTGGTGCGCCCTCCGTCGTCGACGAGCAGGTGATCCGGTAGTGAAAGGGCAAACAGCGCCAGTTGGCGTGTCAGGAACGGTACGCGACTCTCGAGCGAATGCGCCATCGAGTTGCGGTCCTCGTATCGAAGCAGCTCAGGCAAGCTAGTTGTCCATGTCTCGAGCTCGGCCTCCCCGCGCACACCCTGACGAAGCGCGCTCCTAGGTGACCTGGCTTCGGTTCCCGAGTCCATGGGCAGTAGCCATCTCGCGTCGGCCGTCGCGTGTCGCCGACGTCGCGCCATATCCTCGACGCGTGATGGGGCCAAGCGATTTGCCACGTAGAACTCGAGGGGAATCTTCGAACCAGGGGTGCTACACACCCGTCGAGCACCCCGCAGCAAGCGCGTAGCCTTGAGCACCCTGCCTTGACGCAGAAGTGCCACTACGCGCAACGCGACAAATGGGATGTAGCCGCCGAACAGCTCGTCGGCACCTTGGCCGTCGAGCATGACGATGACACCGCTTTCGCGGGCCAGCTGAAAAACCCGATACTGGGCATACACGCTCGGCCCACGGAACGGCTCGCACTGGCACTCGATCAGCCGGTCGAGGTCGCACGCAAAGTCGCCTTTGCCGATGCGCACGACGTGGTGAAGCGCGCCTACCTGACCGGCAACGAGTTGTTTGAACGCCGATTCATCGATGACTTCGAGATCGGCCGAATAGCTGAATGTCCGCAGATCAAGCTGGTCGCCAGCGATACGGCGCATCGCCGTGACGATTCCGGATGAATCGATGCCACCGGAAAGCGCCGCGCCCACGGGCACATCGGATCTGAGGTGCAGACGGACCGAATCGAGGAACATCGATCGAAGCTGTTCAGCGGCGTCGCTGGCCGAGAGATGCTCGGCAGGCATGGGCAAGCTAGGCCGGGTCAGCAGTGTTCGCCCATCCCCGGGTCGATCGAGCGAGTACTCGATCGTAGACCCAGCCGCGATCTGACACACGCCTGCCACAAACGAACTGTCGTCGCCGGGCATCGCACTGCAGACGAGGTACCGATGAGCGACCTCAGCGTCGATCCTGCGGCTGTTGACTCCACCGAAGCTTAGGAGCGGCCGAATGTCGCTCGCGAACATCAGCGGTCCCGATCCGGTTGAAACGTACAACGGCTTGATGCCGAACGGATCTCGGCTGAGCATCAGAACTCGCCGATAGGTGTCGACGATCGCCAACGCCCACATACCGACGAAGCGTTCGAAGCACGCCTCGCCCCAATGCGCGTATGCCTGAAGCACGACCTCGCTGTCGGAGCTGGTCGCGAAGCGGCGCCCCGTCTGTTCGAGTTCGGCGCGGAGCTCGACATAGTTGTAGAGCTCGCCGTTGTACACCATCCAGTATCGTTTGTCGCTGGTGGCCATGGGCTGGTGCCCCGCCGAGGACAAGTCGATGATTGAGAGGCGTCGGAAGCCGATCGCTGTCGTCCACCGGTCGCCCAGATTACCCGCGACCAGCGCGGCTCGGCGATCGGGCGGAGCCTCGACGGACGCCAGCCTGGCCCCATCGAGACCGAGCAAGGCAACACCCGTGTCATCCGGACCTCGTCGCTCGAGGGTGTTCAGCGCGTCAACGAAGCGACGCCCATCGATCCCTCCGGCACCAACGACCCCAAAGATGCCACACACGATCAGATCACCTCGAAAGTTTGTCGCAACTGATCGAGACGACGAGCAGCAGCAACGAATGAGATTGCTACGGCTACAACCGTGTTGACGTCGAGCACGAAGGTGCGCAAAGGAGGCACGACGAATACATAGATCATCAACGCGCCTAGGGCAACGGCCATCATCGTGACCATCACTATCAGGTCCGACTGCACTCGCTGGTCCGATGAGGGCGTTGCGAACCGTTTTGATCCGTAGAACAGCTGTCCGACAGCCTACGCAAGCAGGGCTACGAGCGCCTGAGTGGTCCGCCGCGCCACGGACAGCACCGTACGCAGATCTCGCCAGAACTCGGGCCAGGATCAGAACCGGAAGCTCGACCGACACCGTGCTGCGCAAAGTCCCGGTGTAGCCACCAAAAGGAGACATGACGATGACTATCGTTCGGCCCGTGAACACCGTGTCGCTGACCGGTCCCACCGACGTCAGTCTCGTGGCGCGCATCGCCGTCGGCGACGATCGCGCCCTGCAGACGGTCTATGAGCGGTACTCCCCATTGGTCTACGGCCTCGCCCGACGCGTCACCGCGTCGACGGCACATGCCGAGGAGATCACTCAGGAGGTCTTCGTCTACTTGTGGCAGAACCCCGATCGATTCGACGCCGAACGTGGCAGCCTGCGTGCCTTTCTGGGCGCACTCGCCCATCGGCGCTCGGTCGACGAGGTACGCCGCGACTCGCGACGAAATGCACGCGAGAACAGAGTCGGTCACGACGCGTCGAATCTCGATCTGTTGGAGATCAGTGACGATATCGAACGCTCGCAAACAGCCGAACGCGTTCGCGCCGCCGTCTCATCCCTGCCGGAGCAGCAACGACAGGCTGTTCTGTTGGCCTATTTCGGCGGCTGCACGTTCCGCCAGGTAGCGGAACGCCTCGGCATCCCCGAAGGCACTGCGAAGTCGCGCCTGCGACTCGGGCTCAGCAAGTTGGCCGGCCTCCTTGAAGGCCTCACGTGAGGCCGGACAACAGGAACACCAGGATTCAACTCAGGTCTTGCCCAAGCCCACGGCAACGAGATCGTCGAGCCCTACGGCTGGACGGTCAGTCAACTCGTCGCCCATCTGACCGAGATCGACCGCACTTCGGTCGTCAACTCGGCTTGTGAGATCGCGAGATCGACAACGCCCTCGAAGACGATCACCTGGCGATGACGCAGTCGGCAGTCAGCGCTGCGGCGAGGGCCGATTTCGCCACGGCCCTCGATTTCTGCCGCTTGGCCGCGCAGCGAATCGCCCCAGCAGACCTCGATGCCGAGGTCGAGGGGCCGATGGACCTCGCCAATACCGTGCTACGCGGCGCGTCCGTTTTCGCTGCTTGACCCTGACAGGCCCAACTCGGGGGGCGGCGGAGCATCGCCGATCAGGTGCAGTACCTGCACGGCACGCGTCATGGCTACGTAGAGCAGTCGTGCCCCGAGCGCTGAACCGTCGAAGATCTGGTGCGCATTGACGACCACGACACCGTCGAACTCCAGACCCTTCACAGCCTCGGCGGTGAACACGGGGACGTCGCCGTAGCCCAAGTCGTGGACGTGGTGGACGAGGCGGAGACCGTGAGCGGCCAACGCAACACCAATCGCCTCGTGGATCGCGCCGGGCGCGACGACGCCGGTGTTGTGGTGCCGGTGCCGCACGGCCGCGACCTCATCGGCTAGGGCGTCGAACAACTGCGACGGCTCGACCACCCGGACGGTCGGCGGCGCGCCTTCCAGACGCACACTGCGGCTCGGCTCGCTGGACACCCCGGTGAACGGCAGCAACCGGTTCGCGGCATCGAGGATCGGACCGGGCACGCGGTACCCGATGGTCAGCACCGCGACCTCGGCCGCTGCTGCGCTGATGTGTGATAGGGCTTCGTTCCAGTCCTGCTGTCCTGCGGGCGTCGTCGACTGCGCAAGGTCGCCGAGGATCGTCATCGAGCCCTGAGGGCTCCGCCGTCCGATCACACGCAGTGAGACCGCGGAATGATCCTGGGCCTCGTCGACGATGACATGGCCGAACGTGAAGGGAGTTCCGTTCAGCATCGAGTTGGCCTCGTCGACGAGGAACTGGTCGGCGACGGACCATCGGCGGCGCTTGCCGGAAGGCCCCAGCAGCAGCTTGTCGACCAACCGGACAGGTTGCTGGATTGGCCAAGCCTTGGCTACGGCTGAGCGCAGCTCGGGTGAGCGTTCCCACAAGTCGTCCCGATCGGTTCGTCGCAGCAACTCACGCTGGACCAAGCCCTTCAACCCGTCTCGCCGCCGGTTCACCGGAGTTACACCGTGGAGCGCTTCTTCGACCCACGACGAGAGCTCCGACGCCGAGATGACCACGGTGCGCGCGCCGATGGGCAAGCGCAGATCTTCAGTGGGACGAACGATGTGGCCGATGCTGGCCTGGGCCAGCCGTTCGAGCATCTCCGGGGCGCCTTTCCATCGGCGCGTCGCGT
>JANPGV010000017.1:0-5748 GCA_031424145.1 Ilumatobacteraceae bacterium
CAGTTGACCATCACCGGTACGGACCTTGATCTGACGATCCAATTGACGCTGGCCGTTGGTGGCGATGGTGACGGAGGTGTCGTGCTTCCGGCCCGGCTCGTCGCCGACATCGTTCGTTCGATGGGTGCCGGCAAAGTCGAAGTCGTCGTCGAGGGCGATGAAGTCAACATCAGTGGCGGCCGATCGCAGTTCAGTGTGCGGCCGCTGTCGCTCGACGACTATCCGAAGCTGGCCACTCCGACCACTTCGTCGGTCACCTTGCCGGCTGCTGCGTTTGGTGAGGCGTTGCGCCAGGTCGTTCGGGCCGCCAGCACCGATGAAGCCAGACCGATCCTCACCGGTGTCCTCCTCACGGCGGAGAACGGCGGGTTACGAATGGTGGCGACCGATTCGTATCGTCTCGCGGTTCGAGACCTCGCCGATCATCCGGTCCTCGGCGCCGACCAAAAGGTACTCGTGCCCGGGCGCGCCCTCAACGAGTTGCAACGCTTGGTCGGCGGCGGAGAAGAACTGACGATGCGGTTGGGAGATCGCGATGCAACCTTCGAAGTCGGGGGAACTCGATTGTCGACCCGGCTGATCGAGGGCGAGTTCCCCAACTATCGCCAGCTCATCCCGCCCAGTCATCCCAACACTCTCACGGTCGAACGCGAGCCGTTGCTCGAGGCAATTCGCCGCGTCAAGATCCTTGCTCGTGATGCCACGCCGGTTCGCCTGGCGATGGGCGGCGACACGCTTCGCCTGACCGCCATCACACAGGACGTCGGTAACGCATCGGAAGAGCTCGACGCCACCTTCGAAGGCACGGAGCTGACAGTTGCATTCAACCCCGAGTACTTTGCCGCTGGCGTCGAAGCCTGCTCGTCGGACTCGGTCACGCTGTCAACGCTCGACTCGTTGAAGCCCGCCGTCGTCCGCGGAGTCGGCACCGACGACTACCTGTACCTGTTGATGCCCGTCCGCGTGCCGTGATGGTGGCGGGCTCGTCGTCCGCTTCGCTTTCTCCTCGCGCCGCTTTGCGGCTCGTCGCTGGCGCTTCCCTCGCCGCCTCAGTCGACCGGCGTTTGGAGCCGCGGGACCATATACGGGTCCTCACACTCCAAACGCCGGTCGTCGCAGCGCCATGATCGTCTCGCGTTTGGAGCTCGTGGATTTTCGGAACTACGCGAATGCCTCCTTCGACTTTCATCCGGGCACGACCGCGGTCGTCGGGCTCAACGGGCAGGGCAAGACGAACTTGGCCGAGGCCATGGCGTACCTGGCCACGCTCGACAGCTTCCGTGGTGCTCCCCTCGACGCACTGATCCGTGTCGGCGCCGATTCGGCGGTGGTCCGTTCGACGGTGGTGCACGACGACGGGCGGGAGATGCTCGTCGAGCTGGAACTGGCCCGCAACGGGCGCAACCGTGTGCTGGTGAACCGGCAGAAGCTCGGGCGGTCGCGCGATCTCCTCGGTGTGATGCGCGTGACGGTGTTCTCGCCCGACGATCTGGCCATTGTGAAGGAGGGCCCGGCCGGCCGGCGCCGGTTCCTCGATGACGTGCTGGTTGCGTTGGCATTGAAGTACGACGCGCTGCGATTGGAGCTCGATCGTGTTGTCAAGCAACGCAACACGTTGCTCAAGCAGGTCGCCGGACGCCTCAACGACGAGGCAGCCATGACACTCGATGTATGGGACTCGAAGATGGCTGACGTCGGCGATCAGTTCGGTCACGCCAGAGCCGTGCTGGTGGCCCGTCTCAGCCCGTTCGTCCAAGAGTCCTACGAGCAACTGGCCGATCGCTCGACGAGCATCGAGCTGCGCTATGAGCCCACTTGGCGCCAGCGCGGACTGTCAGTTGCGTTGGCTGAAGCACGCGCGGACGATGTGCGACGAGGTGTGTCGAGCGTCGGACCGCACCGGGATGATCTCGAGTTGTTCATTCACGGGATGCCGGCGCGCACACATGCTTCCCAGGGTGAGCAGCGCACGTTGGCACTTGCACTGCGATTGGGAGCCCATCGATTGGTCACCGAGAAGGCCGGCAGTGCACCAGTGCTCGTGCTCGACGATGTGTTGAGCGAATTGGACCCCGGGCGATGCGAGGCCCTGCTTCGCCACCTTCCGGTCGGTCAAGTCGTGCTGACGACAGCAGGAGTTCTTCCCGAAGCAGCGCACCCTGACGCGATTGTGCGCATCGAAGCTGGCATGGTGATGTCATGAGTCGTGAACCGCTGCCCATCGGCGACAGTCTCAACTCGGTCATTCGGTCATTGCGGAACGAATCGGCGTCGACGGCAGGGTCCGCCGACCCGTCTGATCAGACGGCCAGGCAGATGGGAGGAGTGTTCGGACGCTGGGTCGAAGCCGTGGGCGATGCCATCGCTGCGCACGTCAAGCCGATCAAGCTCGACGGCACGAAGCTCGTGGTCGAAGTCGACGACCCGGCGTGGGCCACACAGTTACGCTTCTTGGAGGCAACATTGAAGCAACGATTGCTCGAAGTCGCCGGTGCCACAATCGAGACCGTCGAGGTGCGAGTGAAGGGTCGATGAGCGACCGCGGGATACGCGTCGCGACCACCCCCAACGGGCCTTCTTCGTGAGCGCTGATCGTGCCGCGATTGCCACCTTTGTGTCACACCCTTCCGATAGGATGACAAGCGATCGCGACAGCAGCTGAGGCGCAGGAAGCCAGCTCGTTGGTCGCCAATAGAACCGCAGGTCAAGCGTGCTTTTCCTGCCGATAGATTGAGGTGCGCGTGTCGTTCGACACCAACAAACCAACAGCCGATTACGCAGCGAAAGACATCCAGGTTTTGGAAGGTCTCGACCCTGTCAGAAAACGGCCGGGAATGTACATCGGATCCACCGGTCTGGCAGGTCTCCATCACCTGATTTGGGAAGTCGTCGACAACGCGGTCGACGAGGCGATGGCGGGTTTCTGCACGCGCATCGCGGTCACGCTGATGGCCGACGGCGGCGTCCGCGTCGACGACAACGGGCGTGGCGTTCCGGTCGATCCCTATCCCTCGGGCCCGCACAAGGGCAAGAGCGCAGTCGAGGTCGTGCTCACCGTGTTGCACGCCGGCGGCAAGTTCGGCGGTAACGGGTACAAGGTGTCCGGCGGTCTCCATGGCGTTGGCGTCAGCGTGGTCAACGCGCTCAGCGAGCGGTTGTTCATCGAGATCGACAAAGGTGGCAAGCGCTACCAACAGGAGTACGCGAAGGGCGGCAAGCCGCAGGGCAAGCTCGCCGTCGTTGGCGACACCCCGGCACGCGGCCCACTCTCTCGCAAGAACGGCACGTCGGTCTCGTTCTGGCCGGATCCCACTGTGTTCCTCGCCGAGGGCACCGAGTTCGTTGCACGCACCGTGCTCGAGCGTTTGCAGACGATGGCCTTCCTCAACAAGGGGCTGGAGATCATCTTCCGCGACGAGCGTCCCGAGCGGGAGTTCGAGCAGACCTTCCAGTACAAGGGCGGCATCGTCGACTTCGTCAAGCACCTCAACGCGTCGAAAGAGGCGCTGTTCTCGAAGGTCGCCCACTTCGAAGACGAGGACGAGACCGAGAACCAAACGCTCGACATCGCCATCCAGTGGAACACCGGTTACTACGAGGGCATCCACGGCTATGCCAACGGCATCTCGACCATCGAAGGTGGCATGCATGTCGAGGGTTTCAAGACTGCTCTGACGAGCGTGGTCAACAAGTACGCGCGTTCGAAGAACCTTCTCAAGGAGAAAGAGGAGAACCTCCTCGGCGAAGACATTCGCGAAGGCATCACGGCGATCGTGTCGGTCAAGCTGCGCGACCCGCAGTTCGAGGGGCAGACGAAGGCCAAGCTCGGCAATGTCCCCATGCGGTCCTTCGTGCAGAAGGCGACCAACGAGCGCCTTGCCGAATGGCTCGAGGAGAATCCCGCCGAGGCCAATCGACTGGTCAAGAAGGCACAGGCTGCCGCGCAGGCCCGGGTAGCTGCCAAGAACGCCCGCAATGCAATCCGGCGCAAGACCGCGCTCACCGGCGCGGGCATGCCCGACAAGTTGAAGGACTGCAGCAGCGGGAACCCTGATGAGAGCGAGCTGTTCATCGTCGAGGGCGATTCCGCCGGCGGCTCCGCACTCAACGCTCGCGATCCGCGCACGCAGGCGCTGCTGCCCATCCGCGGCAAGATCCTCAACGTCGAGCGTTCTCGACTCGACAAGATGTTGAAGAACAACGAAATTCAAAACCTCATCACCGCCATCGGTGGTGGCGTCGGCGAAGAGTTCGACTCCTCCAAGGCCCGCTATCACAAGGTGATCCTGCTGGCCGACGCCGACGTCGACGGCAGCCACATCCGCACTCTGCTGCTGACCTTTTTCTACCGGCAGATGCGACCGCTGGTCGAGGCCGGCTACGTCTACATCGCCCAGCCGCCGCTGTTCTCGACGGTCGTCGGCAAAGAGAAGATCTACCTGAAAGACGATCAGGCCAAGGCCGTCTGGCTCGAAGCACACCCCAACCACAAGAAAGAGTTTCAGCGGTTGAAGGGTCTTGGTGAGATGGACTGGGAAGAGCTCAAGCCGACCACCATGGACGCCGCGACACGCACGTTGTTGCGGGTCGAGGTCGAAGAGGCTGCACTCGCCGACGAGATGATGAGTGTATTGATGGGCGACGACGTCGAATCCCGCAAGAACTTCATCGTGACAAATGCACGTGACGTAAGAAATCTGGACTTCTGATGAGTGATACCCCGATCCCCCCCAACTCAGGCGACGACGCCGGCGATATCAACGACGACCCGTCGCTCTCCGTGCAACCGGTCGCATTGCAAGACGAGATGGAGCGCAGCTTCCTCGACTACGCGATGTCGGTCATCATGTCGCGTGCTCTGCCCGATGTGCGCGACGGCCTCAAGCCTGTCCACCGTCGGATCATCTGGGACATGGAAGAGCAGGGCTTCCGGCCCGACCGTCCCTTCGTGAAGTCAGCCCGTGTCACCGGCGACACCATGGCCAGGTACCACCCTCATGGCGACAGCGCGATCTACGACGCCTTGGTGCGCATGGCCCAACCATTCTCATTGCGCCACACGCTGATCGACTTCCATGGCAACTACGGGTCGCCTGATTTCGGTCCGGCAGCAGCCCGCTACACCGAGTGCCGGCTGCATCCGTTGGCCATGCAGTTGTTGTCGGACATCGACGAAGAGACCGTCGACATGTCGGCCACCTACGACGGCAGCCGTGAAGAGCCGACCGTGCTGCCGGCGCGGTTCCCGAACCTGCTCGTCAACGGCAGCCAGGGCATCGCGGTCGGCATGGCCACCAACATCCCGCCGCACAACCTCGGCGAGGTGATCGACGCGACGATCCACCTGATCGACCACCCCGACGCCACGCCGGACGACCTCATGCAGTTCGTCAAGGGCCCTGATTTCCCGACGGGCGGATCGATCCTCGGTCGGGCCGGCATCATCGACGCCTACCGCACCGGTCGTGGCAGCGTGAAGATGCGCGCGTCCGCCACCATCGAAGAGACCAAGCGCGGCGGCTACGAGATCATCGTCACCGAGCTGCCCTACCAGACGAGCTGCAACTCCGTCGCGGGCCGGATCCAGGAGCTCGTCGACGCCGGCGACCTCGACGGCATCTCCGATGTCAACGACGGTTCGTCCGGTGGCAAGACCAACCTGGTCATCTCGCTCAAGCGCGACGCCAACGCGAACGTGGTGCTCAACAACCTGAACAAGCTGACCCAGCTGCAGACCAGCTTCGGCGT
>JANPGV010000018.1:0-13778 GCA_031424145.1 Ilumatobacteraceae bacterium
GCCATCCTCGTTGTGATCGATGTCACCTTGATGATGGCTACCGCAATCGCAGTGTGGCGTGCCATGCAGTCGTTCGACCAGGCGTGTGCCCGCGACCGGTACAGCTCGGTCGAAAATCAGCTGCCGGCCTTCATGGCCTCGGCGCACCGCTGACCGATCTAGCTGTCCTGATCGTCCTGATCGTCCCGAACGTCCGGAACGTCCTGAACGTCCTGAACGTCCTGAACGTCCTGACCTTCACGACCTTCATTCGGTTCGCTTGACCTCGTCCCAAAGCGAATCGAGCACAGCCAGATCGGCGTCGCTCATCACGATCCCGCGCTCCGTCGCCAGTTTCTCGACCGCCTCGAACCTGCGCCGGAACTTGTGGGTGGCCACGCGCAGTGCAGCCTCGGGTTCCACATCGAGATGACGGGCAACGTTGACGACGGCGAACAACAGGTCGCCCAGTTCGTCATCGACCCGCCCGGCATCGCCTGCGGCGACGGCATCGGTCAGTTCGGTGACCTCCTCTGCGATCTTCGGTAATGCCCCGCCCAGGTCGGGCCAATCGAACCCAACCTTCGCAGCTTTGCGCTGCACGTGATACGCGTAGCCGAGCGACGGTTGCGACATCGCGATCCCGTTGAACACGCTGGTTCGGCCCTTCTCCTTGTGCTTGATCGCGTCCCAATTGGCCACCACAGTCTCAGCATCATCGGCAACCACCGAGCCGAACACATGAGGGTGCCTCCTGACGAGCTTGTCGTGAATCGCATCGACAACGTCAGTAATGGTGAAGCGGCCCTGCTGTTCGGCGATCGTGGCGTGGAACTCGATCTGGTACAGCAGATCCCCGAGCTCTTCGATCAGTGCCGAATCGGTCGATGGCTGCTCGGGATCCAGCGCCTGCAGCGCGTCAACCACTTCGTAGGTCTCTTCGAGCAGGTACTTGATGAGTGACGCATGGGTCTGCTTCTGATCCCAGGGGCACTGCTCGCGCAACGTCCTGGCGAGTTGGTGAAACCGGACCAACGACGCGCCGACCGGCGACCCGAGGTGGGGGATGTAGATACAGGTCAGATGATCGGCCTCGACCGTGCGGTCGAGCTCGGCCCACGTCGTGTTGACCACTTGCTGTTCGGGCGTCCCCAGCCGCTGCAAGATCACGACGGGTTCGTCGCCGGTCGCGCCCTCGACCGCCAACTTGATGTCGCTCAACACCCAGTTGGCGTGTGCGTGGGCGACGAGCATCGGTCCGCTGTCGCCTGCGGCCGCCGTGGCGAACTCGTGACCGTCGATCAAGCGCACGCGAGCCTCGACCGGATCGATTCCCAACGCGGCGTAGGCGACATCGAGGAACGAGAGGGCCGGTAGCACGGTGCAATGAACACGATCATCGCTGCAGAGATGCCGCACGGATCGTTCGAGGACCAGCGGTGACCCAGGAACCGCGTAGAGGATGTGGCCGTGCTCGGCTGCGGCCGCAACGAGACGCTCGGTGATCTCGCCGTACACGTCGGCGAACGTGTCGGCCGCCTCGTAGATGTCGTCGAACGAGATCGCATTGGTCACGATCCCCGCCGACGGATGCTGTGTGGTGCGAACGAAGCGGTGCTCGACGGTCGCGATCGCGTCGAGCGTCTCCTGCGTCACGAACTGCGGCCTGCCAGGGCCGAGGCCGACGATCGTGACGCGCCCGACCGCCGAGTCGTCGGCTGGCGTCACGAGTCGAGTGTGACGACCGAGCCGCTGGCCGCATCCCATCGGCCGTAGCGCGGATCGACATAGATGTTCGCCGCACCGACGATGGCGTCTAGTTGCTCCTGCGGCACGGCAGCCCTGGCGATCAGCGATTTCGACTCGGACAACAGCTCGTCGTACGGCCTGAGCATCAGAACAGCCGAGAACGTGCTGAGATCAGCGGCGATCGGTTGACCGACGGGGACGTCCTTCAATGCCGCAGTGACAGCCGTGTTTACGGTGCCTGGATCGATGCACTCGCTGCCGTCCTGGCCCTTCACGATCCCACCGGCTTGGGCGATGACCGTGTCCGTCGAGAACTGACGAGCAGCGTCTGCAAATGGGGTTCCGTTGTTCACTGTGGCGAGCACGTTGTTGGCATCGTCGATGTTGTTGACGGTGATTGCTGCAAGGCAGATGACGGGGCTACCGCTGAGGCCGGACTCGTATGTGGTTCGCGCCTTGTCGCCCGCAATCGTGCTGATTGCCTGCGAGAGTCGGCTGTCGAGGTCTGCCGATGTCGGCGGTGTCGACGGCGCGGCCGTGCCGTTCGATGCTTCGAGCACCGTGACGCGGATCCACTTGGTGAGCTGTTCGCGCAACTGGTCGCCAGTAGCTGCTGCGCCGCCGGTGGAGGCGAGCGATTCCACCGTCTTGGATGACAGGCTGCGGTCGCCCACCTTCGCGGCCACGTCGTTGCGGTTGAACGTCGCGCACGATGACAGAGTGAGAAGCGAGAGAAGGGCGGCGATCACGGTCTGGGCCGAACGACGTCGATTCACGGCGGGAACTGTACTTGTCATGGTTCTGTTGGCGTGCTCGGAGTGACCGGCGTGACCGGAATCTCCTCGGTGGTCCATCCGCTGGCGGCCCAGTCCTCGAGACTCCACTCGTCGTCGTCCAACAAGCCGTCGATCGGACGCTGCTCGTCCGGCAGCGGTGACAGTACGTCGCGCACGTAGGACGTGACAGCTTCGCCGAGACCGACGTCGCCACCGGCTTCTTCTGACAAGAACCACAGGTGCTCCAGCACCTGGTGATACAGCTCAGCGGGTTGCAACTTGCCGACAAGGTCGGGCGGCACTCCATCGATGGTCGGTTCGAATCGTTCGTCGAGCCAACGCGCCGCGGCGACCGTCTCGGGGATCTTGCGGAGCGTCTGCTGCTCGATGACGGCGCGGTACTGGGCGATGTCGTTGAGAAGACGTCGTGCCTGGTTCTCTCCGGCCTCCAGACCAGTCAGTGTCTTCAACCGTTGCCCGTGGAACCCGTGCTCGACGACACGCGGGATCAGTCGCAGCTTGGAGCCGTCGGCGGTCGTGTACAGCTCCAGTTCCGCGGCGTCGAAGCCGAGCTCGTGCAGCCGCTGCAGGCGGTGATCGATCCGGAAGGTCTCGTTGACGTCGAACTCGTCGGTTCCGGTCAGTTCGACCCACAGGCGTTCGTACGTTGTCTCGATCCCCAGCGCTGTGGATATCGGATCGATCCCTTCGACCAGGCGTCCGCCTGCCTCCAGGTCGGAGAGGTCGCCGGCCACGTTCTCGATTGCGATCGTCAGGTCGTGTCGACGTTGACCGTCGGACAGGGACGGGTGTCGCTCACCGGTTTCGACATCGATGACGTACGCGCTCAATGCTCCGGCATCGCGGCGGAACAACGTGTTGGAGAGCGAACAATCGCCCCAGTAGAATCCGGCCAGATGCAGCCGGACGAGCAGGCCCGCCAACGCGTCGAGCACGCGATCGCCGAGATATGGAATGTGCAGGCCGCGCCCGGAGAGAAGCACGCGGTATGGCAGTGAGTAGTCGATGTTGCGGGTGATCAACAGGCCGTCGACGTCGTCTTCTCGCTCGGTCACGACGCCGACCACCTCGGCCGTGGGAAGACCGGCGTCGCCCAGCTCGCGTAGTAATCGCCATTCGCGCTCGGCCAAGTTGTCGGGCAGCTCTTTGACGACGTAGGTGACGCCGCCCGTCTCCACCAGGCGCACCACGTGTCGGTGCAGACCTGCCACCTCGTACAGACCTGGGATGGTCCAGTCGTCGAGCCGCTCGGTGAACGGCCAGTCCACGAGCGCCACGTGCTCGCCAGGTTTGGCGATCTGCAGTCTCATGCTGGTATCAACTCGCGTAGGAAGGCGACAAGGAACTCTGCGGGCTCCGCGGGGCGCGGTATGGGTACGACGAGTTGCTGCGAATCGGTCTTGAAGATGGCATTGCGGGCCAATCGTTGCAGACGCATCTCGGCACTGGTCTTCAATTTCAACGGCGCGAGTCGGGCCTGGCCGGCCGCGATCGAGACATCGCGCAGGCCGAGACGGTGGCACTCGGCGCGCAGGTAGCCGACGTTCAGCAACGCCTCCGCTGGCTCGGGTACCGGGCCATAGCGGTCCTCCCATTCCGTGCGGATGTCGTCGACCTCGGCTGCGGACGTGACGGCGGCGAGACGGCGATACGCCTCGAGGCGCGACTCTTCTTTGGCGACGTAGTCGGTCGGCAGGTAGGCGTCGGTCGGCACGTCAAGCTTCAGCTCACTCGGCTCCTTCGGCGGTTCGCCCTTCATCTCGCCGACCGCCTCGGTGACCATCTGGCAGTAGAGGTCGTATCCGACTGCGGCGATGTGCCCACTCTGTGATTCGCCGAGCAGGTTGCCGGCGCCGCGGATCTCGAGGTCGCGCATGGCGATCTTGAAGCCGCTGCCGAGGTCGGTTGCCTCGCCGATCGTCCGCAACCTCTCGTACGCCTCTTCGGTGAGCCGAGCGTCGCGCGGATGGAAGAGATACGCGTACGCCCGCGAACCGCTGCGACCGACGCGACCGCGCAGCTGGTGCATCTGGCCGAGACCGAGCAGGTCGGCGCGCTCGACCACCAACGTGTTGACCGTTGGCATGTCGATGCCACTCTCGATGATGGTCGTGCATACCAGCACGTCGTAGCGGCCCTCCCAGAAGTCGACGACGATCTGTTCCAGCGACCCCTCGTCCATCTGCCCGTGGGCAACCGCGATCCGCGCCTCGGGCACCAGTTCACGCAGCCGTTCGGCGGCCTGCGAGATCGTCTTCACTCGATTGTGCACCCAGAAGACCTGGCCCTCACGCAGCAACTCGCGGCGGAGCGCCTCGACGGCGACTCGTTCGTCGTACTCGCCGACGAACGTGAGGATCGGTTGGCGATCCGCCGGTGGTGTCTGCAGCAACGAAAGATCGCGGATGCCGACGAGACTCATCTCGAGGGTTCTGGGTATCGGTGTTGCGCTGAGGGTCAGCACGTCGACATTGACCTTCAACTTCTTCATCGTCTCTTTTGCCTGCACGCCGAACCGCTGCTCTTCGTCGACGATCAGCAGCCCGAGGTCTTTGAAGGTGACGCCCTCCTGCAGCAGGCGGTGCGTGCCGATGACGATGTCGACCTCACCAGTCGCTAATCCGTCGATCACCCGCTTGGCCTCCTTGTTCGTCAGGAAGCGGCTGAGCGTCTCGACGCGGATCGGGTAACCGGCGAAGCGATCGGCGAACGTGTTGCCGTGCTGGGTGACCAGGAGCGTCGTGGGCGCCAGGACGGCGACCTGCTTGCCGTCCTGGATCGCCTTGAAGGCGGCGCGGATGGCCACCTCGGTCTTGCCGAAACCGACGTCGCCGCACAGCAGGCGGTCCATCGGATAGGGGCGCTCCATGTCGACCTTCACATCGTCGATCGCTGTTCGTTGATCCGGCGTCTCGACGTACGGGAACCCATCTTCCATCTCGGACTGCCACGGGGTGTCGCTGCCGAACGCATGGCCGGCGGCATTGACCCGCTTCTGGTACAGCACGACGAGCTCTTGGGCGATCTCGCGCACAGCGCTCCGTACGCGTGCTTTCGCCTTCGCGAAGTCGGCGCCACCCAAGCGATGCAGCGTCGGCGCCTCGCCGCCCACGTATTGGCGGAGCGAGTCGATCTGGTCGCTGGGCACGTACAGCTTGTCGCCACCCTTGTAGGCCAGCAGCAGGTAGTCGCGTTCGGTGCCGCCGATCGTGCGTTTGACCATGCCCTCGTACCGCCCGACCCCGTGTTGATAGTGCACGACGTAGTTGCCTGGCTTCAGGTCTTCGAAGAAACCCAGGCCCTGCCGCTTGCGCGGGCGCGGTTGGCGGTGAGTGCGCCGCCGACCTGTGAGGTCGCCTTCAGCGACGATTGCCAGCCTCGCCTCCGGCAACGAGCAGCCGCGGTGCAGGGGAGCGGTGACGACGTATCCGCCCGGCTTGGTGAGATCAGTTGTCGGCGTGGCAATGGTGAAATCGAGGCCGCGGTCGCGCAGCAGTTCGGCCAGCCGTGTGGCGCTGCCGATCCCGTCGGCGGCGACGACCACGCGGTACTTGTCGGCGATCATCTCGTTGAGGCGCTTGGCCAGCCCCTCGCCGTCACCCACGACCGGACCCCAACCGGTGGCCTGCACCATCGGTGCGTCAGGACCTTCCGGCGTCGAGCTCAGCGTCCACATCGACTGTGTCGTGTCGAGCAGTCGATTGGGCTCGGCGTGCAATCGCGGAAACTTGCGATCGGCGTCGCGGGCCCACGTTGACGCGAGTGTGCGGGCGAGGTCGTCTTCTTCTGCGAGCAAGTCGTTGGCGCGGTCGCGCATGCGGCGCGGCTCGATGAGAGCGACCTTGCCCGACGGAGGCAGCAAGTCGGTGATCAGCGTGTCACCGTCGACGAGCCACGGCAGCCAACTCTCCATCCCATCGAAGACCGCTCCTTCGGCGAGGCGTTCCCATTGCTCTCGTCCCCACGGTTCGTCGGCGATCAAGGAGGCGGCACGCGTTCGCACGGCTTCGCTGGGCAGCAGCTCGCGTGCCGGGAAGATGTGCACCTCGGCGAGATCATCTGTGCTGCGTTGGTCGTTGACGGTGAACTCGGTCAACCGGTCTACCTCGTCTCCCCACAGGTCGATTCGGATCGGCGCATCTGCCGTAGACGGGAAGACGTCGATGATGGCGCCGCGTCGGGCAACCTCGCCTCGGTGCTCGACGAGATCTTCGCGGCGGTAGCCGAACCCGACCAACGTTTCGAGCAGTGCATCCGGGTCGATGACGTCGTTCGGTCGGACGATGATCGGCTCGACATCGATCGCCTCGGGGCTCAACCGCTGCAACAGGGCCCGCACGCCGGCAACGATGATCCGGACCTTCGGATTTTCCGGCAAACGAGTGTTTGCCGCGCTCCCGGGGTGGCCGGAAACACTCGTTTGCTCAGTTAGCTCGTTGCGCAGGCGCCACAGCACCTCCATCCGTCGGCCCATCGTTTCCACGCTCGGGCTGATGCGTTCGAAGGGAAGCGTCTCCCATGCCGGGAAGAGCACGACCGAGTCGGGCGGCATGAACTGGCAGAGGTCGTCGTACAGCTGGCCGGCGTCGGTGCCCGTGGGTGTCGCAACGAGTAGTGGGCTGCGGTCCCCGAGTTGGGCCAGAGCGGCAATGGCGACCGCTCGCGCAGATTCCGGTACCGCGACGAGCGCCGCGGGATTGCCGAAGGCCTGGGTCAGCCCGGCGTCGTCGCGGAGGAGCCTGGGAAGTGCGGCGAGCGAGGCGAGCGAGGCAGTCGGCATGTCGACAGTTGAGGGTACCGGTGCCGCTCCGGCGCCCTTACCGTTTGCGGCGTGACACCGGTCAAACGCCGTTGAACTGGCGCATCGCCGCGTCGGGCCCCTCCGCCAGCAGCACTTCTACGGCGTCGGCCGCAAGAACGATGGAGACATCGAGCAGCTCGCGCTCGGCCTTCGGCAATCGCGACAGCACGTGATCGGCGCCGCGTTCTTTGGAGGGCGGCTTGCCGATGCCGATCCGCACGCGCGCGTAGTCATGCGTCTTCAGATGTTGGGTGATGCTGCGCAGCCCGTTGTTGCCCGCGAGACCACCACCGACTTTGACGCGAACGATCCCTGGCGGCAGGTCGAGCTCGTCGTGGACGACGATCAGCTGTGCAGGGTCGGCAGGCTCCGTCAGCAGGTCCAGCTTGTGACGACGCATCAACGCTCCGACCGCCCGGCCGCTGTCGTTCATGTATGTCGTTGGAAAGGCGAGGATCACCCGCCGGCCCGCAATGCGAGCGTCGGCCACCAAGGCCTTGTCACGGCCGGACTTGAACTTTGCTCCGGCCCGTTCCACGAGCAAGGCCACTGCCTCGGCACCGACGTTGTGGCGCGTGCGTGCGTATTCCTTGCCCGGGTTTCCCAACCCGACGACCAGCGCGTCGATCACGCCGGGTCAGGTCATTCTGGGTTGGCAGCGGCGTCGCCGCCTTCGGCAGCAGCGCCTTCACCCTCGGCTTCGCCTTCTTCAGCCTCGGCGACGGGCTCTTCGACCTCAGCCGCTGTGGTCAACACGGTGACGACAGCCATGTCGGGATCGCCCAGGGGCGTTACGCCCTTCGGCATAGGAATGTCAGACAGGCGGATGACGGTGTCGGGCTCCATCTCGGTGATGTCGATGACGAACTCGTTGGGCATGTCGGTCGGGGTGCAGCTGACCTCGAGGGAGTCGACGGCGGCATCGACGAGACCGCCCATCGCCGCCACTGCCTTGGACTCGCCTTCCAGACGGACGGCAATGTGAACGGTGATCTCCTCGTTCATGTTGACCTGCAGGAAGTCGACGTGGTTGACCGTGCGACGGATCGGGTGGCGCTGCAGCTCCTTGACGACCGCCGGGTAGCTGGTGCCGCCCACCTGCAGGGCCAGGACCGTGTTGACGCCGGCCGGTCCGCTGAGTGCCAGACGAAACTCGCGGCGCTCCACGGTGACGCTGATCGGCTCCATGCCGCGGCCGTACAAGATGCCCGGGATGTGCCCTTCAGCGCGCAGACGGCGGGCGATGGGTGTGCCCGAACCGGTGCGGGGTGTGGCGGTGAGTGTGGTCTGCGACATGACGGGGCCTGTCTCTTCTTAGGGCAGTGCGATCTAGAACGGTTGGCAAGCCTAGCGGCCGAGGTCCTGCTAACAAACGAACAGACCGGCTCTTAGCCCTGGTTCTCGCCGCCGAAGATCTCGCTGACGCTGGTGTCGTCGAACACGGCGTTGAGCGCATCGGCGATCAGTGGTGCGATCGACAGGACCTCGATCTTGTCGATCTGCTTCTCCGGCGGCAGCGGCAAGGTGTTGGTCAGCACGACCCGGGTGATGGGGGCATTCTTCAACCGGTCCACCGCAGGACCGCTGAGCACGCCGTGCGTCGCCATGGCCCACACCTCGGTTGCACCTCGTTGCAGCAAGATGTCGGCTGCGCTGGTGATGGTGCCACCACTGTCGATCATGTCGTCAGTGAGGATGCAGAGACGGCCGTCGACGTCGCCGATCACCTCTTTGGCTTCGGCCTGATTGGTGCTGCCCTTGGGTCGGCGTTTGTAGATGAAAGCCAAGTCAGCGCCGAGATCTCCGAGATGCTCGGCCATTCGGGCGGCAACCTTGATGCGCCCCGCGTCGGGCGACACGATCACCGGCTCGTGGGCGTGTTGCCGCACGTAGTTCTCGAGCACGGGAGTCGCCGTGAGGTGATCGACGGGACCCTCGAAGAAACCCTGGATCTGGCCGCTGTGAAGATCGAGCGACACCATCCGCTTGGCTCCTGCAGCCTTGAACAGGTCGGCGATGAGCCTGGCGGTGATCGGCTCGCGGCCTTCGGCCTTTCGATCCTGCCTCGCGTAGCCGTAGAACGGGCAGACCGCTGTGATGCGTTTGGCGGAGGCTCGGTACGCCGTGTCGATCATGATCAGTTGCTCCATGATCGAGTCGTTGATGCTGTGCTCGTCGCTGCCGCAGTGCGTCTGCATGATGAACACGTCACTGCCACGGATGCTTTCGGTGAAACGGGGGCGGATCTCACCGTTGGCGAACTGCACCAGGTTCGGGTCACCGAGCTCGATGCCAAGATTCGCCGCCACTTCCTCAGCCAGAGCCGGATGCGTGCGCCCCGAGAAGAGCGACATTCGCTTGGTGGTGAATTTCTCCATGTGTGGGGCTCCGCTGTACTTAGTCGGCAGGTGCAGTGTAGAACGCGCCTGTCGATGCAGAAGAAGGCACTGATGTGCCGGGCGAAAGATGGGCGTACGGGCCGACATGGGCGTCGTCGCCGATCTCGCTGTCGCGTCCCACTGTGTTCTCGACGACGGCCTGCGATCCGACCACACAATCGACCAAGCGGGTGTCGGGACCGATCTCGCATCCGTCGCCGATCACCGTGTTGCCCTGCAAGATGGTGCCGGGATACAGCGTGACGTCCCTGCCGAGCTGGACCGTGACGTCGATGAACGTCTGGCGGGGATCGAGCATCGTCGCGCCGTTCAGGAGCCAGTGACGATTCGTCCGGCTGCGCAGTTCTCGTTCGGCGAGTGCTAGCTGCCAGCGATCGTTGACACCACGTGTTTCACCTTCGGGGGCCTGCACGGTGCCGATCTGGTGCCCCATCCCTGCGAGCACCTCGACGACGTCCGTGAGGTAGTACTCGCCCTGGGAGTTGTCGGGGCTGAGCCTGCGCAGCGCGGGGCCGAGAAGATCGCGGCGGAACGCGCACATGCTCGTCCAGATCTCGCGGATGGTGAGCGCCTCGTCGTCGGCGTCGCGTTGCTCGACCACCTGTAGCAGACGGCCGTCGCCGTGCTTCGACGGTGCCCGTAGCACGCGCCCATAGCCAGTCGGATCCTCGACCACCGATGTGATCGCGGTCGCTGCGTTGCCGCTCGAGAGATGCGTTGCGACCAACTGCTGGAGAGTGTCCGCCCGCAGCAACGGCGTGTCGCCGGGCAGCACGATGATCGTCGATTCGTCGTCGAGATCGTCGCCAGGAATCGCGGTCATACCGACCATCGCGGCATCGCCCGTGCCGCGTTGCACCGTCTGCTCGACGAAGGTGACGTGTGCCCAGCCCGGAGCCTGTTCCTGAACCTTCTTCGTCACCCGCTCAGCGCCGTGCCCGACGACCACCACGGTGCGATCGACGTCGATGTTGGCCAGGGCATGGATGACGTGCATCACCATGGGCCGGCCGCAGATCTGGTGCAAGGCCTTTGGTCGGGCGGATCGCATTCGCGAGCCCTCACCGGCCGCCAGCACGATCGCCGAAACTGTCATACAAATGTTCTAGCGCGTCAGGGCTCAAAAGTGGTGTTGCCCGAACTGTTTGCAAGGTGTTTGCGACGTGTTGGCTAGGGGTGTTGCTGTGTTCCGGGGAGAGGATTCGAACCCCTATAGACGGCACCAAAAACCGATGTCCTACCATTGAACGACCCCGGAAGGCCGTGGCCAGAGGCTAGCGGGACGCCCCTGGGGGCCGCACGGGAGTTGAGCCTGCACTGTCGTCGAGGTCGGCCGTTCGCCGGAACACGCGCGTGTAC
The DNA here is from genome assembly GCA_031424145.1 of Ilumatobacteraceae bacterium. Lineage (GTDB taxonomy): Bacteria > Actinomycetota > Acidimicrobiia > Acidimicrobiales > Ilumatobacteraceae > JAENVT01. Next base: position 11,085 of record JANPGV010000018.1, read on the forward strand.
CCGAACAGCTTCATCACTCCGGGGGCGATGCTGGGAGCGATGTTGGACAGAACCACCAGCGGACGAACCGGCGGCGTGTTGACCAGCACCTCGCCAAGGTTCTTGCGGATGCAGCTGACCACGACCTCGGCCACCTTCTGCGGCGATGAGCGACCGACGATCTTGGGTGCTTTGACGCCTGCCTCTTCCCACCGCCAGTACATGCCGGTGTCCGTCACGAACCCTGGGCACACCACCGAAAATCCGACGGGTTGCTTGTGATATTCGCACCTCAGCGAGTTGGTGAAACCGACCAGCCCGTGCTTGCTGGTCGCGTACGCGACCGCATACGGGATGCCGACCTTGCCTGCGCCCGACGCGATGTTGACGACATGACCGCGCTTTCGTTCGAGCATCCCCGGCAGCAATGCCCGAGTCAGCGCGATAGCGGCTACGAGGTTGACGTCGATCGTGCGCATGATCTCGTCCTCGTCGGCGGTCTCGAAGTGCGAAACGGTCTCGATCCCCGCGTTGTTGATGAGGAGATCGATCGTGCCGAGCTCGGATTCGGTCCGACCGATCAGCCGGGCCCGGTCGTCGGCATTCGTCACGTCGCACTTCGTCGCGATCGACTTCACGCCCAGCGCCGCCATCTCGGTGCGCACGACCTCGAGCTCGGGCTCCGATCGGGCGGCCAGCGACAGGTTGACGCCCTGCTCCGCCAGCGCTCGGGCAATGTGCACGCCGATTCCTCTCGATGCCCCGGTGACCACGGCCGTCATACCCCGCATGTCCTTCATCGTTTGCCCCCTCAGAACGCGCCAGGCGCGATGGCGCGTCTGGCGAACAGTAGCGGTGCCGGCCGACGTGCTCGGTCGCCACACAACCATGCTGGTGGTCCTCGTATGGTTGACCGATGGTCACGATTGTCAGACCCTTTCGTTTCTCGGTGCAAGGGCGGAACCTCGGCGCTCGCGACGCGTTGCTCAAGCAGGCACGCCAGGTCGAGGCGCTGGGGTATGACGAGCTGTTCTCTTTCGATCACATCGGCTCGGTCGATCCCTTCATACCGTTGGTGGTTGCTGCCGAAGCCACGACCCGGCTGCGCGTCGGTCCACTGGTGCTCAACAACGAGTTTCACCATCCGGCGTTGCTTGCTCGGACCGCCGCCACCGTCGACCAACTCATCGGTGGCCGGCTCGTGCTGGGTCTCGGAACCGGATACACCCAGGCGGAACACGACTCGATCGGTCTGCTCCTTCGCGAGCCCGCATCCCGCGTCACGCGGTTCGAGGAATCGGTGATCGCGCTGCGCTCGTTGCTCGATACCGGCGTAGCGCACCTCGACGGATCGCACCACCGTCTCGACGTTGACGACCTGGGCATTCGTCCCGCACAGGATCACGTTCCCCTGCTGATCGGCGGACACGGCAAGCGTGTCGTCGGGATCGCCGCACGCTACGCCGACATCTTTCAGTTCACCGGCCTGACGCACGGCGAAAGTGGTCGGCCCGCCCCGGGTGGTTTCGCAATCGAAGCCGTCCGCGAACGGTCGCGATGGCTGGCCGAGGAAGCGGGGGATCGTCTCGACGACATCGAGTGCTCGGCCTTGGTGCAATCCACCCACGTTGGCGTAGGTGCCGACGATGAGCTGGATGTCATGGCCGAACGGTTCGGTGTGACACGTGAGTTGATCGACGAGACACCCTTCCTCTTGGTCGGCTCGGTCGAGCAGGTCATCGACAAGTTGGAACGCCTGCGCTCGGACGTCGGCATCAGTCACTTCGTCGTTCGCGAGCCCGAAGGTTTCGCGTCGGTGCTGGATGCGCTCGCCGGACGTTGACCGATGACCGTTCGGTTCCTGCCTCGCTGGGAGGTTGCCGAGGTCACCGGCGCTGTGGTCGCGGTCGATGTGATCCGAGCGTTCACCACAGCGGCGTACGCGTTTGCCGCCGGTGCGCGTCACATCTACCTCGTCGACTCGGTCGATGAGGCGCTGGCTCTGAGACACGCAGACGGCAACCTGCTGGTGATGGGCGAAGACCATGGTCGCCGGCCCGCTGGTTTCGACTTCTCCAACTCGCCGGTCGCGATCGCCGCGGCCGACCTCGACGGACGTGAACTTGTGCAACGCACCACCGCGGGCACGAGAGGTGTCATCGCCGCTCGATCCGCCACGCGACTGTGGTGCGCCAGCCTCGTGTGCGCCTCGGCCACCGCCGCGGCCGTTCGCAACAGTGGTCTCGGTGACCCCACATATGTGATCACTGGCAACGTCGAGGACCGTCCTGACCTGAACGGCGCTGATGATCACGCGACTGCCGAGCTCATCGAACGCGCCCGGCTCGGCCAAGACCTGCTGGCCGATCGAACCAGCGACGCCGTGGCAACCTCGGACGAGGCACGGCGAACCCTGACCCTCGGCGCCGGAGATGTCGATCCCGAAGACATCGCCTACGCAACCCGCGTCGACGCCTTCGACTTCGCGATGGAAGTGAGTCGGATCAACGATCGATTGCGCCTCGACAAGGTCACCCGTGACGCCAATCATCCTGGCGGCGGGGAACCGTGTAACACCTCTCGGGTAGGGTGGTCGTAGCGACTTCCCCCGTCTGTTGAGTGCTTGTTTCGAGCCGGTTGATGGAGGTGGTCGTTGTGTCTGTGGTCGGGTTGGTCGAATCGATCGCCGCCGTGGAGTGGGCTGGGGCCGATCGG
>JANPGV010000019.1:0-17350 GCA_031424145.1 Ilumatobacteraceae bacterium
GAAGCGGGCGTCCTCTCCTGCTTCCAACATCCTGGCCAGGTAGTAGACCGCTGCCTGCGGATTGCTGCCGCGCATGCTCTTGATGAAGGCGCTGATCACGTCGTAGTGGTCATCGCGGCCGTAGCGCAGCGCGCTCGTGCCGAGCGCGGCCTCGACATGGCTGAGCTCGACCGGACCCGAATCCGCGAGGGCGCATGCCACCTCCAGTGCTGTCAGGACCTGCCGGCCATCGCCGCCGGCTCTGTCCACCAAGTGCTCGATCGCCTCGGGGCTCGCCAACGTGCCCTCGGCTTCGAGACCGCGCTTGACCAAGGTCTCGATTGCCTCCCGGTCGAGCGGGTCGAGGCGGAAGAGCGTGCTGCGGCTACGCAATGGAGGGTTGACTTCGAAGAACGGGTTCTCCGTCGTCGCTCCAATCATCGTCAGCGTTCCATCCTCGACCGCCGGTAGCAGCCCGTCCTGCTGGGCCTTGTTGAACCTGTGGATCTCGTCGAGGAACAGGATCGTTCCCCTGCCCTGTTCGCCGAGTCGTTGACGGGCACGTTCGATCACGTCGCGCACGTCCTTGATGCCGGCATTGACGGCGCTCATCTGTTCGAAGACGCGTTTGGTGCTGCCGGCAACCGCCAGGGCCAAGGTGGTCTTGCCGGTACCCGGTGGTCCCCAGAAGATCGCGCTGGTCAACCGGTCTTGCTCGACCAGGCGTCGCAGTGGCTTGCCCGGACCGACGAGGTGGTCTTGGCCGACCACATCATCGAGCGTGCGCGGGCGAAGGCGCGCTGCCAACGGCGCATGACTTCGGAGGTGTTGCTCCGCGGCGTCGGTGAAGAGATCGCTCACAGGGTTCCCAGCACCCGTTCGTATGCGGGTCGTCGGAAGTCGGCAACGTTCTCGATCATCCAGCTGGGGTCCACCCACCGCCACGCGACGAACTCGCTGCCGTCGGGGGTCGGCGTGATGTCGGCGTCGAGCGCGTCGAAGATGAACCACTTCTGCACCTGACCGCGCCGGCGCCCGTCTCGACCATGCAGGCGTCTGACTTCCTCCGGCCACTCGTAGGCGACCCACTCGGGGAACTCGTCTCTGGCGACCACATCCGCTTCACCGAGACCCGTTTCCTCCATCAGCTCCCGCCACGCACAGACGATCGGCTGTTCACCCTGGAACAGCCCACCCTGTGGGAGCTGCCAGCTCCCGGCCACGTCGGCACGCTCGAAGGCCAGGATGTTCGTGAGATTGGGGTGCCGGACAACGATCACGACCCCGGCTCTGAAGTGCTGACCGCTCACCCGAGCCACGGTAGCGCCCGTCAGCGCAGCCCAGCCCGACCCCCAGGTTTGGAGCCTCAGGACCCGAATAGGGTCTCCCGGTTACAAACGCTTGATCGGGAGCGCGAGGAAGCGGCGGATCGTCGTGGCTATCTCGGAGTCGGACATGCGCCAGGTGATCTCGATCGGCACCCAACCGTCGAGGACCAGATCGTTCTGACGTCGTGCGTCGCTATCGAGATCGGTCGCCAGCATGTGTGATCCGACCCGTTGCCCTCGAGGTACAGCCGACGGTCGGGCCAAGCGAAATCGATTCGGTAGCGCCGCCTTCCGTAGCTGACACGGTGCTGATGGGCGGGCCGTGGAAGCGCGTACGCATCGATGATATGAGCGATTCGTGCTTCTAAGGCGCTCTCGCCCGGGTCGTATCCGGGGAGACGGTTGGCCAACACCTTGCGCAGGGTCGCTACGGACCGTCCAGGTGCAGGTCGCGTACGGTCGACTCGCGCGCGGAGCTGTTCGAGCTTCAGCAGTTTGCGCCGCAGGAAATCGTCCACAACATCGCCCAATTCGGCGACCGTCATCGGTCCGCTGAGATCGATGACCGTCCGCAACGGCGAGGTGCACAGCATCCCATAGCGATGCACCAGATCGCCTTCCTCCAGGATGCCGGACCGATGTGAGACCACTCCATCCAGCGCTATCGGGTGACCGAGATCTGAGATCACATGGATCTGATCGATGTCAATGTTCACACCGCCACCTAGCAGCGCCCGGGCAGTCCAATGCGACGCAGCAATGCCACTTTCACGCGTGAGCAATACAGCACGCACAGCTTGCTTCCACGAGGGCGGTGCACCGTTGACCACGGAAACACCGCGTCGTACTTGGCGAAGTCTCCCCGACTCGCGCTCACGCTCCAGCTGCCGCTTGGTCTGCCCAGCGTCCTTGGCTGTGATGTTGGTGATCAAACCGTCGTGATGCTCGGCCCAACGAATCGATCCATGATCGGCACCTTCCCGCAGCGTTTGAAGGCGCAAGCCCCCATACGGGGCCGCAGGCTTCAAACGCACCTGTGTGGTTGTGGTGGGGGAAGTCGGGTGGCGAATGTATCGGCGACGGCCGCGAAGAGGAGGGGGCGCTAGGACTTTGGGGGGAGGACTCGGATACCTAGATCGGCTAGTTGCTTGGGGTCGACCGGGGTTGGGGCGTTGGTCATGGGGTCGGTGCCGGATTGGGTCTTCGGGAAGGCGATGACCTCGCGGATGTTCTCTTCGCCGGCCAGGATCGCCACCAGGCGATCGATGCCGAAGGCAAAGCCGCCGTGCGGCGGGGCGCCGTAGCGGAACGGGCTGAGGAAGAACCCGAAACGCTTGTTGGCTTCCTCGTCGCTGATTCCCAGCAGGCTAAAGATCCGCGATTGCATCTCGGGTTGATGGATTCGGATCGATCCAGAACCGAGCTCCCATCCGTTGAGCACGAGGTCGTACGCCTGACTGCGCACCTTGAGGGGATCGGATTCGAGGAGATGCACGTCGTCGGGATGAGGCTGTGTGAAGGGATGGTGTCCCGGCTTCGGCCGACCCGTCACGGCATCGACCCCGACGAACAACGGGAAATCGACGACCCACATATAGCGATACGGGCCCTCGTGGACAGGCGGGCGCCCGAGATTGTTGCGAAGTGTCCCGAGCTCCTCGCAGGCCATGGCCCACCCATCGGCGACGATCAACAGAAGATCGCCCGGCTTGGCCTTCATGCGCTCGATGACGGCGGCTTGCTCGGCGTCGCCGAGGAACTTGGCCACCGGCGACTCGAGCAAACCATCGGCGGCGACCTTCAACCACACCAAACCCTTGGCGCCCATCGACTTGGCCTTGTCGGTCAAGGCGTCGAGCTTGTTGCGTCCGAACTCCGCCGCTTTGCCCTCGGCGTTGATCCCCTTGATCGTCGGCGCGCCGGTGAAGGCCTTGAACTCGGTGGCCGCGAATGCGTCGGTCAACTCGACCAGTTCCATCTCGAAGCGCGTGTCGGGCTTGTCGGTGCCGAAACGGTTCATCGCGTCCTGCCACGTGATCTTCACGATCTCGCCGGGATCCTGACCAGCGGACTTCGCCGCAGCGATCACGCCGGCCCCGATGGCTTCATGCACATCTTCCTGGCTGACAAAGCTCATCTCGGCGTCGAGCTGCATGAACTCGTACTGGCGGTCGGCGCGCAGGTCCTCGTCGCGAAGGCAACGGGCGATCTGGTAGTAGCGATCGATTCCGGCGACCATGAGGAGTTGCTTGAAGAGCTGCGGGCTCTGTGGCAACGCGTAGAACGAACCGGGCTGCGGGCGACTGGGCACGATGAACTCGCGGGCGCCCTCCGGCGTGCTCGGGACGAGCATCGGTGTCTCGACTTCGACGAAGCCCTGATCCTCCATCGCCTTGCGGATGGCCGAGTTGGCGGCAGCGCGGATCCGAAGGTTGCGTTGCATGCGCTCGCGACGGATGTCGAGGTACCGATACTGCAGTCGTGTCGTCTCGGCGACCGTGTCGGCGCGCTCGTTGATCGGGAACGGTGGCGCCTCGGCCGTGTTGAGGATCTCGACCTGGCAGTCCTGGATCTCGATCCCGCCGGTGGGCAGACGATCGTTGATGCTGTCGGCCGGTCGCGCGGCGACGGTTCCGGTGACCCTGATGACGTACTCCGGTCGCACATCGACGGAGTTGTCGACCACGCACTGGGTGACGCCCGTGTGATCGCGAAGGTCGATGAATGCCAACTTCTCGCCATGCTCGCGCCGGGTCGCGACCCACCCGCACAAGCTGACGGTCTGGCCGATGTGCTCGGGTCGGAGTTGGCCGCACTGGTGGGTGCGCATCGATGTCGTGCTCATGTACGGGCTTTCTTCAGGTAATCGATCAATGTGGAGCGAGCGATGGTCTGCTGCCCGTCGTTGCTGCGCAACGGGCGCACGGTCACAGCTGCTTCGGCCAACTCGTTGCTGCCGATGATGACAGCGATGGAAGCTCCGCTGCGGTCGGCCACTTTCATCTGCGCCTTCATGCTGCGATTCTCGTACGCACGATCGGCGCTCAGACCAGCGGCGCGCAGTTCGGCTGTGAGCCGCAGCGCTTCGAGACCGCCGGTGGTGTCGACGACAAATGCGTCGAGTTGCAACGGTCGAGCTGCGAACACTCCCTCGTCGTCGCAAGCCAGCAGCGTGCGATCGAGGCCCAAGGCAAACCCGATGCCGTGTGTCGCCGGCCCACCGAGCGATTCGACGAGACCGTCGTACCGTCCCCCGCCGCCGAGCGCGTTCTGCGCTGAGTCGAGGGTGCCGCCCTGGTACTCGAACGTCGTGTGGCGGTAGTAGTCGAGGCCACGCACCAATGTGTCGTCGATCGCGAAGGGGATGTCGAGCGCGGTGAGCCCCGCCTGAACCGATGCGAAATGCGCCGCCGCATTGCTGCCGCAGAACTCGGCGATGCGCGGAGCGGCAGCCACGATTGCCTGGTCGTCCCGTCGTTTGGAGTCGAGGACGCGGAGCGCGTTCCTGTCGAGGGTGATCTGGCTCTCGGGCGACAGCGCGGCGCGATTCGCCTCGAAGTACGCCTGCAGCGCGGTGACGTACCGCGCTCGGTCTTCTGGCTCGCCGAGTGAGTTCAGCAAGAGCTTCACCTGGCTGAGACCGAGTGCGCTGAAGAAATCCCACCCGAGTGCGATCACCTCGACGTCGAGCAGTGGATCGTCGGCGCCCAGCACCTCGATGCCGACCTGGTCGAATTGGCGGTAGCGGCCGCGTTGCGGCTTTTCGTAGCGGAACTGCGAGCCCGCGTACCAGACCTTCCAGGGTGTCAGCGGCCGGTGCTGCACGAAAGCACGACAGACCGATGCCGTCAGTTCAGGACGCAGCGCCACATGGCGGCCGCCCTTGTCGACGAAGTCGTACATCTCTTTGGTCACCACATCCGTCGCATCGCCGATCCGTTGGAACACGCCGAGATCTTCGAGGAGGGGTGAGATGATCTGGCCGTATCCGGCCGACGCGACCACGTCGGCGAAGACTGTTACGAACTGCCGCCAGCGCGCCGATTCTGGCGGCAGGATGTCGCGCATCCCTGGGCTGGTCTGGAATTCCGGCATGTCGAACAAGGCTATCGGCAGGGCTTGCCTGGTCAGCCGCCTTTACCCGGCACCAGGCGATAGGCGTCGTAGACAGCATCGATTTGCTTGATCGTGCGCAGCACCGACTCGAGATGGCTGGGGTCGGCGAGCTCGAACTCGAAGCGCATCTTGGCGACGCGGTCGCCGCCGGTGTGGGTGCTGCAAGACACGATGTTGACGTGCTGCTCGCTGAGCGCATTGGCCACGTCTCGTAGCAACCGCGATCGGTCGAGGGCGACGACTTCCACACCAGCCCGGAAGATGGCCTTGGTGCGGTCGCCGTCCCAGTCGACATCGATCAGCCGCGCCGCTTGATCGCTCATCAGACTTTCGGCGTTGGCGCAGTCGGTGCGGTGAACGGAGACGCCGCGGCCACGGGTCACGAAGCCGACGATGTCATCGCCTGGAACGGGCGTGCAGCACCGTGACAGGCGAACGAGGATGTCGTCAAGCCCTTCCACGTGGACACCAACAGAGGATCGCGGCCGGTTCGGGCGATCGGGTCTGGTCGGCGACACCACCGAGAACTGCTCGCCGTCGGTGCCTTGCGAGAACCCGCGCGCCACCTTTTGGGCGAGGGACCGGGCCGAGACGTGGTGCTCGCCGATGGCCGCCAGGACCGAGTCGAGGTCGTTGTACGAGCTCGATGCGATCTCGCCGGTGAGCACCTTGCTGTCCCAGATCCGCTGGAGCGGAAGACCCTCACGTCGGAACTCTTTGGTCAGCTCCTCGCGCCCGGCCTCGATCATGTCGACACGACGTTCGCGACTGAACCATTGGCGGATCTTGTTGCGGGCACGCGGGGAGGCGACGAACTGCAGCCAGTCGCGTGAGGGCCCGGCGGTCTCGATCTTCGACGTGAAGATCTCGCACGTGTCGCCACTGTGCAGCGTGGTACCGAGCGGCACGAGCCGTCCGTTGACCTTGGCACCGATGCAGGAGTGGCCCACGTCGGTGTGCACCGCGTAGGCGAAGTCGACGCTGGTCGATCCCACAGGCAACGGGATGACCCTGCCCTTCGGCGTGAACACGAAGACCTCGTCCTGCTCGAGATCGGTCTTCAGGTTCTCCATGAACGCCGCCGGGTCGGAGATGTCGGCCTGCCAGTCGATGATACGGTTCAACCAGTCGATATCGCTGCTTGGACCGTCGCCCTTGTACGACCAGTGCGCAGCGACGCCCCACTCCGCACGTTGGTGCATCTCCTGCGACCGGATCTGCACCTCGACGACCTTGCCGCCAGGACCGATGACGGTCGTGTGCAGGCTCTGGTAGAGGTTGAACTTCGGCATCGCGATGTAGTCCTTGAACCGGCCCACGACAGGCTTGTAACTGCCGTGGATGCAACCCAGCGCGGCGTAACAGTCCTTCACCGAGTCGACGATCACGCGGATGGCGACAAGGTCGAAGATGTCGTCGAACTCGCGGCCCTTCTGCATCATCTTCTCGTAGATGCTCCACAGGTGCTTGCCCCGGCCGGTGACCTCGGCTTCGATGTTGAGCTCGTGCAGCCGACCGCCGACCTCGGCGATGGCCTTGGCGAGGTACACCTCGCGCTCCGGGGTGCGCGTGCTGACCAGGTGGTCGAGCTCGGCGAACCGCTTCGGGTACAGCGACGCAAACGACAGGTCTTCGAGTTGCTGTTTGAGCTCCTGCATGCCGAGGCGGTGTGCCAACGGAGCGTAGATGTCGAGCGTCTCTTGGGCGATGCGCCGCTGCTTCTCGCTGGGCATCGCCGCGATGGTGCGCATGTTGTGCAGACGATCGGCGAGCTTGATGATCAAGACTCGTAGGTCGCGAGCCATCGCAACCAGCATCTTGCGCATGGTCGCGGCCTGCTGCGCTTCTTTGGAGTCGAACTGCAGCCGTTCCAGCTTCGTGACGCCGTCGACGATGGCGGCGACCTCGGGACCGAACGCCGCCTCGACATCGGCGATCGTGATCTCGGTGTCCTCGACGGCGTCGTGCAGCAACGCAGCCGCGAGCGAGATCTCGTCGAGGCCGATGTCGGCAACGATGCGGGCGACAGCGAGCGGATGGTTGATGTAACTCTCGCCGCTACCGCGCGACTGGTGGCGGTGCGCTTCTTTCGCGGTCTCGTAGGCGCGGTTGATCATCGCCACGGGTGCCTTGGGATGACGGCGCCGATAGGCGCTGAGCAACGGTGTCAGTTCGTCAGCGGTGACATTCTGGTGCCGCCGCCACGGGAGCACACGATCGACAGCAGCCACGACGACGCCTCAGTACCTCGCCAGGCTCTCGACGCGATGACCCTCGAGCCGAGCACGGCCCCCGAGATCTTCGAGCTCGATCAACACGCCAACACCTACGACGACCCCGCCGAGAGCCTCGACGAGTCGCACGGTAGCTGCAGCCGTGCCACCAGTTGCCAGCACATCATCGATCACCAGGATGCGCTCGCCCGGATGGATGGCATCGCGATGGATCTCGAGCTTGTCGCGGCCGTACTCCAGCGAGTACTCCTCGCGCACGACGGCCCAGGGCAGCTTGCCGGCCTTGCGAACCGGAACGAAGCCGGCACCCATGCGGTACGCGACGGGCGCGGCGATGATGAAGCCGCGTGCCTCCACGCCCAACACGCGGTCTGCCCGTAAATCCTCGAACCGGTCGGCCAGCTCGTCGACCGCCCGCGCAAAACCTTTGCCGTCACCGAGCAGCGGGGTGATGTCGCGAAAGCTCACCCCATGCGTGGGGAAGTCGTCGATGTCGCGGACGAGGTCGCTGATCCAGTGGCCGTTCGATGCCATACAGCATCACGCTACCGTTGCTCAGCTGGTACGACGCTTCTTCTTCCGCGGCCGCGGAGGGTGTGTCAGCAGCGATTCGGGGGTGCTCTGCGTGACGGGCAGGATGATCTCGCCCTCCGCCCGATCGCCGCGCGGACGGGTGGACTCGCGCTTCGCCGACGGTGACCCGCCGAGCACCAACCGCTCCAGTTCGGCGCCGGTCGCATGTGCGCCGTGGAAGTTGCGGAAGCGGGGCTCGCGCTCCTTGAGCATGGCCAGCAGCGGCGAGGCGATGAAGATGGACGAGTACGAGCCGGTCAACAGACCGACCAACAAGGCCAGGGCAAAGTCGCGCAACGTGACCGCACCGAGGATTCCAGAGCCAAGGATCAGCAGCGACAGCACCGGCAGCACAGCGGCCAAGCTGGTGTTCAACGAACGCATGAGGACCTGGTTCATCGACACGTTGATGACGTCGGGGTAGGGCACGCGGGCGCCGGCGAATCGGTCCGTGTTGTCGTTGACCTTGTCGAACACGACGATGGTGTCGTACAGCGAAAACCCGAGGATGGTGAGGAAGGCCACGACAGTTGCCGGCGTGACCTCGAACCGGAAAACGGAGTACACGCCGACACTGATCAAGACGTCATGCAACATGGCGATGATCGCGGCCAGGGCCATTCGCCACTCCAGTCGCCAGGCGATGAACAACGCGACGAGGATCAGAAAGATGATCAGAGCCCTGACGGCTTTTTCGGTGATGCTCCGGCCCCACGTCGAGCTGACGGAGTTGACGCTGACCGATTCCGGGTCGACCTTGGCAGCTGCGGCCAGCGCGTCTTTCACCTCTTGACGTTTGGCGACGGACTGGTCGCCGACCTGGATCAGCAGCACGGTGCCTGACGCCGACGTGCGCTCTTGAACCTTCGCGTCGGTGCCGCTGATCTGGTGGGCGTCGAGGATGGAGCGTGCCTGACCGATGGTCAAGTTCTTGGCGGGTACCTCCCAGGCGACCCCGCCCTTGAAGTCGAGGCCGAGGTTCAGACCCTGGAAGATCAGCGACGCCACCGTGATCAACAAGAGGACAGCGGAAAATCCGAGACCCCACCACCGACGGCCGTAGAAATCGATGGCCGTCTCGCCGTGGTACAGCCGTCCACCCAGTCCGCGCCGCTGATGAATCTTGGGAAGTACATCTGTGCTCATGTCGCACCCGCCGACGACACCTCGATGCCCATCACCTTGCGGCGAGACATCCAGTCGGTACGAGCCAGCAGCAGAACTGCCGGACGTGTGAAGAAGTAGGCGACGAGGAGATCGCACAGCGTCGAAAGACCGAGGAAGAAGGCGAACCCACGTACCGACCCGACCGTGAGGTACCACAGCACCGCGGCGCCGATCAGCGAGACCATGTCGGCGACGACGATGGTGTGCCACGCTCCGGCGAACCCGCGCTGCGCGCTGTTGCGCATCGACCGTCCGGCGCGTATCTCGTCTTTCAATCGCTCGAAGAACACCACGTACGAATCGACGGTGACACCAACTGAGACGATGAGACCGGCGATCCCGGCGAGCGATAACGCCAAGCCTTGGGTCTTGGACAGGAAGGAGATGACGGTCCAGATGAGGGCGCCCGACACGGCGAGGCCACCGGCGACGATCAGGCCGAGGAGGCGGTAGTACAGCACCATGAAGATGAAGACCAATACGACGCCAACGAGGCCGGCGATCCATGCCGCGCGCAGTGAGTCCTTGCCGAGCGTCGGCGACACCGTCTGAACAGCCTGGGTCTCGAGCTTCACCGGCAGCGATCCGCTATTGAGCACGCGGGCAAGGTTGCGGGCCTCGGACTCGGTGAAGCTGCCGCTGATCTGCACGCTTCCCGTGAAGCTGGGCTGTTGCACCGTCGGCGCAGAGATCACTTCACCGTCGAGCTCGATCGCCAGCTGGCGGGTCGGGCATGTTGCGGTTGCGTTGAAGCACTCTGCTGCCAGCGCGTTCCAGACACCCTCACCGTTGGACCCGCCACGAAGGCTGACGGTGACACCCCACCCGCTGCCCGAGAGGATTCGAGCGGTGGCGTCGTCCTTGAAGACTTCACCAGTGCCGCCGGCCGGGCCGACCTTGCAAAAGCTTCCGCCGCGTGCCTTGACGAACCCCGACTGATCCGGGGGCACGTCGGGGATCGTGGGAGTCGTGTTGCCGGCAACGGTTGTCGTGGTCGCACCGGGAACGGTGGTGGTCGAGGCGTCGGTCGCGACAGTCGTGCTGGTGGCCGAGGCCGCGGCGGTCGTCGTGGTGTTTGCAGTGCTGGGGCGGCGCGACGGTCCGCCCGCAGCAGTCGTGGTCGGCGCTTCGGTGCCGACGACCGCGGCCGCGGTCGACGTCGGGTTACCGGTGTCGCCCGTCGCGGCCGAACCCGTCGTCGGTGTGGTCGTGGTCGTGGTGGTCGTGGTCTGCTTCTTCGGGTCGGACGTGACGCACGGGATGTTGAACTGATCGTCGACGAGGACCGGCCGCAGGTAGACCTGGCCGGTGACCTTCACGAGCTGTTCCGCCTGCGCCTGATTTTTCACGCCGGGCAGGTTGACCACGATGGCGTCGCCCTGGCGCAGGTTCTCGGGCTCCGCTACGCCGAGGCTGTCGACACGTGCACGAATACGTTCGACAGCGAGGTCAAGACTCGATGTGTTGAACGCGCCGACCGGCTGCTGGGTGATCGAGATCCCGCCTTGGAGGTCGAGACCGAGGGATGGTTTGTCGCCGTCGACCAGAGTGGCGATGAGCCCACCGAAGGCAATGATCAAGATGCCGACCAACGAATAGAGAAGCTTCTTGCGCATTACTTGGAGGGCTCGTCTGCCGCGGTTCCGTCTGTCGGCTCGATCTTCGTGCTGCGGCCGGAGCCGTCGTCAGTGGGAATGGCGGTCTCGCCCTGCGAGGTGTCGACCTTGCGCTGGAGCGCTTGGCGGGCAATTCGGATCTGCACGTTGTCGTCGATCTCCAGCCAGGCGATGTCGCCGTCGAGCAGCGTCACGAAGCCGTACACGCCCGATGTCGTCATGACCTCGTCGCCGACGTCGATCGACGATTGCAGCGCAGCCTGGCTGCGCATCTTCCGACGCTGGGGGCGGATCATCAGGAAATACATCGCCGCACCGATGAGGATCATCGGGACGAACAAGCCGAGTGGATTGGAGTTGGACTTCGTAGCGGCAACTATCGACAGGACGTGCATGTGAGTATCCAATTTTTGGCTATGGAGGAGAAAAGACCGCTGATTAACCGACGGGGAATGCTAGCCACCAGGACGACACGTTGGGCGTCTCACCGCCAAACAGCCAGGACCTCGTTGCGAAATGAGTCGAAAGTCCCGGCCTCGATCGCCGCCCTCATCGAGGCCATCAGCTGGAGTGTCCAGCTGACGTTGTGCAGGCTGACCAGTCTGGAGGCAGTCGGCTCGCCGACCTGGAACAGATGCCGGATGTAGGCGCAACTGTGGCGTTGACAGACCTCGCAGGCGCAGCTGGCGTCGAGGGGCTCGTCGCTGAGTGCGTGTTTGGCGTTCTTGATGTGCAGCTTCCCGTGGCGGGTCAGCGCCGTGCCGTGGCGACCGATCCTGGTCTGCATGACACAGTCGAACTGGTCGACACCCAACGCGACCGCTTCGACCATGCTGGCCGGATCCCCCACACCCATGAGGTAACGAGGCCGATTCCCGGGCAGATGGGCCAGCGCTGCGCCGAGCGCGGGGACCATCTCGCCGCGGGTCTCGCCCACGCTGAGCCCGCCGATCGCGTACCCGTCGAACTCGATCGCCACAGTCCGCTGGGCGCTGTCGGCCCGCAGCGTCTCGTCGATGCCGCCCTGCACGATCCCGAACAGGGCCTGGTCCTCCCGACGGTGGCTCGACCTGGCAATCGCAGCCCACGCCGCGGTGCGGTCCACCGCGGTGCGGATGACGTTGGGTGGTGACGGGAGTGGTGGGCACACGTCGAGGACCATCTGGATGTCCGCACCGAGCAGTTCCTGAGTGTGCACGGCAATCTCCGGCGTGAACCGATGTGACGAGCCGTCATACGTGCTCTTGAACGTGACCCCGTCGTCGTCGACGTCCGGATCGAGTGAGAAGACCTGGAACCCTCCGGAATCGGTGAGGGTCAGCCCGCTCCACCCCGCGAACCTGCCGAGGCCACCGAGCTCGGCAATCGTCTCCGCGCCGGGTCGGAGCATCAGGTGATATGTGTTGCCCAGCACTATCTCGGCACCTAGGCGTTCGTAGTCGGCGGCGCTGAGGTACTTGATCGCACCGCGCGTGCCGACGGGCATGAAGCACGGTGTCCGGTAGCTCCCCCGTGCCGTGTGCGCGATGCCGCTGCGTGCTGCGCCATCCGTCGCGATGGTTTCGAACGTGACCGCGTGCATCTAACTGGCCTGCCGATCGAGCAGCATCGCGTCGCCGAAGCTCAGGAACCGGTAGCGCTCGGCGATTGCGATGTCGTACAGCCGGCGCCACCGCTCGCCGATGAAGGCATCGATCATCATCAACAGTGTGGTGCGCGGCAGGTGAAAGTTGGTCATCATCAGGTCGACCATCTTCCAGTCGTACGGTCGGTTGATGAACAGCCTGGTGCGGCCGTTCAGCTCGCCCGATGCGGACGCAGACTCGAGGGCGCGCACAGTGGTCGTGCCCACCGCGACGACGCGCCTTGCTCGGCGGCACTCGTCGAGTACCTCTGCATCGACGCGGTAGCGCTCGCTGTGCATCACATGTTGCGTCAGGTCGTCGACCACCACGGGCTTGAAGGTGTCTAGCCCGACGACGAGCTCGACGGTCGCGACTTCGACCCCCAAGGCCGCAATCGCGGCGAGCAGTTCCGGGGTGAAGTGCAGACCCGCCGTGGGCGCTGCTGCGGAACCGGGCTCGGATGCATAGACCGTTTGATATCGCTCCGGCTCGGCCAGATCGACACCGATGTACGGAGGCAACGGCATCTCCCCGTGACGCTGCAGAAGGGCCAGCGGCTCGCCCTCCGCAACGATCTCAACAGTCCACGTGTCGCCGCTCGGCATCCGCCGTCCTATCTCGACAAGCGCGTGGCCGGCGGAGTCGCGGAGTTGCTCACCAATGCGCAGCTTGCGGGCAGGGCGGATCATCGCTTCCCACGTACGGCGGTCATCGCTGCATGGTTCGAGCAGCAGCACCTCCGCCGCTCCCCCGGTCTCGCGGTGCAGACGAAGGCGCGCGGGGATCACTCTGGTGTCGTTGACCACGAGCAGATCACCTTCGCGGAGGAGCGACGGCAAGTCGCACACATGGCGGTGGTCCGGCGCACCGCTGCCTCGGTCGACCATCAGCCGAGCCGCGTCGCGAGGCTCGATCGGCACCTGGGCGATGCGCTCGACCGGCAGTTCGTAGTCGAAGTCCGTCAGGCGCATGGGCAGCTCAGGCTACGGGCCAGCGTGTAGTCGTGTGACACCATGGCCCCCATGACGTGGTTACGAACGGATCAGGTGGCCTGTGGCCCTGACGGAGCTATGGACCTGCACGTATGGACCCCCGATACACCGCCCCACGCGGCGATCCTGGTGATCCAAGAGATCTTCGGGGTCGGCAAGTACATCCGCGCCGTCGGTCAGCGTCTCGCCGACGCCGGTTACCTCGTCGGTGCCCCCGACCTGTTCTGGCGGTTTGCCCCGAACTGGGAGAGCGATCACACCGAAGCGGGTCTCGGCGCGTCGTTCGAGAAGGTGCAGCAGCTCGACTTTCCGAAGGCGGTCGCCGACTGCACCGCGGCATTGGATTATCTGAAGGGCCAGCCGGACATCACTGCAGCCCCGGCCGTGATCGGTTTCTGTCTCGGTGGCACGTTGGCGTTCGCCATGGCCATCAACGCCGAACCGAGTTGTTGCGTCAGCTACTACGGCTCCGGCGTGCCCTCGATGCTGGATCAGATCGATCAGGTGAAGTGTCCGACGCTGTTCCACTTCGGCAACGACGACCCGTACATCCCCAACGAGGGAATCGACCAGGTCGCCGCGGCCATGGCCGGGCGGCCGTTGTTCCAGCTCAACGTCGAGAACGCCGGCCATGCATTCGACAACCACGAGAGTGAGACCTTCTACAACGAAGCGGCCGCCGGCTCCGCGTGGGCGAAGACGATGGCGTTCCTGGCGACCAACCTTCCGGCGTGAGGGCGCTCGTCCGACGACCCGGCCCTCGGTTGAACGAGGGGTTGCTGACCCATTTCGAGCGCACCGAGATCGACGTCGATCTAGCCAAGCGACAATGGCAGCAGTACGTCGACACGCTGGCCAGTCATGGTTGGGAGACGATCGAGGTCCCGTCGGTAGACAGCTGTCCCGATGCAGTGTTCGTGGAGGACACGATCATGATGTACGGCGATCTCGCCGTGATCTCGCTTCCTGGCGCACCTACGCGCCAGCCCGAGACCGCCGCGGTTGCGGACGTCATCGGAGGTCTTGGCTATCGCGTCGCCCGAATCGAACCGCCCGGGACCTTGGACGGTGGAGATGTGTTGAAGGTCGACGACACGATCTACGTCGGCTTGGGTGGGCGTACGAACGCGGCTGGCATCGAACAGCTCACGGCCCATCTCGAGCCGCTGGGGGCGACCGTTGTGACCGTCCCGATCAGCAAGGTGCTGCACCTGAAATCTGCTGTCACGGCGTTGCCCGATGGCACCGTCGTCGGATGGCCTGATGCCGTCGACGACGCTGGTCTGTTCCCGAAGTTCTTGGCAACGCCGGAGGAATCCGGCGCCCACGTCGTGCTGCTCGGCGAGGACCGTCTGCTGATGGCCGCGGACTGCCCGCTGTCGGCGGACATGTATCGATCGATGGGCTACCAGCCGGTCGAGGTCGACATCGGCGAGTTCCAGAAGCTCGAAGGTTGCGTGACGTGCCTCAGTGTGCGTCTGCGTTCACAACCACAACACTGAAAGGACTGCTAGAACGATGGCTCGCTTCACGAACGGTTCACCAGCAAAGCCACCCGTGGACGTAGATCCGGTGACGTCACGGCGCGGACACTTCTGGGTCGGCGTCGGACCCCATGCTGATACCGGCGCAGCGCGCGGGCCGATGTACGTCTACTGGGAAGCGCCGGTAGAGGTGACCAAGCCCTACCCGATCGTGCTGGTCCACGGTGGCGCGGGGCAGGGCCTCGACTACCTCAGCACACCCGACGGCCGCGCCGGATGGGCGACATTGCTCGTCCAGCAGGGTTGGGTGGTGTACGTCGTCGACCGGCCGGGCCACGGTCGTTCGGCATACGTTCCCGACGCACTCGGTCCGATGGGACCGCCGCTGCCGATGGAGGTCCTGAGAGGGATCTTCATCCCACCGAGCGATGGGCCGGGCGCGATGCCATTTGCCGATCTCCATACCCAGTGGCCGGGTGACCGCAACGATCCTGAGGACCCCGCATTGCTGCAGTTCCTGGCGTCGGTCGGCCCGTTTGCTGCCGACGCCGCCGATCGCCAGGCCCTCGAGCAGGAGCGGCTCGTCGAGTTGCTCGACAAGATCGGTCCGGCGTTCGTGGTCAGCAACTCCCTAGGGGGGCCCGCCGGATTCCTCGTGGCCGATGCCCGGCCCGACCTCGTCGTCGCACTGGTGCAGCTCGAACCGATCGGGCCGGCCTTTGCGACGACGTTCG
Source organism: Ilumatobacteraceae bacterium (assembly GCA_031424145.1). Classification (GTDB taxonomy): domain Bacteria; phylum Actinomycetota; class Acidimicrobiia; order Acidimicrobiales; family Ilumatobacteraceae; genus JAENVT01. The sequence continues at coordinate 15,849 of JANPGV010000019.1, forward strand.
GCGCCGACACGCTGCAATGGGGTGTCGCTGCGGTGCCGATGGCCTTCGACCCCCCTGCGTCCACACCCGGCGATCTCAGCCTGGTCGACAGCGTTCCTCCCGCGCCCGGCGCACCGGCGTTGACACTTCAAACCGAGCCCGCCAGGCAACTGACCAATCTTGCCAAGGTGCCGATCGCCGTGGTGTCGGGCGAGGCGTCGGTGTTCCGCTTCACCAATGGCCCGCTGGTCGAGTTCCTGGCCCAAGCCGGGTGCGACGTCGAGCACATCGAGCTGGCCCAGCGCGGCGTGCACGGCAACAGTCACGGCGCGATGTTCGAGCGCAACAACGCCGAGGTGCTCGCTGTCGTGACCGACTGGATGAACGCCCAACTCGGCTAATCGAACAAGGACGTCGTGCCGGCCGGGCCACTTGCCGGGGGTGTGAGGCCGATGTGTTCGTAGGCCGCGGCCATCGCAACCCGGCCGCGCGGGGTGCGCGCCAGCATGCCCTGCTGGATCAGGAACGGCTCGTACATGTCCTCGACGGTCTCGGGCTGCTCGCCGACGCTGATTGCCAAGGTGCTGAGCCCGACCGGGCCGCCGTGGAACTGCTTGCAGATCGCTGACAGGATGGCTCGGTCGACCTTGTCGAGCCCGCGCCCGTCGACCCCGAACAGCTTCAGGCCGTCCTGCGCCGTATCGACCGAGATGGTGCCGTCGCCGCGCACCTCGGCGTAGTCACGGACGCGGCGGAGCAACCGGTTGGCGATTCGCGGTGTGCCTCGCGACCGTCGAGCGATCTCCCACGCGGCGTCGGGCGTGATGCTGACCCGCAGGATGCCGGCGGCACGGCGAACAATCGTCTCCAACTCGTCGTCGGCGTAGTAGTCGAGCCGGGCGACGAGCCCGAAACGGTCGCGCAACGGCCCGGTGATCATGCCGGTTCGCGTCGTGGCGCCGACCAATGTGAATGGTGGGAGCGTGAGCCGGATCGACGAGGCCGCAGGGCCCTTGCCCACGACGATGTCGAGCTGGAAATCCTCCATCGCCGGATAGAGGATCTCTTCGACAACTCGTGAGAGACGATGGATCTCGTCGATGAACAGCACGTCGCCGTCCCCGAGTTTGGTGAGAATTGCCGCCAGGTCACCGGCGCGTTCCAACGCAGGGCCGGACGTGATGTGCATGTGCACGCCCATTTCGACCGCAACGATTCCGGCCAGGCTGGTCTTGCCGAGGCCGGGAGGGCCTGCCAGCAGGACGCCCCGTTTCGGCTTGATCCCCAACTCCGCCGCCAGCGCATCGTTCTCCATCGGCATGACGATATTGGCTTCCAGGCTCTCCAGAATATCGTCTATCCCCTTCAGCGCGCTCAGTTTGGCCGAGCCTTTGGATGGGATCGGTGTCTGCAATCCGATGGTCGTGTTCGTAATTCGCGCGTTGCGCAGCACATTTTCGGCTGGCGCCTGCGCGCCGCCACCGCGTCCACCACCGCCGCCAGCTCGACCGCCGCCCGCAGCC
>JANPGV010000020.1:0-2025 GCA_031424145.1 Ilumatobacteraceae bacterium
AAGCACGACCGCACCCGCGAACACGGCGCACTCGCCAACCCCGGCGGCCGACCACGAAGAATCAACGCCGCGTGAACCCATCACCGAATGTCGGGTAGCAACCGAACACGAAACGTCGGGCGGGTACCGACACTTGACATCTGTGGTCGACCGGCCGAGGGAGGCTCCGACGATCCGATGGCAATGCGCGTGATGACGCGCCAGTGACCACCGTGGACCTTGATAGTCGCCGTGGTCGGCGGAGCGCAGGACTCTCGAGCACCGAACCCGAAGGTTGCGATGACTTGGACGCGACAGCCGCCCTCCGTCTCTCATTTTCGGGCCGCTCGGCGAGTGCCCGTCGGGTGGCGCCTCGTCGTCTCCACTCATCACGTCCCGAAATAGCTTCGGCAGAGCACGAAGAGAGATCGAACCGGCCCGGGCAACGACCTGATGACGGTCGTGGCTTAGGGCTGAGCCGTCGACGGCGTGTCTGCCGCAGCGCGGTTGGATTCGCACGGGCGCGGTTGGATTGCGGTCAGACAGAGTCGGACGTGATGGCGACTTTGAGCGTTCGTCTTCGTGTCGATCCCCCTTGCCGGTGGCGCCTGCAAACGAAATCATGCGTCGGTAGCGCTGGAAACCAGGTCAGAGGACGATGTCGAAGGGACCGGTGAAACGTGTGGGTCCGTTCCATCGGTACACGATCTCGTGAGTGAATATCTCGCGGAGCACGCGGTCGGGAACCCCGTTGGTAGGCGCGATGTCGTTGCTGATCTGTGTGAGCCGAAGGCGGTCGCCGTCGACGGTGAACCCGTGGATCGAGGTGCCCTCCGAGCCGGGCGGCACCGGCCGCGAAACCCCATCGATTGTTTCGGAGAGTGCGATCGATGTGAGTGCCAGCGAGCCAGGTCGGCCGATGCCGACGCGGCCGGTGTCCATCCGCTCGCCGTCATCGGTGCCGAGCCAGTAGCGGCCGTTGTCGACGTGGAGCTCCCAGCGGACTTGGCGGTCGACCAAGCAGCACATGGCTGCGTCGAGGTGTTTTGAGTGGCCACGAGCTATCAACGACTGCTCGAGGCTGCGCGGGTCGGCGGTCTGCTCGCACTGCCAACGGCCCGACAGCCCCGCGGTTGGGAGGGCGAGCCGTTGGCGGGCACGGTGGACCCAGACCTTGACGGTGTTGACAGGCACCCCGAGGCGTTCGGCTACGTTTGCAATCTCGAGGTCCTCGATCTGCGTCAATCGAAAGGCCTCGGCATGTTCGGGGCGCAGCGTGGCGAGTGCTTCGACGAGTTCGCGTCCGGCTCTGCCCTCGGGGATGTCGATGGTCTGTGAATGCGCGACAGCGCGAGCCTCCAAGGTGCCCCGGCGTTGATCGCGGACCGCACGGCGGACGGCGGCGCGGTGCGCGACCACCGACGCCCACGCGACCGGATGTTCCATCGTGGCGACTTCGGGCCAGCGTTCGTATGCGGCGACGATCATGTCGTGGAGAGCGTCCTCGCCGAGCGTTCCGAAGTCGCGTCTGAGGCGAGGGAGTTGCCGGGTTCGAAGTTCGTCGTAGAAGTCACCGAAGCTGGGCAGCGGCGGCGAGACCTGACCCGGTTCACCTGTTTGCCCTTCCCAAGGGGTGTCCACGCAACGAGCATAGGCGTGCGTCTCGTAGGGACCCCTTCCGTCAGGTCGGTGTTCGGACTGTTGGCGCCGGCTTCGCTCTCGCGTTCAACCGCCGAGTTCTGGGACCCCGAGATCGGTGAGGAGGGTCGCAACTGCTTCGATGCCAGTTCGACCTGGGTGCGCGTGGTCGTCGGCGAGATAGGCGGCGGCGTCAGCTGTGCCGTCCTGGCCGTTGAACAAGTGAAAGACGTCTGCGCATACCCCCCCGTGGCGCTCGGCTACGGCACATGCGGCCGCAGTCTCGGCCCCCGCCACCTGGGCGTAGAAGTCGGCGCCGAAGGATGCGCTCGGGGCCTGATCCCAACCGACGAAGGGGTTGTAGTCAGGACTCATGAATCGCAACGCAGTCGGTTTGTCGCCGCGGAG
>JANPGV010000021.1:0-2103 GCA_031424145.1 Ilumatobacteraceae bacterium
CCGGCGTCGCTCGCGATTTCGACGCGCATGACGTGACCATCACGAGCGCGCCGAGCACCAGGCACGTGGACCTCCGACGACAACTATGGCGCCGGTCGAAGGTTGCCATTGACACGACCGTAGAGCCTGGCACCGATCGGCCGGTGTCGCTCACGGTAATTCCTCGGTAAATCACGGAGATGCGGGACTTCCCGGGACCGCGTTACACCCCGCTGCGAATTAATTGCACTAGATAGAGGCATCGGGAGCGGTGCGCCACAACCTAGGACAGCAGCTTCGTCACCAAAATCGTGACGGCCACGCCGAGTGCTGTTCCGATGAGTCCGAATCCGATCACCGCGGCTCTCGACTGAAAGCGCTTCGGCCAAGGCACTTCGCCGGGAACGTGGAACCGTTCCCGAGCCTTTTGCTGACCATCGAACAGTTTCAGCAGCAATGACCGAGCGCCTTCGACAGTGGTTCTGTCGTCACCCCGAACGTGTATCGCCGGACCGAAACTGCTTTTTCGCAGCGCCCTCATAATCGTGACGTCAAAATTCAATCGAGATAAATCCTCGAAGTTGATCGACATGCTCTGTACTTTCGCCGCCTGTGTTGGCGACACGTCCGCGAGCAGGTCATCCAGCGTGTCGTAGAAACTGGATCTTTCGTCGCCGAAGTCCACGGTGAACTTGCAGGTGGTGGCGCCACGGTTAGCGAGCATCGTTCACCGCTGTCCGTAGTCTGGTCATTCGGCCCTATCAGCCAGCATCTCAACGCCGCATTCTCTACACGTAGGCGTAATCGAGCGGGAGGCAGCCGTGCAGGACAGGGCAACAGCGGTGTTGATAGGTGGATTGTTGATCATGGCGGGCTGTGGTGGCGGCGATTCGCCCACAACCCAACGTGCAGCGGACTCCACCCTCGCTGCCTCGCACACGGCCCCTCCTAGCACCGCCCCGCCGACAACGGAGGCCGCGACAACTACGGTGGCGCCGACGACCACGGAGGCCGCCACAACTACGGTGGCGCCGACGACCACCTTGGTGACAGCGACGGTGGAAGGGCTTTTCATTGCTCTGCCCGGGCCGCTCGACCTGCCACCGGGCTGGGTATCCGCTGGTGGCATGCCGTCGATTGCATTCGCTCCGGCCGAGGGTGACGGTGTCGGGCAATGTGGCGGACCCAACGGTGATATGCGAGCCGCGAACAACGGTGTGCTGATGTATGCCGCGGCGCCCGGTGTGACCGCGCCGGATGGTGCGATCTTCAACGTATGGATCTACGCCTTCAGTTCGGACGAGGCGGCGAAGGCCACGATCGACGCGACGTATGCCCAAACCGGCTGCGGTGCCCGCGAGTATGAGTTGCACGAGGGGTCCGACGTCGGCCAGTACGACGGTTTCGGCGGCACGGCCGGCGCGAAAGCGGTGTGGACGGTTCGCGACCAGCTCGCGGTTGGGAACCCTGGGGTAGCTGAAGCACCCGGTGCGATCTTCACGAACGATGGGGTCGAGTACATCACGCGTTCCGGTGGCATCGACTACGGCAGCCGGGACACGGCGCTGGCCATATGGGAGCAGCACGGCCGGTTCGTCCTCGTCTCGTCGCTGTATGGATCGTGCTGCGCTTACGGTTACTCCAACACGGATGCGGTCGTCGAGACCACCCCGACCTTAGAGGCCTTGAACGGGGTGATGGCATCGATCCGCCCGATCGTGCTTGGCCGTCTCGGCGACCTCGGGCTGCTAGCCGCCTGACGTCACGGCAAGGAGGCGAAGTGCTGCGCGATCGCGGTCGCGATGCCGCGTTCGATCGCTTGCAAGATCTCGGCGCTTGTCGGCATGGCTGCTGACACGGCGTTGTGGATCGTCGTCAAAGCGTCGCCGAGGTGTTGTCGTTCCCGGAGAAATCGCTGGCCGAGGCCGGCGGGACCAGTTTGCGCGATGGTGAGCGACTGTTGCATCGTGCCGAGACGACCGAGCAGATCCCCTCACTGGCGACATCACTCGAAGCCGGTCGCGTCTCAGGCGAGCACGTCGACGTCTTGACTCGCTCTCTTCGCCAGTTGCAACCGGCGACACGCCAGCAGTTGATCGATCTCGCCCCGTCACTGGTGCTGGT
>JANPGV010000022.1:0-2537 GCA_031424145.1 Ilumatobacteraceae bacterium
TCTTGAGCGATCTTGCGCGTGGACAGGCCGGCGTATCCGTCGACGAGAAGCCGTGCACGCGCTGCTGTCAGGATGCTCTGGGCGGTGTCCGCTTCCGCTGTCTGCACGGCCATTGCTGCACCTTTCGGTCGATCGATCGAATGCATGATGTCATCGCATGCCGCGTAAATCAAGCTCTTGACAGGATATTTCCGAAGCGCGACACTGCGGTCTCGGTCGATCGACCGAATTAATCGCTAAACGTAGGAGACAACAATGACAACCACCGAAACACGAGCGGACGTGCTCACCAGCGAGATGCTCGCCCGCTTCGATCAACGGGCCCCGCTGTACGACCGCGACAACCGCTTCTTCAGCGAAGACTTCGAAGAGCTGCGCGATGCGGGCTATCTCAGAACCTCGCTACCCGTCGAGTACGGCGGGGCCGGGTTGAACCTCGCCGAGATCAACCGCATGCAACGGCGGATCGCATACGTCGCACCGGCCACTGCAGTCGCAGTGAACATGCACCACTACTTCGTCGGGCTTTGTGCGGACCTCCATCGCGCAGGGGATCCTTCCGGGGATTGGGTGCTGGAACGTGCCGCCGAGGGCCACGTCTTCGCGGCGGGCCACGGCGAGGCGGGCAACGACATTCCCGTCCTGCTCTCCTCGTCGAAGGCGGAACGTGTCGAGGGCGGTTGGGAGTTCACCGGTCACAAGATCTTCGGAAGCCTGTCGCCGGTGTGGACGTACCTAGGCGTCCATGCGATGGACACGAGCGATCCCACCGCGCCGAAGGTCGTGCACGGCTTCATCCACCGCGATTCGAAGAACTACCGCATCGAGGAGACGTGGGACACGCTCGGAATGCGGGCGACGATGTCGAACGACACGATCCTCGATCGCACCTTCGTTCCCGACGAGGCGACGATCCTGGTCTGTCCCGCTGGATTCGCGGGCGCAGGTCTGTTCCAGGTCTCATTGTTCGCGTGGGCACTGCTCGGCTTCGCTGGTGTCTACTCCTCGGTCGCCCAACGGGCCTTCGACGACACTGTGACGCGAATGCACGAACGTGGATCAGTCGCCTTGACCCGGTCGATGGCCTACCACCCGGAGGTGCAGCACAGCATCGCCGAGATGCGCATCCATCTCGAGGCCATGAACGCTCACCTCGATCGTGTCTGCGACGACTGGTCGAACGGCGTCGACTACGGAATGGACTGGCCGGTGAAGATCGTCGCCTGCAAGTACGACGTGGTGAACCGGGCCTGGGCGGTCGTCGACAGCGCTCTCGATCTCACGGGCGGTAGCGGCATCTTCAAGCGCAGCCGCTTCGAGCAGCTCTTCCGCGACGCACGCCTCGGGCGAATCCATCCGGGCAACTCGATGCTGACCCATGAGCTCGTCGGCAAGTTGAGCCTGGGCATCAACCCGGACGAGCTGCCCCGTTGGGGCTAGCTCGACCGCCTAGGTCCAGAGATTGAAATGACACGCCACCGGGTGGCCGTCCGCGACGTCGAGCAACGGAGGCTCGACCTCGGCGCAGATGCTCTCCGCCCTCCAACATCGGGTACGGAACCGGCAGCCGCTGGGCGGATCTACCGGGTTGGGCGGATCTCCGACCAACACGATGCGGGCGCGATCGCGTTCGATCAGAGGATCGGGAATCGGTGCCGCGGACAACAGAGCCTTCGTGTACGGGTGCGCTGGACGGGTGTACAGCTCCGACACGGGCGCGACCTCGACGATCTTGCCGAGGTACATGACGGCCACCCGGTGGCTGAGGTGCCGCACGACGGAAAGATCGTGGGCGATGAAGAGGAAGGCCAGGCCGAGTTCGTCGCGTAGCCCCTGCAGGAGACGGATGATCTCGGCCTGGATGCTGACGTCGAGCGCGGAGACAGGCTCGTCGAGCGCCACAAGATCGGGTGACAGGGCGAGCGCCCGGGCGATGCCGATGCGTTGGCGTTGACCACCGGAGAACTGATGCGGATGCCGGTCAGCGGCGTCGGCGCCGAGCTGCACCATCTCGAGCAACTCGTCCGTGCGCCGGTTCTGTTCGGCCGAGTCCGCACCCTGCACGAGCAACGGCTCTGAAACGATCTCGCCGACGGTCATTCTTGGGTTGAGCGATGCGTACGGGTCCTGGAACACCATCTGGAACCGCCGCCGCGCATGCCGGAGCTGGCCCGACGACAGTTCCGTGAGCTCGACACCGTCGAACTGAACCGAGCCACTGCTGGGCTCGATCAGCCGGAGCACGCAGCGCGCCGTCGTGCTCTTGCCGCACCCGGACTCGCCGACCAGTGCCAACGCCTCGCCGGCGCGGATGTCGAATGAGACGCCCGAGACCGCTTGCACCGTCGACGCGTGGGTTCGCCACGACGTACGGCGCAAGTCGAAGGTCTTGACCAGATCGCGGACCTGCAGCAACGGCTCTGCCGTGGGCCCGGTCATCGGGACGCCTCCGGTGTTTTCGAGGCGAATGGCAGGACGCAGCACGCGACCATCGATGCGTCGACGGGTTCGAGCAGCGGCTCGCGTTGGCGACACAG
>JANPGV010000023.1:0-2404 GCA_031424145.1 Ilumatobacteraceae bacterium
TCGCCAAGAAGCTCGGAATGACCAACGCCGAAATGATGGCGCTGTGCGATGCAATGGGTGTCGGTGTGAAGACTCACTCCAGCACGTTGATCGAGGCACAGGCCGATCGGCTCGAACGTCGCGCGACTCGTGATGGTTTGACCCGCCCGGAGCAGCCGGAGGAAGCCAAACCGGCCAAGAAGACCGCGGCGAAGAAGGCGGCCGCCAGCAAGGCCGCCGCGCCTGCGCCCGGAGCCGACACTGCCGCGACAGAGACTCCAACGCTCGCCAAGAAGGCGGCTGCAAAGAAGGCCGCGCCTGCCGCGGCAAAGGTCGAAGCCAAGACAGAGACAGAAGCCGAGGCGCAGGCTGCCCCTGCGAAGGTCGTCGAACCGGTCGAAGCCAAGCCCGAACCGGCGCCGGTGCCAGTGGTCGAGCCTGCTCCCGCCGCGGTCAGCGCCCCTGTCAGCGAACCCGTCGTCCACGAGGACGACGAGCCGCGCCGCATCGTCAGCACCCGTCCCGCACCGGGCGAAAGCCGGCCGGCAGCTGCACCTGCACCGGTCGCGCCTGCAGCTCAGGTTGCTCCCGTCGTGCCCGTGGCTGCCAGGCCGCTTCCAACCGACGGCCGTCCGGCAGCTCGCCCCGCCGCGTCCGCCGCAGCTTCGGCGCCGGCAGCTGCTCGTCCGGCAGCGACACCTCCGGCACGACCGGCATCGGCAGGCCGGTCCATACCACCGCCTCCGGGTGGGGCTCGGCCGATGTCCTCCTCTGGCCGACCGATTCCTCCGCCCCCCGGCGGCTTGCGCCCGACAGCTCCAACCGGCGCACGCGCTGCCGGGCTCAGTGGCCCGCGTCCGGGTGGCGGCTTCAGCGCTCGTCCCGGCGGCCCTGCTGGCCCGAGAACTGGCACAGGCGGTCCACGTCCCGCTGGTCCGGGCGGCGCCCGGCCGGGCGGCTTCGGCGCGCAGCGACCCGGTGGCGGCTTCGGTGGTCCGCGACCCGGGCCAGGTGGGCCTAGTGGCGGTCCTGGCGGAGGTCCGGGAGGTCCGCGCCCGGGCGGCGGCGGCCCACGGCCGAATGGCCAACGTCGCGCTCCTCGCAAGAAGAGTCGTGCCCGTCGTCGTCGTGACTTCGACGACATGCAGCCGTCGTACAACTCCAACTACACAGCGACCAACGCGCCGGTGCCCGAAGGCACCATCATCGTCGAGCGCGGCGTGTCGGCCCAGGAGTTCGCTCCGAAGTTGAACCGGACCGCGGCCGACGTCATTCGGTTCCTCCTGCAGAATGGCGAGATGGTCACCGCGACCATGACACTGACCGACGAGCAGATGGAACTGTTCGCGCTCGAAGTCGGTGCCGAGGTGTTGCTGGTCGAGCCCGGTCAGCAAGAAGAGCTTGAACTACAAGCCATGTTCGACGACAGCGACGACGACGACGAAAGCCTGCAGTCGCCGCGTGCCCCAGTGATCACCATCATGGGCCACGTCGACCACGGCAAGACCACGTTGCTCGACAAGATCCGTCACGCCAACGTCGTCGCCGGTGAAGCGGGTGGCATCACCCAGCACATCGGTGCCTACATGGTCGACCGCGATGGCGGCCAGATCACGTTCATCGACACTCCGGGCCACGCTGCCTTCACGAAGATGCGTGCCCGCGGCGCACAGGTCACCGACATCGTCGTGTTGGTCGTTGCCGCAGACGATGGCGTCATGCCGCAGACGATCGAGGCGATCAACCACGCGAGGGCCGCCGATGTGCCCATCGTCGTCGCAGTCAACAAGATCGACAAGGACAACGCCGACCCCGGTCGCGTGTTGACCCAGCTTGCCGAGCACGAGCTCGTTCCCGAGGCGTGGGGTGGCGACACGATCGTCGTCGAGATGTCTGCTCAACAGGACCTCGGTATCGACGATCTGCTCGATCAACTCATTGCTGTCGCAGAAGTCGAAGAGCTGACTGCCAACCCGATGGGGCGGGCGAAGGGCATCGTGCTCGAAGCCAACCTCGATACGGGCCGTGGCCCGGTCGCGACGGTGCTCGTCGACAAGGGCACCCTGAAGGTCGGCGACCCCATCGTCGCCGGCGGTTCGTGGGGCCGTGTTCGCGCGATGATCGACGACAAGGGCAACCAGGTCAAAGAAGCTGGCCCGTCGATGCCGGTGCAGGTCCTCGGTCTGCAGAGCGTTCCCAACGCCGGCGACGAGTTCCGCGCCGCCGACAACGAGAAGACTGCGAAGACCGTCGGCGAAGCCCGTGGGCAGCGTCAACGGCTGAAGGCCCAACGCGGCGACGCCCGCGTACAGACGGGTGTGAAGCTCGAGGACATCTTCAGCCAGATCCAGGCGGGCGAAGTCGCCACGCTGAACATCGTGTTGAAGGCCGACGTGCAAGGTTCACTCGAGGCAGTCACCGAATC
>JANPGV010000024.1:0-28590 GCA_031424145.1 Ilumatobacteraceae bacterium
GACCGGCGAGAAGTTCACCAGCACGGCGCCCAACAGTTTCCCGAACGTCGACGAGACCAAAGAGCTGCAGGCCAAAGGCGTCAACTTCGAGGCCAAGACACCGAGCTCCAACTGGTTGCTCAGCTGGGCCAGCCTCCTCCTGCCGCTCGTGTTGCTGATCGGCTTCTTCATGTGGATGCAGCGCCGCGCCGCCGGACAGATGGGCAACGTCATGTCGATCGGTCGAAGCCGGGCAAAGGCCTACTCGCAAGACAAGCCATCGACCACTTTTGCCGACATTGCCGGCTACGCCGGAGTCAAGCAGGAGATCACCGAAGTCGTCGACTTCCTGCGCATGCCGGAGCGCTTCCGCGAGATCGGGGCGCGGGTCCCCAAGGGCATCCTCCTGGTCGGTCCTCCAGGGACCGGCAAGACGTTGTTCGCCCGGGCGGTCGCGGGTGAGGCAGGCGTCGGCTTCCTCTCCGTCACTGGTAGCGATTTCATGGAGATGTTCGTCGGCGTCGGCGCAAGCCGCGTTCGCGATCTCTTCCAACAGGCCCGCAAGATGGGCCGGGCAATCATCTTCGTCGACGAGATCGACTCGATCGGCCGCAAGCGCGGTGCCGGCCTCGGTGGCGGGCACGACGAGCGTGAGCAGACGCTGAACCAGATGTTGGCCGAGATGGACGGCTTCGAGACCAGCGAGGGCATCGTCATCCTCGCCGCGACCAACCGTCCCGACATCCTCGATCCCGCTCTGCTGCGCCCCGGCAGGTTCGACCGCACGATCATCGTCCCGCTTCCCGAGAACGAAGAGCGACTCGCGATCCTGAAGGTTCACAGCCGCGACAAGCGGATGGGCCCCGATGTCGACCTCGAGGTCATGTCGAAGGCGACGCCTGGCATGAGTGGCGCCGACCTCGCCAACCTCGTCAACGAGGCCGCGTTGTTCGCCGTTCGCAGGGGAAGCAAGCAGATCGAGCGGATCGACTTCGAGAACGCACGCGATCGTGTGGTCATGGGCGCTCGCCGCGAAAGCCTCGTGCTCAGTGGCGAAGAGAAGCGGGCCACCGCGATCCACGAAGGCGGCCACGCCATCTTGACAACGGTGCTGCCCAACGCAGACCCGCTCCACAAGGTCACCATCCTTCCTCGCGGCATGGCGCTCGGTGTCACATGGAGCCTCCCCGAAGAACGGCACACGTACTCGAAGGAGTACTTCGACGACGTGATCTGTCGGGCAATGGGCGGCCGCGTCGCCGAGAAGATCGTCTTCGGTCACCTCAACTCAGGCGCAGCCAACGACCTCGAACAGGCAACGATGATCGCTCGTCGCATGGTGCGCGAGTGGGGCATGAGTGACGCCGTCGGACCTATGGCGTGGAGTGGGCACCAGCAGGTGTTCCTCGGCGAGGACCTGATGACCCAGGGCCGCGAGTACAGCGACGACACCGCGAAGATGATCGACGAAGAGGTCTTCCGCATCCTGCACGAGCAAGAGGCGCGGGCATTCGAGGTGCTGTCGAAGCACCGCCGTGCCCTCGACCTTGTTGCCGAGGCACTGCTCGAGCGCGAGACCATCGACGGCAGCGAGGTTGCCCGGATCGTGCACGAGAGCCTCGGCGAAGGGCCCAGCGACGAAGTCGTGCCGGCCGAAGACGCCCCGGCGGGCGTCGACATCGTCTGAACTACTGACCGAGATGTGGCTCCGGGCTCGACCCGGGATGGCGCACCTCGGCGACTGCCGCCCATAGGTCGGTCGCCGACATCGGCCCGACAAAGCTCGCCCTCACGACCCCGGCGTGATCAGCGACGATCGCGATCGGCACGGCGTCGACGTGATATTTGCGGTGCAGCGCCGGCGATGCCGAATGCTCGACATCGACAACTGCAACCTGGTCGCACATCAGCACCCTCGCCTTGCGCACGACGTCGGCGCACGAGGTGCAGGACGCCGATGAGAACACCGCGACCAACCACGGCGCCTCGACACCGACGAAGTCGGCGCGATCGACCTGCGCCGGGGCACCGAACGTCGGTTGCGTCGGCGCGCTGACGCCTTGCCTTCTCCGCAACACGGCGCCGACCGACAGGGCGACGACCAACACTGCGCCGGCAATGACGACCTGGCTCATGTACTCAGCCTGGCAGAGCGAACGAGCCTGAACGACCGCGCAGGTCAGGATCGCGTGGCAACAACCGCTCGACGAAGATTGGCTGGGTTGATTCGACGACCAATGGGTGGCCGAGCGCGGTGGGATCCGAGACTCCGATGGTGATGACCCCACCCGCCGGCAGATCGATCGCCTCCATGCCCGGTACAGGCACCTCTCCGCCGGCTCCCAGCGTCTTCACGGTGATCGTTCCGGGCTCTCCCGTCGCGTTGAGCACGACGAGGATGTTGTCGACAGCCAGGTCCGTCCCGATGGCCATGCTCCATCGTGTCGAGGCGAAGGACGGCGGCGCACCCATCACCACGGTGGTCGCCACCGTGTCGCCGGTCTGACGAGTGATCGCCCGTTCGACGAGTATGGATCCCTGCGTCTCGGTCGAGAAGACCGCGCCGTGCCGGCCTTCGGGCACCCCCGCATCACCGGCGATCAACGAGACGACCTTTCCGGCAGGAACGGTGAGCGGTTCGGGATTGATGAAGCCCAGTGACGGGTCCAGCCCGAGAAACGTAACGTTGACGACAGCGTCGGTCGTGCTGGCGTTGTAGACGCTGTACCGCTCGATCACGTTGGGCGCGACCTCGCCGTCGGCGAAGTAGAACTGGTCGCCAAGGGATGGCGCACCGAGTGTCATCGTGAAGCCTGCGCGACCAACTGACGTGAGGTACTCCTGTGCCCTGCCCACCACGACTCGGCCGCGGCTGCTGGTGACCGTGATCGCCAGGACCAACTCTCGCTTGGCCAGAAGATCCTGACTGATGACGAGGACGGAGTTCGGTTTGACCTGCAGGCTCTGAAGGATCTGCGGCTGGCGGCTCTCGGTGCTGGTTGCTTCGCGGATGTTGACGATCGCCGCTGACGGAAATGGATTGGTGATCACGAGTTGTTCTTTGCTGCCCTCGACGGTGTAGCCGTCGGCGAAGTACCACGTCGACGATGTCGAGTTCGAGCAGGGAGACACGGCGCTGCCCGATGCGCTGTCGGCACGCTGTTCGACGTAACCACCTCCCCCGTAGATCTCCACCATCGCCGAGACGAAGGATCCCGCCGGCTGCAATGCGGCCAGGTCGAACACAGTTGTTCCGCGCGCCGGCACTTCGAAGGGCTCAGCGACAGCGGCAACGTCGGGCGCGTCGGTGAACGTCGTGATCTTTCCGGTCAACGTGACCTCCGAAGGGTTGGCGACGATCGCAGAACCACCGAGTTGAGCCCCGCCGACCGGCACCCCTGCACAGAACCAGGCGGACGTCACGAAATCGCCCTTCGGCACGAACGGCATCGTCGCGCTGCCCAGCCGGGAGAACTCAGCGGGGACGCTGTGCACAGGGTGAGAGCGCTGCAGAAAGATGACTCCGACGATCGTGGCAGCGACCATCACTCCGGCGATGAACCGGCGCAACCCGATCATTCGACACCGGCCTGATGCTGTTCGCTGGGCTCGTTCGCGATGTCGGAGTCCGGCTCGGAGTCCGGCTCGGTGTCTGGCTCGGTGTCCGGCTCGGTGTCCGGCTGACGCTGCGGCTCTGCTTCTGTCTCCGTCTCTACGTCTGCCTCGGACTCTGACGAGAACGAGTCATCGCTCATCGATTCGAACAGCGCTGCATCGACAGGCATGTCGATGGGCGGCGCAGTGATCGGTGCCTCGAGGGACAGCAATGGTGCGTCGGGGACGGTGCGCACTCGGCGGCGCCTCCAGCGCGTGATAGAAGCCGTGTCGAACCGGCTGATGCCGAGCGCGAGCAGCAACCACAGGAGCAGTTGGCCGATGAGCGCGACGGCGCGCGCCGTTGACGTGCGGTAGTGGAGCGTCGCCGGCCCGGCTGTCGTGATGTCGTATCCCGTGGTCGCGCCGAACGCTGGGCGCGGCGCGATCTGTTGGCCGGCAAGGTCGAGCGTCCACCGTTGGTCGATGCCGGTCGCCACGGTCAACGCCCCAGGCTTCAGCTCGAAGTTTGCATCGGCATTGTCGGTGGCCCCGATGGCGACGGGAGTAGCCAGCGGCCTCAGATCGATCTGGGCCAGTGAGTCGAGGCCTGCCTGGCGCGTGGCGTCGGCGGCGCCCTCGGTGAACTGGGCGCGGGTAGGGATCCACGCCGTGTTCTCGTAGACGATGAAGTTGAGGGGTCGAGTCAGCGGCGCAGCAAAATCGAGCTGATCCTCGAGCGCGTCGATGAGTCCATTGGGTAGGGGCAGTGGCCGGTCCACGGAGCTGATTGCACCGTCGGCAATCGGTACCACGATGTAGCGAATCGCATACGGCGCCAGCAGCCGCCCGCCACGAAGCGTGGACTCGGACGCGAGCTGCTCGAGGATCGATGCGACTTCGGCCTCGGCCTTGGACGGCCGCCCGGGCCAGGCCTCGTACTGGGTGAGCGGACCATCGTCGGTGATCGCGTATCCGATGCCTGGCTCCAGCGTCCACGCGGGTACGGGTATGACCTGAGGGTTGCCGATCCACAGGATTCGGTAGTCACCTTCGGATGGGTTCTCGGCGAACTGGCCGAGCACCGAGGTGAGCGTGAGCGACGGCATCCGCCAGCGCCCGGATCCGATCGCGGTCAGGCCGGGCAGCACGCCGATCGCAATTGCGGCAGCGCTGAGGAGACCGAGCGGTTGTCGCCAACCGAACGAACCGGCGAGCACGTCGTCTTGGAAGGCGGCGGCGATGCATGCTGCCGACAGGGCCAGGCCAACTGCTACCGGTGCCAGGAGGATGCCGGGCTCTGGAAGGCGGATCTTCAAGCCCCGGTCGTCCAGGACCGCGAGCCAGCCGAACACGACGACCAGACCGGCTGCGCGGATGGCCCAGGTCAGTCGCCAACTACGAGCAACCAACGGAGCAACCAGGACGGGCAGGTACAGAGCGATCGCGAGGATGCCGAACTGCCCGTTGCCCAGTCCGAAGCGGGCGAGCCGGGTCACCCCCAACGCGCGGCTGCCAACAGCGCCCGCGGGCAGCCCGTCGGCGACGGGCGACGGTACTCCCGCGATGAGATCCCACCCGTGGCGCCCGAACAGCGAGGACGACCACGGCAGGTTGGCCAGAAATCCGAGCAGTGCGGCCGCGCCTGCCATTCCGACCATGATGAGCGCCGACCGCCATGAACCACCGCCCAGCAACGTGGTGACCGCGAGGACGACCGCTATCGCGACAACCAGCAGTGCAAATGAAGGCACGAAGGCGAACGTGACCGCTGTGAGCAACCCCAGTTGGCACAACATGCGAAGACGAAGTCGCGCCGGAATCGCTCGATGACCGTCGGCGCGGTTGCTGAGTTGATCAACGCGATCGAAAGATTCGATCCCAGCACTGCGCGGCAGGAGGTGGATCACCCACGGGACGCTTGCGTAGCACGCCAATGCGGACCACCGCCCGCTCGACAGCAGCTGCGACGAAAGCGGCACAGCCGCGTACACGACGAGTGCGGCGATGCGCGCTCGCGCCGTGGGAAACAAGCTGGCGAGCCGCCAGATGCCGAGGTAACCGACCAACAGCAGGCCGAGCACACCGACGGTCTGCAGCAGTCCCATGTGAAACAGCGTGAACGTGCTGGCCAATGCCGTGAGGGCCACGCCCGTTGGAACCGGCGTGGTCGAGCCCAGGCCGTGCCCCCACCAGCCGGATCGATAGTCCGTGAGCATCGCTCGCGGGCTCGACCGGAACTGCAGGAACTCCCCGAACCTCGGTATGCCGCTGAGCAGGTGACGGCTTCCGAAGAGAACCAAGACGAGGACGCAGACCCACGCCAACATCGGCGCGGACCCCGCAGTCTGGCGCCATCGTCGCTCGATGGAGCTCTCGCCGCGCGACGGACGCATGTCGCGGCTTCGCAGATAGGCGGAGAATCGTGCCGAGCCGCGCAATTGCAACCCGGCGATCTCGCCGTCGGGAACCCGTCTCAACGCACGGACGTCTCGTCGTCGCACGAGGATCCCGGGCAGGCGCGGGACGAGACCGAACATCGCCCGGAACGAAGCCCAGGCCTCTCGAGGCTTGCCCGACAGCAGCCCGACCACGAGCTCGGACAGGGTCACCAGGATCAGTTGAACCATCAGCAGCGGAAGGCGCCGGGCACCGGTCAGGGTGGCGATCGAACGCATGCGGTGACGGGCCTGAAGCAGTGCCGGGCGCAGGTCAGGGCGGCGCTCCGGCAGCGCCTCGCGATGACGGGCCCTGGCTGCCGGCACGACGACGACGCGAGCGCCGCCGAGATGGGCGCGCCAGCACAGGTCGACGTCGTCACCGTAGAAGTCGATCGCCGTGTCGAAGCCGGCGACCGTCCTGAAGAGGTCTGCGCGGATCAGCAGGCACGCCGACGGCAACGCGAAAACGTCGCGTACGGCGTCATGCTGCTCCTGGTCGAACTCCCCCTCTTCGACGAAGGAGTCCGTCTCGCCGAAGCGGTCGACGCCGATGCCAACGTGCTGCAGGATGCCCGGGTCGTCCCACGAGACCAGCTTCGGGCCGACGATCCCGGCGTTCGATCGATACAACTCCTCGACGAGCAGACGGATCGCGCTCGGGTCGAGGGCGACGTCGTCGTGAAGGAAGCAGAAGAAACCGTTGTCGCCCTCGACCAGTCGCAGCACTTCATTGGCCACCGTGCCGTAACCGGCGACGTTGCCAACGGCCCGGACGAAGGCGTTGGGCACTCGCTCGCGTACTCTGTCCGGGATGTCGCCTGGCTCGCCGACAATCAGGAACAGGCTCTTGAGATTGGCGTAATCCTGGTCCGCCAACCCTTCCAGAACCTCGTCGAACCACTCGCCCGGCTTGAAAACCACCATGACGGCCACGACCGGCGGGGCGAGTTGGTTGGCGGCTTCCACGAGGCGGCCAGGCTACTGCCACCCTGACGAAGAGTGGAGGCACTCCTAAACCATGCTTGCAATAGTTAGCACTATGCGGTATATTGGCCGCATGTTCAAACTTCCCCGCACACTCCCCACCCTTGCCGACTTCCCCACCATCACCTTCCCCACCCTCGCCGACTTCCCCGGCATCGATTTCTCCGGTCTCGACATCAATGCACTGCGTGATCGGCTGGCGTCGATCGACACAGCCAAGCTGACAGACGCCCTTCGCGACGCCGGGTACATCGCCGTCGGAATTGGCGTCACTTCGATCGAGCGAGCCAAGGCTCGCGGCGAGCAGATCACCGAGCTCGTCACAAACCGTTTCGAGCAGGCTCGCGGGATGCTCCGCAACGCCGCCTGATTCAGTCTTCGTCCCCGTCGGAGGGGTCCATCCCGCTAGCCTCGCTGGTCTGGTGGACTCCTCTGACGCAGACAAACCACGCTTTGGGCGAGCCCCGCTACCCGAAGGGACACTCCCGGTCGGGATAGGCCTGCTGATCGCTGGCGTCACCAGCTACCTGTTCCTCAAGGTCGCCAAGGTGGCACTGGGCAGCGACGAGGCCGTGCAGCCCGTCGCCAGCCTGTGGATCGCGACGTTCGCACTCGCTCCGGGCTTCTTCCTGCCGCTCGAGCAAGAGCTGGCCCGCACGCTCGCCCACCGTCGTGCCGTAGGCGAAGGCGGCAAGCCCGTCGTAGCCCGCGTGCGATCACTGGGCATCGGCCTGGCCGTGCTCGTGATCATCGCCGCCCTTGCGGCCAGCCCATTCATCGTCAGTGGTTACTTCGACGGCGACTGGGTCCTGATGGTCGCCTTGATCGTTGCGTTCATGGCGTATTGCCCGGCGCACCTCTCGCGCGGCATCGCCAGCGGAAACGGGCGGTTCAACGCGTACGCAATCGTCATGGGAGCCGACGGTGCTGTTCGCATCGCGCTCTGTGCCTCGTTGGCGATCTTCGGCGTCAAGACCGTCGGCCTCTACGGGTTCGCGGTCGCACTCTCACCGATACCCGGTGTCCTCTGGGTCAAGGCCAAAGGATCCCTACGCACCGAACCAGGCCCGGAGGCCTCGTGGGCCGAGGTCACCCCAAACCTCGGCTGGCTGTTGCTGGGGTCGGTTTTTGCAGCGGCGCTCGTCAACGCCGGGCCGCTGGCAGCCACCCTTCTCGCCAGCGACGACCAGAAGCATCTGGTCACGAGGTTCACGTACGGGGTGCTGCTGGCACGCATTCCCCTGTTCCTCTTCCAAGCCGTGCAGGCTGCTCTGCTGCCTCGGCTGTCGCGTCTTGCGGCGCGCAACGAGATCGCCGAGTTCCGCGCCGGTTTCGTGCGCCTGATGAAGCTCGTCCTAGTGGTCGGCGTGGTCGGCACGGCCGGTGCATACTTGCTGGGACCGCTCGTCATCGAGCGCTTCTACAACGCCACGCTCAGCCGTCAGACCATGGCGATGCTGGCGCTCGGCAGTGCGTTCTACATGATCGCCCTGGCCATCGCCCAAGCCGTGATCGCGCTACGCGGTCACGCCCTCGTGGCACTCGGTTGGGGCGTGGGTGCGGTGACCTTCGTGCTCGTCACCTGGCTCAGCTCCAATGCGTTGTTCCGTCGCGTCGAGCTCGGTCTCGTCGCTTCTTCATTCGCGGCCCTTGTGGCGTTCGCGTTGGCACTGCGTTCCAGACTGCGCAGCGGCGAACTTCCGACCGGGCAATCGGTGATGGACGCCATCACCGACATGCCGTTGGAGACCTGACGTCAGCAGCCCTGCCCGAAGGGGGTCAGCTGCGGCGGGCCTTCTCCGACTCGACCTCGAGGTCGTGAGCGACCATCATCTTGATCAACTCGGGGAAGGCGACCTCGGGTTCCCACCCGAGCACTGACCGCGCCTTCGAGGGATCGCCGATGAGGACGTCGACCTCCGCCGGGCGGAAGAACTTGGGGTCCTGGCGAACGTAGTCGCGCCAGTTCTCGATCCCGACCTCGGTGAAGGCCAGGCGGACGAGGTCCTCGATGCTGTACGTGACACCCGTGGCCACGACGTAATCGTCGGGCTGATCCTGCTGCAGCATCAGCCACATCGCCTTCACGTAGTCGCCCGCGTAGCCCCAGTCGCGCTTCGAGTCGAGGTTGCCGAGCACGATCTCTGTCTGCAGACCGAGCTTGATCCGTGCGACGGCGTTGGTGACCTTGCGCGTGACGAACTCGAGGCCGCGGCGCGGGCCCTCGTGGTTGAATAGGATGCCGCTGCATGCGAACAGGCCGTAGCTCTCGCGGTAGTTGACGACGATGTCGTGCCCGAACACCTTGGCGCAGCCGTATGGCGACCGGGGGTGGAACGGAGTGCGCTCGGTCTGCGGAGTCTCGCGGACCTTGCCGAACATCTCGCTGCTGCTCGCCTGGTAGAACCGGATCGGGTTGTTCTCGGCGCCACCCACCATGCGAATGGCTTCGAGCATCCGCAACACGCCGGTGCCGGTGATGTTGGCCGTCAACTCTGCCTGATTGAAGCTCAAGGCGACGAACGAGATGGCCCCGAGGTTGTAGACCTCGTCGGGTTGCGTCGAGTCCAGCGCCTTGACCAGCGATGGCAGGTCGGCGAGGTCGCCCGGAACGGGCTCGACATACGGGAACTCGTCGCGCATCATCGTCATCCGCGGGTTGTTCTGACCCTTGACCATGCCAAAGACCTCGTAGCCCTTGGAATGGAGGAACTCGGCGAGGTGCTGGCCGTCCTGTCCAGTGACACCGGTTATGAACGCGCGAGGCATGCTGGCAATCCTTCGGGACGGGCCGTGAAAGCGGGACACGCCAGTCTATGGGTTGGAGCCCGATCTTGCGGCAAGGAGTAGCCTCGGCGGCCCATGGACCCGTTGCGCATCGCCTTCGATGTCGGTCCACTGGCCGGTCCACGCACCGGCGTCGGGCAGGCGGTCGCGGGTATGCGGGCCGCGCTCGGATACGTCGACGATCTCGACATCGTCGACTACATCACGTCCTTCCGATCGCCCCCGCCGACGGGTGCTCGCCGCCTGCCGATGCCGGCGATGGTCGCGCACCGCTTGTGGTCTGTGACCGACAGGCCACGCGTCGACCGGTTCCTCGGCGCGCCCGACGTCGTCCACGGCACCAACTACGTGGTGCCGCCCAGCCGCGCCCAGCGTGTCGTTTCCGTATATGACTGCTGGTTCCTGCGACATCCATCGCTCGCCAACAGGGACGTGCATCAATCCGGGCGAGTCCTGCGTCGGGCGATCCAGCGCGGGGCGACGGTGCACGCAAGCTCGGCCGCAACGGCCGCCGAGATCGCCGACCTGTTCCCCGGCGCCCGCATCGCGACGATACCGCTGGCTGCCGTTCCCGTCCCCGAACCGGCAGTTGCGCCACCGGTTCCGGTCCTCGTCGACCGCCCGTTCATCGCGGCTGTCGGCACCTTGGAGCGCCGCAAGAACCTTCCGCTGCTCGTCGAGGCATTCGGTTTGCTGGCGTCGGAGCGCGACGAGATTCTGTTGGTTCTCGCGGGAGCCGACGGTGACGATCGTCCGGCGATCAATGCGGCCATCGACCGACTCGACTCCGCCACGGCGAGGCGGGTGGTCATGACCGGGCGCATCGACGAGGCGGCGCGCTCGTGGCTGCTGCGCAACGCGGCCGTGCTCGCCTATCCGTCGCTCGACGAAGGATTCGGCTTCCCGTTGCTCGACGCCATGCAGGTCGGCCTGCCGATCGTGGCCAGCAACCGCGGCAGCATCCCTGAAGTTTGCGGAGAGGCGGGCTTGCTCTGCGAAGCAGACGACGTCATCGCGCTCGCGACGAACCTCGACAGCGCGGCCTTCGATACCGGCACGACATCGCGGTTGGTCAGTGCAGGCGCGACGCAACTGGCGACGTTCTCGTGGGCTCGCTGCGCAGCGGATCTCGCTGCGCTGTATCGAAGCCTGGCCGGCGAAGGTCGCCCATGATCGCTGTGTTGTGCGGAGGCGTCGGAGCCGCACGTTTCCTCGCGGCACTGGCGCGCGTGATCGACCCGACCGGCACCGTAGGCATCGTCAACACCGGAGACGACACCGTCTTGCACGGGCTCGCCATCTCCCCCGACCTCGACACCGTCACATACACCCTGGCCGACGCGATCGACACTGACCGCGGCTGGGGACTGGCCGACGAATCATGGCGGGCCATGGACGCACTTCAGCGCTATGCAACCGTTCGTCCTGAGGGCTCCGTCGCCGCGCCGACCTGGTTCAACCTCGGCGACCGCGACCTGGCCACCCACTTCTACCGCACCGCCCGGCTGGCCGAAGGCGCCACGCTTTCCCGAGTGACCGCGGAGATCTGCGAAGCATGGGGTGTGCGGCAACGAATCGTCCCGATGAGCAATCAGAAGGTGTCGACGGTGGTCACTCTTGTGGACGGCGGCGATGTGTCTTTTCAGGAGTACTTCGTTCAGTTGCGCCACGACGTGCCGGTGAAAGCCGTGCGCTTCGAGGGTGCTGCAGACTCGCATCTTGCCTGGGGGTTGGACGATGTGTTGGAGACGGCCGAGTGCGTGATCGTCGCACCATCCAACCCCATCGTGTCCATCGGGCCGATCCGCGCGCTGCCCGGCGTCGACGACATCCTCGGCGCCAGGCGCACCTCCGTCGTGGCGATCTCACCAATCGTCGGTGGAGTCGCCCTGAAGGGCCCGGCAGATCGAATGATGCGCGAGCTCGGTCATGATCCGTCGGTTGTCGGGGTCGCCCGGCTCTACGCGCAGATTGCCGGCACGCTGGTGATCGACCCGCTCGACGCCCACCTCGCGGATGCAGTGGAGGCCGAAGGCATGCGCGCTGTCGTCACGCCATCGGTGATGAGCAGTCCACAGATCGGGATCGAGCTCGTCAGAGCTGCGTTGCAGGCCGCATCAGCCGAGTGAGCGCAGACCGACCTGCAGGTCGGTGAACGGCGACCATGCCAGGTGGATACGCGCCCGAGTTGGTGAGAGCGCGAACCGGGAGATGTCGTTCGTGCGTCGTGGTCCCTGCACTGGCTGCCTGGCACTCGGTCCCGCCATCAGTTTCCACAGATCGCGAATTGATGTACCGATCCCGGACCCGACGTTGACCACCAGCCCTCCCCCGCGGGAAGCGGCTCTGACGAGCGCGTCGACAGCATCGTCCACGTACAGGAAGTCGCGCGTCTGGCGGCCATCGCCGTGGATGACCGGACTCGAGTCCGAGCGGAGCGCGTGAGCGAACGAGCCGACGACCCCACCATCGGCTCGCTGTCGAGGACCGTAGACGGTGCTCATCGCCAGCGCAGTGAACTCGACGGTGTGATCGACGCGGTACATGTTCAACAGGTCGACGACGGCTTTGGCAATGATCCCGTGAACAGTGATGGGGGCCCACGCATGACCTTCTTTGATCGGAAGCTCGCGCAGCGGCACATCGCCGTACAACGCAGCGCCGGGCAGCACTGTGACCACCTTCGTCCCCTGCATCCGAGCTGCTTCGAGCACTGCGAGCATGCCCTGCACCGCTCTTCCGGCCTGAACGGGCGAGCCGCGGCCGGGTGGCAGCCATGCCAGGTGATACAGCACATCGGGTGCTCGCATCGCAGCCAACGCGGCGAACTCTCCGGCGAGCACATCGAGGGTGTGGATCTTCAGCGCGCCACCGACCGCCCTGGCCTCGGCAAGGTTTGCCAGCGAGCCGCTCGAGAGATCATCGACGACGTCGACCTTGTTGCCTTCGGCGAGGAGTCGATCGACCAGATGAGAACCGAGAAACCCGGCGCCACCGATGATCAGGATGTTCACGTCGAGTCGATAGGAGGTCGGCTGTCGCCCGACACGTGCTCGCCCGGCATGACCTCGCCATGCAAGCCGAGCACGCATTGCTGCACGTTGGCCCCGTTGCCGATCCTGCCCATCACCACTGAGTTTGCCACCACGGCGCCTTCCCCGACGACGGCGCCCGGCAACAGCACCGACTCCGTGATCCTTGCATTCGCTGCGACGGACGCTCCGGCCGACACGACGCTGCACGTGATGATGGCGGAGGCGTCGACCTGCGCGCCGTCGTGAACTCCGACGGATTTGTCTGCCTGACGCGTGCCGCGAAGGAGGTCGAGGTTGGCCTGCAGGAAGAGCGCGGGGTTGCCGGCGTCGAGCCAGTAGTCGTCGGTGGCCATAGCGAACAATCGACCCCCGAGCACAACGGCGGGGAAGGTCTCTCTCTCGATCGAAACAGGGCGTCCGCCCGGGATCCGCTCCAGCACCGATGGCTCGAGCACGTACGTGCCGCCGTTGATCTGGTTGCTCGGCGCGGTGCCGCGCGCGGGCTTCTCCACGAACCGCTCGACCCGTCCGTCGGCATCGAGCGCGACTACGCCGAACGACGACGGATCCTCGACGCCGATGAGGTGGATCGTTGCCTCGGCCGCGTGAAGGCGGTGGAAGTCGACCAGCGCAGCAATGTCGAGATCGGTCAGCACGTCACCGTTGGCGACGACGAAGGGCTCGTCGATCCCGCTGAACTCCGCAGCGAACTTGATCGCGCCCGCCGTGTCGAGTGGCTTCGGTTCGACTGCGTAGTGCAGGGTCACACCGTTGCACTGGTCGGAGGGGAACGCCTCGACGAATGGCTCCGGCTTGAACCCCAATGCCAGCGTCACGTCGTTGACACCGCCCCTCGCGAGGTTGTTGACCAGACGTTCGATGATTGGAACGTGCCCGACCGGAAGCATCGGTTTTGGGGTGGTCAGCGTGAGGGGCCGAAGTCGAGTTCCGAAGCCGCCGACGAGGACGACCGCGCGCATCAGCCGCCTGTCGTCGTCGTGGACGGGATTGTGGTCGAGGCGCTGAAAGTCGTTCCGGAGGCCGGAGTAGTGGTGGTGACACCGCTGGTGTCACCTGGGGCAGTCGTGTTGCCGGTCGGCGAAGACGTGGTCGAGGCGCCTGCAACGGTCGTGGTCGCGGCGATCACTGCGCCACCGTCGGCTGCACCGAGCGTCGGCAGCTGCGATGCCCAATCGGGCATCGGGATGTCGGTGCCCTTCGGAACGAAGGCGACGACGAACACCATGCCGTCGTTGGTGATGCGAATGTTGTTGAAATCCGTGACCACGTCGTGGTGGGTGTTCGGGTCGTTGAAGTGGTCCCAGACCCTGACGATGAGCTGAGTGGACTTGTCCTTGCACTTGGTGTCTTTGCTCGACCACTTCTCTCCGCCCTGATCTTTGGGCATGACCAGTTCGGTGTCGGTCAGTTTCAAATTGTAGGAGTCGATGAAGACGCCCAGCTTGGCGCGGTTGCCCGACGATTTCGTCGAGGCCGGGTGGTAGTGGATGATGCCGTCGCCGTGGCTGTGGATGCCGAGGATCTTGAACTTGTCGTTGAGGAGGACTTCGTTACCGGTCGAGTCGATGCCCTTGTCTTCGAGCGTGCCGATGATCTTCGGCTGGAACGTGTCGCAGATGTAGATGCCGAACGCGCCGTGCCAGTGCGAGTCGATGTTGACGCCGTCGTTGACCCGCGGGACCCCGGATCCGCCACTGGGACGCGTCTGGCGCCCGTAGACGATGGCAAGCAGCCCGAGCACGACCACGAGGGCGACAGCGATGGGGAAAACAGAGCCGCCCTGGAAGCGAACCTTCTTGCCCTTGCCCTTCGAGGCGAGTCTGGCAACTTTTTTGGCGGATGATGACGGAGCCACGAGGATGCGAGGCTATCGCCTCCCCGAATCAAAACAGGGTCACCGGTGTTGGTTGAGCTCCACTATCAGCTCCGCATAGGCCCGGGCGACGGCCGCTGGTGAGGCGATGTTCTCCACCCACCGCCGCCCGCGAACGCCCATCGCTTCGCACTCGGCGGGCACGTCGACGAGGCTCTGCAACGCGTCTCGGAATGCCACGAGGTCGTCAGGCGGCACGGACAATCCGGCACCGGACTCGGCAAGGATCCGCGGCACCTCGGTGTCCTCGTCGATGGATGCGAGAACGGGACGCCCGGCCGCAAGCGACGAATAGGTCTTCGACGGAACACTGACGCGGCCGAGTCCGCCCCGCAGTGGCACGAGGTGGACGTCGCCGGTTGCGAGCACCTCGGGCAGTCGGTGTGCCGGTTGATAGCCGGAGAAGCGGACGTTGCTCACGCCGTCGGCTTGGGCCTGCAGCGCTCGACGCGCCGCTCCGTCGCCATTGATCAGAAACGTCACCGAGGGCATCGCCCGCGCGGCCTCGACGACCATGTCGAGGGACTGCGAGAAGCCGACGTTGCCCGCGTACAGGACCACCGTCTCGGGACCGATGCCGAGCTCGCCGCGCAACGGAGTCATGCGATCCCGTGGGCGGATGAAATCCGTGTCGACGAAGTTCGGGATCACCCGGATGTCGGCTTGCTTCGAGGCGGGCACCTTGGCCTTCACGTTGTCGGCCAGGTCAGTGCTGAGCACAGTCACCGCCGCAGCACGCCCGTAGCTGACCCGCTCCAGCCACTTCGCCATGGCGATCACTCGGCTGTTCGTGATCGCACCGGTCTGCACCGCCGCATCGGGAAACACATCTTGGATGTTGAAGATCAGGGGGCCGTGCCGGACGAGATGTGTCACCCAACCGGTCAGCCCCATGGTCAGCGGCGGGGACATGGCAATCACGGCATCGACCCGACCGCCACGCAGCGACGCGAGCCCGGCGAGGGCGCCAAAGCCGGCGAAGCCCGCGGCGCGACGAGCAATGTTTCGCTTGTCGGCCCCGGGGAACGGATTCACCCTCGTGATCGATCCCCACTCGGTGGGCTCACGCCGCATCCACCTACTGCCCCACTTACCAACCCAACCACTTTCGATCGCGTGTCCGCGATACCAGGGCAGTGCGGTGACAACGTGCACCTCATGACCCAGGGCGGCGAGCTCGACGACGATCCTGGTCATCACGTCACCTGTCGGCGCTGTGTCGGGGGCGAAGTGCGGACACAGAACTGCGATGCGCAGGCGCTCCGGCTTCATGACCGTTCCAACGCAGCCGCGTAAACCGCAGCCAACGCCTCACCGGACGCGCGAGCGGTGAACGCCGCGGCGCGGCACAAGCCGGCGGCCATCATCGCGGTGCGATCGGCCGCCACTCGATCGAGCGCGTCTGCCCATGCCGCGGCCGTCAACGGGAGGACCAGGCCGGCACCATCGAGGACCGCCGGGATGCACGTCGAATCGGCCGCGATCACCGGGCAGCCGAGCGCCATGGCCTCGATCAGCGGTGCGCCGAACCCTTCGTACTGACTCGGGAAGACCAGCGCGTCTGCCATCCTCAGCAGGCCGTTGCGATCCGCCGCCGTAACCCGCCCGACGCGTCGGATGCGCTGATCCGCGACAGCCGTGACCTCCGCCTCCGCCGCTCCACGGCCTCCGGTCAACACCAGGCGAAGGTCGGGGTCGCGCCACGACGAGGCCAGCAACTCGATGAGGAACCGATGGTTCTTGTGCTGATGTGTGACCGCCGGATAGACGATCACCGGCCCGTCCCCCAGCGCGTAGCGCTGTCGCAACTCCGCCTCGCCGGTGAACTCCGTCAACAGATCCGGTTCGAAGCCGTGCGGCACGACTTTCACGTCGGACGGATCCTTCCCGTACGCCTCGATCACGGAATCGCGCACGTAGTCGCTGGGCACGGCGACGATCCGGGCCCGTCGCACGGACCGACCGATCATCGAGGCGAGGTAGGCCCGTTTCGTTCGACTGAAGTACTCCGGATACTTCCGGTACTGCAGATCATGGATCGTCAGCACGTATGGGCGGATGGCGCCGAGCGGTGCCGTGCCTCCGCCGTGGTGGCGAAGGTCGGCGCGGGACGCCTGGTTCCTGAACCATGTGATCTCACCGGCGATGCGCCTGGCGCGGGAGGAGGCGTCGAACGATGCCACCACGGTCGGAAAGCGCTCGGCCAACCGAGGATGTGCTTGCACGAACCCGTCGACGACGTACAGCGTTGGGCCCAGCTGCGGTTTCGCGTCTGCGAGCCCGAGCAGCTGTCGAACGAGGTACTCCTCGGATCCACCAACGTCGCCGGGTACGCACCAGAGCAGGTTGACGGCAACAGCCGGTCCGGACATCAGCAGAGCTCCCGATATGCATCTGCAGTCAAGCGCGCGGTCTCGTGCCACGTGGCCCGATCGGCTCGGGCAACGCCCTCTGCTGCCAACGTCTCGCGGCGAGCGCCGGCCTCACCGATCCCCCTGGCGATGTCGTCGGGATCGAGGGGATCGACGAGCACTGCCGCGCCGCCTGCTGCCTCTTCCGTCGCGGTTCCGCGGCTCGTGACGACCGGCGTGCCCTGGGCCATGGCCTCGAGGACCGGCAGGCCGTAGCCCTCGCGTTCGCTCGGATAGCAGAAGACCTCGGCGCCCGCATACAGCCCGGCGAGATCAGGTGCCGGTACGAAGCCGATGAAGCGGACATCTGCGGCAGAGTCGACATCGACGTCACCCCAGCCCTCGGCGCCGGCGACCACCAACGGAAGTGGATCGTCGAGTCGTGCGATCGCAGCAACCAGTCCGCGCAGGTTCTTGCGTGGTTCGACAGTCCCGACGAAGAGCAGATATCGGGACGGGAGCCCGTACAGCGCAGTGACCCTGGCCGACTCGGCGCTATCGACTTTGGCGACATCGACGCCGAGCGGAACGAGGCGCAGGCGTTCGCCCGGCAGGCCGGCGGCCGCGCAATCGTCCATTGTCGCCTGGCTGCTGCACAGGATCAGATCAGCCCGACGTCGAATCTCATCGAGACTGCGCCGGAAGATTCTGTTGCCGCGTCGGGTGAACTGCGAGGGGTCGTGCAGGAACGCGAGGTCATGCACCGTGACCACCATCGGTGCGTCGGTCGCACATGGAATCAGCGTCGTCGCATGAGCCACGTCGACGGGACCGGTGGCGCGCTCGACCTTCGGCCAGTTCCGACGAAGCCACAGGTCGTAGAGCAGCGGCCCGCCGATAGGGAGATGGGCGATCGGTACCGCCGGCGACCACGGCTCGCTCGGCACATGACGATGACGGCCGGCAACGCCGAGCAGCGTCACATCCTCTTCCGCCGACATCGCCTCGGCGATCCGCATGGCGGCTACACCGGTGCCACCCGGCACCCGGTGCCAGCATTGTTCCAGTGTGTAGGCGACGCGCACGGCCCCAATCATGCCCGCGCAGCCGGCGATCGGCACAGCGTCGCCAGAACTGTGGTCTACGCTTTTCGGATGCGAACGCAGTTGCCTCCCAGCGCATTGGAACGTGACCGTCGGTTCCACCGCATCTCGACCGAGGAACGCTTCGCGGATCGACGGCCCAACGATCTCGGCCAGGACCGTCGGATGGATCCTGAATCGGCGGAATCATTCGACCGGGCGCGACGACAGATGCACGGAATCTTCGTGGGCGAGATCCAGGCTCTCGAGGGTGCCGGCCGCACAGCGTTCGATTACACGACCGACGAGACGCCGCTGGCGATGAAGCTCGACATGGCCAGGCAGTGCTGGGACGAGGCGCGCCACGTCGAGATCAGCCTGCGCCTCGGCGAGCACATGGGCACCGAGGTCGGCGAGTTCAGCGAGGCGGTGACCCTGTTCGAGGCCGCGTGCCATGCGGATCCGGTGTTCAGGCTCGCCGGCGTCAACCGCGCCCTCGAAGGCCTGGCGATCGATGTCTTCACGACGATGCGCGACTTCGCCGGCGAGATGAACGATCCGGTGCTGTACTTCTGTGAGGACTGGATGCTGGCCGACGAGGTCACCCACGTGAAGATGGGCAGCAACTGGCTACGCGAGCTGACCAAGGACGACAAGGATCGCCAGACGAGGGCGTTGGATTTCCAGCGCACCGTCGACAGCTTGTTCAACTTCCGCGGGACACGCGGCGAAGGCCACGACGCGGCAATCCGTCTGGCGCGCAAGTTCCGCGAGATGGCCGGGTTCGAGAAGGAAGAGATCGACGAGATCGCCGACATGTCCCAGGCTCAGCGCCTCGACAACGCGGCAGTGGCTGCTTACTGACGTCTGCGGATTACTGACTGCTGCGGAGCTCGACGACCAGTTCCCCGTTCTCGACGATGTGCTTGCCGTCGAGAGCGATCGTGCAATGTCTCATCGGCAGGTCGAAGTGGCCCGCCGTGAATCGACCTGCCACCTCGTTGGCACCCGTCGAGTAGAGGAAGTTGCCAGCGATAGCGCGTGCCTCTGTTCCCCAGGTCTCGCGGCGGTCATACAGCTCTACGGTCTCCCACCGTGCCGCTTCGTTCATGCCCCATCCGACGTGGCTGGTGGCATAACTGGCCCGATCGCCGAACGAAGCGAGGTACGAGCGGAACAGCTGCGCATCGACGCCGCGTCCCTCGACCGTTGTGATGTGGTCGTCGATGATGGTGAGCTCGATCGGAGATTCGACGATGCGATTGAAGGTGAGGTTGATGTCGCCCGCGGCCATGACGAGCGTCCCATTGACGCTGTTCGCGGCAGGGAAGGCGATCACCAGTCCGCCGGGCCAATGGGCGATGGACCCTGGCCCGGAGGTCGCCCCGGTCGAACCGGCGGTGAACGCGCCGCGAAGCTCGATCGTCAGATCGGTACCGGCCTCACTGGTGACCCGCATCTGTTCCGCTCGCCGCAACCACTGGAGGGCGACATCGACGCGGCGAGGCAGATCGGCATCCCATCCGAGCCGTTCGAAGATGTCGGGGTGCTCGTTGGAGATCATCAGCACTCGCGCGCCGCCGCCGAGGATGGCGCCGAGCTCTGGTGCGTGCAGCAGGCCCTCGACTGTGCAGTCGATGACCAGCCCGGCGCTGGACAGTGCCGCAACGACAGCGGCGTTGCCCGCAATCGCCTGGGACGCCCCGGTCGAGCGAATGGGAACGGAGTGCGTCGCACTTGGTGTTGGGATCACCACGTCGAAGACCCAACCGCCGAGCGATTGGGCGGCGAGTCTCGCCGTCTCGACGAGCACCGGGCGGCTCTGTGCTTCGCTGAGGATCGCCACCACCTCGCCGTCGCGCAGATCACAACGGACGAAGTGGGCTGCGAAGGCAGCGACGTAGCGCCACTCCGTCATGGCTCCGCCGTCCGAATCGTGTTGCGGTGCATCTGCTCTTCCAGCAGTAGGTTCACGGCCTCGGCTGCTTCGACGTTGAGGAGATGGCCGGCATCCGGCACCACGGCCAGTCGTGCATGCGGGATGAGGTCGGCCAGCGCGTACCCGTAGGCGACGGGTGTCTCGTCGTCGAGCTCGCCCACTACGCACAGCGTCGGCGTGCCGATCTCCGGCAACAGCGCCCGGCTGTCGTGAGTGACGAGACAGTTGATCGATTGTCGCATCGCATGCCCGGGCACCCGCGCCATCGCCGCGCGTTGACCTTCGAGCGCTTCCGGCGAGATGTTCGGTCCGGCGATGGCGGTCAGCACATCGAGCGCGAAGTCCGCAGGCTCGAGGCCCGCGTCGAGCGGTGCTAGACGGGCGGCACGCCACTCGTCGGGCTTGGTGCCGTCGAGGCCGAACGCCGGACTGGTCGACAACAAGGTCAGGCTGGCCAGCCGCGACGGCGAGCGCGCGGCAACGTACTGGGCGATCATTCCTCCGAACGAGATGCCGGCGAGGTGAACGACTTGCGCGCCGATCGCATCGATGAGATCGACCACCGCATCGGCCAGGACAGCGAACGTCAGGTCTCCCTCGATGGGTGCTGATCCGCCGTAGCCGGGCATGTCCCAGGCCACGACGCGGTGATCGCCGGCCAGGGCTTCCAACTGCGGCTCCCAGGAAAGACGGCTGCCACCGAGGCCGTGCAGGAGCACCAGCACCGCAGCGCCACCCGAGATCGGCCCGGACTCGCGCCAGGCGAATCTGCCCTCGACGCCTTTCTTGGCGTCGATGTCCCTCGCGGTGATCACCCGTTCAGTCTTTCCTGATCAGCAGCCGTTGTCAACAGTGTTGACAAACGTTGCCGGGCCATCCACAATCAGTCGATGACGGTCGATCGTGCCGAACTGGTCAACCGGGTCAGGGCCATGGGACCTGTTCTCGCCGAACGCGCCGTGCGCTACGACCGCGAAGCAAGCTTCCCATTCGAGAACTTCGCCGACTTCCGCCGCAACGGCCTGCTGGCCTTGTGCGTGCCCGAGGAGCACGGCGGACTCGGCGCGAGCTACGCCGACTATGTGCGCGTCAGCGAAGAGATCGGTCGCTACTGCGGGGCGACCGCGCTGACGTTCAACATGCACAACGCGACGATGCTGTGGTGCGGTCAGGTCGCTGACTCGTTGACGATGTCGGATCAGGAACGCGCCATGCACGAGCAGATCAGGGCGCGCATGTTCCGCGGCGTCGTCGAGCAAGGGCACATTCACAGCCAGCCGTTCTCCGAAGGGATCGCACCCGGAGCCACGAGCGGGGTGGCGACCCGAGCCCGGCCGGTCGAGAACGGGTGGAGAGTGACCGGCCGCAAGATCTTCGCCTCGCTGTCGGGTGCAGCAAACTTTTACAACGTCATCTGCCAGGTCGAGGGAGACGACACGATCCGCTTCCTCGGAGTGCCCGCCGATTCGGAGGGCGTGACCACCGTCGACGACTGGGACCCCCTCGGCATGCGCGGCACGGTGTCGCGGACCTTGCTGATGGACGATGCGTTCGTACCAGCCGAGAACGAGTGGTTGCCGGCCGGCATGTACAACCAGGCCGCGGAGCGCTACCCCTGGCTGTTCCTGTCGCTGTGTCCGAGCTACCTCGGCCTGACGGCGGGGGTGCTCGACACGACCCGCTCGTACCTTCGCGGCGAGTTGCCCGGGCAGGCTGCGGGCGCGAGGCGGGACCACCCGATGAAGCAGGTCGGGTGGGCAACCATGCAGTTGAGGCACCAGCAGGCACGAGCATTGCTCTACCGGGCGATCGACGAGGCGACGATCGATCCCACCGAGGACGATCTCGTGCTCGGCTGGTCAGCCGCGTACACAGTGATGGAGCATGCCGCCGAGGTGGCGTCCACTGCCATCCGGGTCTGCGGCGGGCAGGCAATGCTGAAACATCTTCCGCTTGAACGCATGTACCGCGATGCGCGCCTCGGATCATTGATGCTGCCGTGGAGCGCTGAGGTGTGCCTGGAGCGCCTAGCGACGGCTCGCCTCTACGACTGATGGCCAGGCTGACCCGCGATCTGATCGTCTCGGCTGCCATCGAGGTGCTCGGCAACGTCGGCTTCGAACACCTCTCGGTTCGCAAGCTCGGCGAAGCTCTCGACGCCGACCCCACTGCGATCTACCGCCACTTTCGCAGCAAGGAGGAGTTGCTGCGGGCAATGGGCGATCGCAGCCTCGCTGAAGTGGTCGACGACCTTCCGATGGAGTCGTGGCGCGCGTGCGTACGCGAACTGTGCATCCGCATCCGCGCCGCCAACCTCGCCCATCCGGCACTCGCCTCACTCGTCCGCGGTGCTCCTCCTCGGCATCAGAACGAGCTGTTGATCACCGAGACGATCCTCGGCCAACTGCGCCGCGCCAGGTTCGATGCCGAAGCCGCGGCAGGCGCATACCACGCCGTGATCGAACTGACCATCGGTTCAGCGGCGATCGACTCGACGTTGGCGTCGATGCCCACGGCGGCACGCGAAGCCATCTATGCCGAGTGGCGCGCGGACTATGCCGCGCTCGACACCAGCTCGTTTCCCCACTCGGTCGACATTGCGAATGCGTTGTATCCCGGAACCGCCGATGATCGCTTCGTGTTCGCGCTCGATCGACTCCTCGATGGTCTGGAGACCCAGCGATCGGCGTGACACAGTTCTGTGACATCGTTTTGAATGGCCGACTCCCTTGATCTCAACCGCGCCAACTGGGACGAGCGGGCGACCGCTCATGCCGCGTCGCCCGACTACGGGTTCCAACGCTTCATCGCAGACCCAGACCACCTCAGCGAAACCGTCCGCTTCGACCTGCCGCTGCTCGGCGACGTGCAAGGGCTGCGCGGCGTTCACGTCCAGTGCCACATCGGGACCGACACCCTCTCGCTGGCGCGGCTGGGCGCATCGATGACGGGATTGGATTTCTCGTCGGTGTCCATCCTCGAGGCGAGGCGTCTGTCGCAGCTGTCGGGCACGGCGGCCGACTTCGTCGAGTCCGAGGTCTACGACGCGCTCGACGTGCTTCCGGCCGCGGACTTCGACCTCGTCTACACCGGGATCGGTGCGCTGTGCTGGCTGCCCGACGTGAAGCGATGGGCCCGTGTCGTGGCCGGGCTGGCCAGGCCAGGCGGACGACTGTTCATACGCGAGGCGCACCCCATGCTGTGGGCACTCGACGAGTCGCGATCGGACGAACTGGTGCTCGGCTACCCGTACTTCGAGCACAGCGATCCGTTTGTCGAAGACGCCGCCGGCACTTACGTCACCTCCGACGTCGAGTTCACCCACACGGTGACGCACACTTGGAACCATGGGCTCGGGGAGATCATCACCGCGTTGTTCGATGCGGGGATGCAAGTGACGGGCTTCGTCGAACACCAGAGCGTCCCGTGGGAGGCCCTGCCGGGTCAGATGAAGAAGATCGCGCTGGATGAGTGGCAGCTCATCGATCGGCCATGGCGTCTCGCGCACTCATACACGTTGCAAGCCACGAAGGTGAGCTGACGAACCTGACGGGCATCAGAAGAATGGCAGGTACTCCTCGAGCTCCCATCGCGAGATCGACTCGACATCCCAGTTTCCGTCTGCCGCTTCCCACTTCGCCAACTCGTCTCGGCGAATGGTCAGGAACGCCTTGACCAGATCCGCACCCATCGCCTCGCACAGCACGGTGTCGGCCTCCAACGCGGCAAGCGCTTCCTTCAGATCGTGGGGCGTGTGGCGGTCGGTGTTGGGCTCGGCGTCGCCGTCGCCGATCTGCGGATCTCCGCAATCACGTCCATCGACAACCCCGAGCAGCGCGGCATTGAGCATCACGGTCGCTGCCAGATACGGGTTGGCGCTGCCGCAGGGCATGCGGTTCTCGATCCTCGTCGCTGCACCGCGCTGGGATGGGATTCGGTAGGTGCTGATCCGGTTGTCGAGACCCCAGTTGGCCCAGTAGCCGGCAATGATCCCGGGCACCAGCCGCTTGTAGCTATTGACGAGAGGCGCCGACATCGCAGCCATGCCCTCGTGATGGGCGATGACCCCGCCGATGCACTGCCTCGCCAGGTTGGACAAGCCGTGCTCACCGGTCGGGTCGTCGAA
This sequence comes from Ilumatobacteraceae bacterium, assembly GCA_031424145.1. Taxonomy (GTDB): domain Bacteria; phylum Actinomycetota; class Acidimicrobiia; order Acidimicrobiales; family Ilumatobacteraceae; genus JAENVT01. The sequence goes on from JANPGV010000024.1 coordinate 24,213, forward strand.
CGCGTTGGCACCCCCGTGAACTGGCGTCAGCGAGAAGTTGACATGCAGACCGCTACCCACGAGATGAGCCATGGGCCGGCCCATGTACGTGATCCAGTAGCCCTTGCGGGCGGCCACTTCGCGGGTCATCTCCTTGCAGATGAAGGCCCGGTCGGCGGCGTCGAGCGCCGGCCCGTACCGCATGTTCAGTTCCATCTGGCCCGGATGGAACTCGCCCATGATCCCCTCGATGTCGAGCTCCGACGCCTCGGCGGCGTCGTACAGATCGAACATCAGCCCGGTGTTGTCGCCGCCCAGGCCCACGCCGTAGACGCGGTGCGATGGCAGGTGCAACGGACCGAACCCGCCCGGAGCGTGCTCGTCGGGCTGCATCACGTAGAACTCCATCTCGAAGCCGAGCAGCGGCTCGTACCCGAGGGCGCCCCAGGCATCGACCGCACGCTTCAGCGCGTTACGGGGGCACAACGCCAACGGCTGGCCGTGGTACTCGAGGTCGGCGATGGCTACGTCTGTATCGGCCTCCCAACCGGGACGGACCGAGTCGGCAACCGGCAGGGTCGACAGATCAGCGAACCCGACGTCGGGACCGTATCCCTCGACGGGAAGGATGTCGCGGTCGATGCTCATCGTGAGGGTGGTCACAGCGTGATGGCCGTGCTCGTGCAACCTGGAGTGCGGCACGTATCGACCGTGGGACAGCCCATTGAGGTCGGACCACATCACCCGAACGCGTCGATTCGCCATGGCCGCCGACGCTAGCGGTGTCAGGCAATGTCCGCCATTGGACCCGTCGAAGCAGGGTCTTGGTGGTGGACCGTGTGCTGCCCGACGTTGTCGATCGCTTCTTTCCTGCTGACGACAGCCCAGATCGCGGCAATGGCCAACAGGATCAGCGCCAGGTGCCTGCCCCACAGCTCGGATCCCACCGGTGCGGTCTCTTTCCAGAACTGCGAGTAGATCGCCAGCACCACGGTCGCCAGGCCTACTACCGCGGCGATGAGATCGATCGGCCGGCGCGTGGCGAAGCTTTTGAGCGCGCCGACGCACAGCAAGATGTAGACGATGGAGATCAGGAACCCGCCGATGCGCGAGGCGATGAGGAAGGCGTTGAAGACCTCGGTGTTGAAGAAGGCGACCGGGCCGGCGGGATCCACGAGATCGGTTCCGTACTTCGTCAGGGCGATAACGGTCGTGACGATCGTGACGAGGAGGATGAGAAGGCTGGCTTGTGCCGGGAGCGATCTGCTGTTGAGCTTCGACAGAGGCTTCGGCAACAGACCATCGCGAGCCAGCGTGAAGAGACCTCTCGCCGCGGCAAGTTGGAATCCGATGCCGACCGCAAGGATGTCGAGCAGGATGGCAAGGTCGATCCACACGGCGAAGAAACGATTGAGGTAGAGGTCGGCCATCGGGACGAAGTCGGTGGCCGACTCGGTCGAGCCGATGGCCAGCGTGTACTGCGTGATCAGGTAGAACGCTCCAACGATGAGGATCGTGGCGACGACGGCCTTCGGAATCGAGCGCCTCGGGTCCTTCGTCTCTTCACCGAGTGCCGCAGCAAGCTCGAAACCGATGAACATCAGGATCGCGAACAGCAGCCCTTTGAACACCGAGCCGCCCTCGGCGACATTTCCGGGATTGAACGACTTGAGGCTGTTGCCCGCTGGCCCGCCGTCGGCGATGACCTTCACAGCAAGGACGAGGAACGGGATGATCGACAGCACGATCAACGTGAGCTGTGCCTTCACCGAGATCCTCACACCCAGGATGTTGGCGACATACATGAGACCAGAAATGATCAATGCCCACACCCACCACGCCAGGTCGAGGCCCATGTGGTCGTTGAAGAACGTCCTCGCCCACAGCCCGCCGATGATGGCAATGCCCGGACCCGCGAGAGCGATCGCAGCCAGGTGGTACACCCCGGCACTGAACGCTGCAGCGCGCTTGCCCAGCGAATGAGCGATGAACTCGTAGACGGTTCCCGAACCGCTGTACCGCTTGGCGAACTCGCTCAGCGTCCATCCGATGCCGAGCACGCCGACGGTCGTCAGCAGGATCACGAACGGCCCGGCGCCCGGTGCGAGCACGAAGGCGAGCAGGCCGCCCAGCACACCACCGGAGAAGACCGGGCCCACCGCCAGGGACTGTGCGACACAGTCGACAGTGCTGAGCTGTCCTCCCGCGAGCTTTGGAGCGCTTACAGACATGCCATTCCCCTCCTGAAGACCGAGACCCCACGTTCGATCCTTCGGGGCCGAACGATAACAGACGCCCTGGCTACGACAGTGCTTTCACGGTCTCGCGAAGTGGTTCGGGGAAGTCGCGGAGCAGTGCGACACCGGCCGAGCGCAGGACCATGTTGTCGAGCACGCTGTTGGCCGGCCGTGGGGCTGGGCGAGGTGGCTGCAGCTCGGCTGTCGTGATCGGCTGCACCATGTCGGGATCCTTGCCCATCGCCGCCACCACTTCGCGGGCGAACCCGTACCAACTCGTCGCCGTCTGATTGGTGACGTGATGGATACCGCTGCGCCGGTCGACCGCGAGGCGGCGGATCATCGGCGCGAGGTCCGCGGTGAAGGTCGGATTTCCCACTTGATCGTCCACGAAGGCAAGTTCTGTGCGGGTGCCGGCCAGCCGCATGATCGTCTTGACCATGTTGGAGCCGTACGCGCTGCAGACCCAGGAGGTGCGAACGATCGTCGCCGACGTTCCGAGAGCCAACGCCTCGTGTTCACCGGCCAGCTTCGACACGCCGTAGACGCTCTGCGGCGCGGGCATGTCGGACTCCTTGTACGGGCGGTCGAGCGTGCCGTCGAACACGTAGTCGGTGCTGATGTGCACGAGCCGGGCGTGCGCGCGGTCGCAGCTCTCGGCGAGCCAGCGCACGGCCAGCGCGTTCTGTGCCATGGCTTTGTCGGGATCGCTCTCGCATGCATCGACAGCCGTCCAGGCCGCACAGTTGATGACGACGTCGGGACGAAGAGTTGAAACGGCACCGTGGACGGCGTCGCGATCGCTGACGTCGAGGTCGTCGTGCCGCGCGGCGATCACGTTGTCACCCGAGGCCTCGCTGAAGCGAACGACATCCGTCCCGAGCTGTCCGCCGGCACCGGTGACCAGCACCCGCACTAGAACCCGGCCCTGGTCTTCAACGGCTCCCACCATGCGCGATTGTCGCGGTACCACTCGACAGTGGCAGCCAACCCGTCGATCAGGTTGTGCTCGGTCTTCCAGCCGAGCGCACTGACCTTGTCGTGGGTGATCGAGTAGCGGCGGTCATGGCCGAGTCGATCCTCGACCGGCGTGATGAAGCTCTCGTCGCGTCCCGTCAGCTCGAGCAACCGGTGGGTCAGCTCCTTGTTGGTGATCTCGTTTCCGGCGCCGATGTTGTAGATCTCGCCGACCGCCCCGGAACGCAGCACGAGGTCTGCCGCGGTGTTGTGGTCGTGGACATGGATCCAGTCACGCACGTTTCCGCCGTCGCCGTACAACGGCACCGGCTTGCCGTCGAGCAGGTTGGTGGTGAAGAGCGGAATGACCTTCTCGGGAAACTGGTACGGCCCGAAGTTGTTGGAACATCGCGTGACCATCACCGGGAGGCCGTGCGTTGTGAAGTAGCTGAGCGCGATGAGATCGCTGCCCGCCTTGGCAGCGGAGTACGGCGAGCGCGGCGTCAGCGCGTCGGTCTCGGTGAACGAACCGACCTCGATCGATCCGTAGACCTCGTCGGTGGAGATGTGCAGAAACCGATCCACCCCGACCCGACGAGCCACATCGCACAACACGTTGGTGCCGAAGCAGTTGGTGCGCACGAACGAGAAGCCGTCCTTGATGGAACGATCGACGTGTGTCTCGGCGGCGAAGTTGACCACGGCATCGTGACCGTCCATCGCGGCAAGAACGTCGTCTTCGTCGCAGATGTCGGCGTGCACGAACTTGTATCGCCGATCGTCGAGGACGTCGCGAATGCTGTCGAGGCTGCCGGCGTAGGTGAGCGCGTCGTAGATCGTGACCTCGTCGTCGGTGTTCGACTGCAGCCAACGCACGTAGTTCGACCCGATGAAACCAGCGGCGCCGGTGACGAACAACTTCATCTCAACCTCGCATCGGGGAGTACGGCCGCCGGCCCGGAGGGAGGTCGGCGCGCAACGGATTGGTCTGGTCGCGCGTCGACAGGATCGGGTCGGTCACACCCCAATCGGCACCGACCACCGGGTCGCTCCACAGGACGCCGAGCTCGTCGGCCGGGTTGTAGTAGCCGTCGACGAGATAGGTGATGACGGCGTCGGTGATGGCCGCGAAACCGTGCGCCACGCCCGGCGGGATGAACACGCCAACGTGGTTGTCGCCGCTGAGATCGAGCTCGAGCGTGGAC
>JANPGV010000025.1:0-16246 GCA_031424145.1 Ilumatobacteraceae bacterium
TGGAGGGCGGTTCAGCGATCGCGTATTCGAGCGGGATGGCTGCTGCTTCGGCCATCGTGTACGCGCTTGCACCCAAGGTCGTCGTGATACCCACGTTCAGCTATCTCGGTGTCCGGTCGCTGCTCGCCGAGTACCAGGCCCAGGGGCACCTCGAGTTGCGTCCCGTCGATATCACCGACACCGCACAGGTTGCTGCCGCAGCAGTGGGCGCTGACGTCGTCTGGGTCGAGACCCCGACGAACCCGACGCTCGATGTGGCTGACCTGCCGGCAATCGGCTCCGCCGCCAAGGCTGCCGGAGCGCGCATGGTCGTCGACTCGACGTTCGCGACACCACTCCTGCAAAAGCCATTGAAGGATGGCGCGGCCGTGGTCTTGCACAGTGGCACCAAGTTCATCGGCGGGCACAGCGATCTGTTGATCGGTCTGTGCATCACGACCGACGACGCCGTCTTCGAACGCCTTGTTCAGGCGCGTACCTTCCAAGGAGCCACGCCGGGAGCACTCGAAGCGTTCCTTGCACTTCGCGGGTTGCGAACCTTGCCGGTCCGTCTCGCAGTCATGCAACACAACGCAGCGGCTCTCGCCGAACTCCTCGACGCCCACCCCGCAGTGGCCGAGGTGCGCTATCCGGGCCAGGGTGCGATGGTCTCGTTCATCGTGAAGGGCGGCGCAGACGCAGCCGACGCGCTGTGCGAAGGCGTGCGGATCATCGTGCCGGCAACGAGTCTTGGTGGCGTCGAGACCACTATCGAACGACGCCAGAAGTATCCCGGCGACGCGCACGTGCCACCCGGCCTGCTGAGGATGAGCGTCGGCATCGAAGACGCCGCCGATCTCTGGGCCGATCTCGAAACAAACCTGGTCGCCGGTTGACGATCGAGCTCAGTCGTGAACGGCGCGTAGACCGGCCCAGGCAAGGTCGGCGACCTGCTGACCGAGAACGAGCGGGTCGAACGATTGGCCTTGCTCGACGAGGCGCCTGCTGACACCCTCGGCCAGGCCGACGAGGCCATGGGCCAAGGTGCGGCGGTGATCGGGCCCGATGTTGGCGGCGATCAGCGGCGCGATTGCATTCGCTGCACCCGCCGTGATCCGCCTGATGGCCTGCGTCGATTCCTCGTCCCGGCTGGCGCGAGAGCCGAACAACAGCAGGAAGGCATCGCCATCATCGGCGACCCACTGGAAGTAGGCGAGAAAACCCTGCTCGGTCTGCTGGCGCCCGCTGGCAACACCCGCGGTGGCCTTGGTGATGGCAGTCAGCAAGCGGTTGCCGACCTCGTCGAGCAGCGCCATGTACAGGTCCTGCTTGGAGTCGAAGTGCTGGTAGAGAACGGGCTTCGTCACGCCGGCGGCCTCGGCCACATCGTTCATCGATGCTCCGTGGAAGCCGTTGCGGGCGAAGACCTCTACGGCGACGTCGAGGATCTGCTCGCGGCGAGCCGGGGCTGGAAGGCGGATGCTCATACGTGTTACCACAGAGTAACAACTGAACCAGCCGTTGCGAAACGAGTTCCTAGAAACCGCGTTCGCGGTCGTCGCGCTCTGCCGCTTTCACCGCGTAGCCGAGCACGATCGCCGGTGCCAGCAGAACTGATCCGACGATCATCGAACCGATGACGACCGCCGACACGGCGCCGTTGAAGCTGACGATGAAGCCGATCACGAACGTGGCGATGGCAATGCCGAAGCACAGGTAGCCGATGCGGTTGGCCAGTCGGGTCCATCGCGCAACTTGACGACGGCGGACGCGAACAGGATCCGAGCCCGGGTGCTCCGGTTCGCCCGGCACAGCGGTCTCAGGCTCGGTCACAAGTTGGGTGGTAGCAGTCGGTTGACGTTCTCGTAGAAGAAGTACAGCACCACGATGAACGGGACGAAGCCGGCGAGCACGCCTACCCAGTAGCGCCGTGCCAACCGGCTGAGCAAGTAGATGCCGGCGGCGACGGCCAGAAGCCCGAGGCCCCACATGATCGCCTGCGGAATCGCACTGCTGTCACTGAACCAACCATCCGAGAACGCGTCGGGCGTGGCTTCGGCCGGCCGCGTCGGCTGCACCGCGGTGTCGCCAGAGTTCTCGATCGCAGTGGTGTCGCCAGGGCTGGTGTCGGCTGGTATCGCGCCGAGCTCGGTCGAGGCCGTCGGGGCGACCGTGTCGACGACCGTGACCTGTCCCTCGTCGGGAAGGGTCACCGCTGGATCGGGAGAGTCTTGCGCCGGCGCGAGGGGTGCCGCATCGGTCAGTGCGTCGGACTTTTCCGGCTCGAGCTCGGAGTGCACCACGATGCGATTGCTCGCCGAGTACCGCGGTGTGCACGACACGAGGGTCAGCGTCGCCTTGGTGCGGTCGGGGGTCGGGATCACTTCGGCGTAGTCGTCGGGACCGACAACTTCCGTGCCCGTGACCTGGTACACGTAGCGGCCGTTCAACGTGGTGACGATGATCTCATCGCCGGGTTGCATCTTGTCGATGTCGAAGAACGGGTGCAGGTGGGTCGTTCGGTGGCCGGCGATTGCCGCGTTGCCGAGCTGGCCCGGCAATGGCGTCTCCGGAAAATGTCCCGGCCCCTTCGTCAACGCTGAGGCCGTTGCGCCCTCGACAACGATGCGGTTCAGGCCCATGCGCGGGATCTCCAGCCGAGCCACCGCCTCTTCGGCGTCCGGGATCGGCTGGGCGATCGGCGCGACGGCCGCAAGTGTCGTGGTCGGCGCGACCGTGTCGATCGGAGCCGTGCCGTTGACCGGATCGGTCGTGGTCGGTTGTGTGTTCGTCGTCGCGATCGTCGTCGTTTCTGCCGGCGTGTTGGCGACCAACTCGTCGAACTCGCGCGACAGCGTGCGCTGCGCCTGCGCAGTTTGAATGCCCGTGCCCCACAGCTGGTACGCCACGAAGGCGAACATCATCAGCCCCAGTGTGATCAGCGTGCGACCGATCCCGCCGACGACCCAGCGCCAGTCGCGCGGTGGCTTCGGGCGATCCCAGCGGCTGACCTTCTCGTGGCTGGCGGGTGGTTTTTCGGACATGGTGCAATCGATTCGACGAATGAAGTGCTGGATTGACCAGGTCTTGAAGCCCGTCGAACCAACGCTTGACGCTATCGGCACGATCGCGTCGCAGCTTGACAGGGTCGGTGCAGGCCCCCGGTAGCGTTGTCACGTCCTATGGAGACGGAGCCGGTCGTTCAACTCGTCGATGTTGTGGCCGTGCTCGACCGCTTCCCGGCGCTCGCAGGGGCGACCCTGTGCGTGCGCCGCGGCGAGATCGTGCTGCTCAGCGGCCCCAACGGAGCCGGCAAGACCACGTTGCTCAGGTTGTGTGCCGGGCTGCTACCGCCGGTTCGTGGCACCGCCACCGTGCTCGGCCTGGACCTCGCCGAGCACCGCCAGGCGGTTCGCTCGCGAGTCGGGCTCTTGGGTCATTCCAACGGCCTCTACACCGATCTCACCGTCGGTGAGAACGTCTCCTTCTGGGGTGCAACGGTTGGCGCCTCGGCTGACGAGATCGCCGCGTCGCTCGAGCGCATGGCCCTTCGCAGCCGGCTCCGAGATGTGCCTGTGCGCAAGCTCTCCGCAGGGCAACGGCGACGCACCGCGTTGGCTTGCCTGATCGCCCGCCGAGCCGAGTTGTGGCTGCTCGACGAGCCACACGCCGGCCTCGATGCAGCGGGTCGCGACGAGCTCGACGACGTGCTGCGCGCGGCTACTGCTTCGGGCGCGACCATGATCGTCGCCAGCCACGAGTTGGAACGCGCCGGCGCGCTGGCGACCAGGATCGTCGACGTCGCCGGCGGGCAGGTCCGCGAGCGGGGCCGCGGCCAAGAGGGTCGGATGCCGTGACAGGCTTCGGCGTTGCGAAACTTGTTGCCTCGAAGGATCTGCGCATCGAGTTGCGCGGTCGCGTGCTCATCAACCAGGTCTTGCCGTTCGCCGCGATCGTGATGGTGCTGTTCGCCTTCGCCCTCGACAGCGACGACCTGCTCGTGCGGGTAGCTCCAGGCTTGGTTTGGCTGGCGACGCTGTTCAGCATGCTCGTAGTTGTGCAGCGATCGTTCGCCGTCGAGGCGGATGACGGCGCACTCGATGCGCTGCGCATCGCCGGGATGCCTGCCCAGGGGATCTTCTTCGGCAAGGCGGCTGCGCTTGCGATTCAGTTGCTGGTGCTGGAGGTATTGCTCTTCGCGGCAGCCTTCGTGCTCTACAACAGTCGGTTCAGTGGCAGCGGTGCGGTGCTGCTGATCACGAGCGCGCTAGCTGCTTCCTGCGGACTGGGCTTGGTCGGTACGCTCTATGGCGGTCTCACAACCGGAACCAAAGGTCGCGAATCACTGCTGCCATTGCTGTTGCTGCCGGTCGTGGCGCCAGTTCTGATCGGTGCAACCCGAGCGACGGAAGCCGCACTCGGCGTAGGAGGGATCTCGATGCGAGAGGGCTGGGCATGGGTGGCGTTGCTGGTGACCTATGCGCTCCTGTTCGCCATAGGCGGGTCCATGGGCTTCGGTCCACTGGTGGACGACGGCGCATGAAGGGCCCGACGAGCACTCCGGTCACGCGTGCGGTCGGCGTCGCCACCGTCATCGGGCTGGCGTGGTTCGTCGCGTTCGGATTGTTCCTGTCACCCGACGACGCAGTGCAGCGCAAGGGTGTCCGAATCCTTTACATCCACGTACCCAGCGCGTGGCTGGCCTACCTGGCGTTCATCGTCACCGCGGTCAGCAGTGCCGCTTACCTGTCCAAGCGAACTCGATCGCTGAACTGGGACCGTCTGGCCGGAGCCAGTGCCGAGGTCGGTGTTCTGTTCATGGGGATCACATTGCTGACTGGCAGCCTGTGGGGCCGGGTTTCCTGGGGCGTCTACTGGGTCTGGGACTCCCGGGTCACCACGACGGCATTCCTGTTCGTGACATACCTCGGCTATCTAGCCGTTCGCGGGCTCGGTGGAACCCATGATCAACGTGCCCGGCGGAGCGCGGTGGTCGCCTTGTTGTCGGTGCTCGAGATTCCCTTGGTGCACTTCAGCGTCCAATGGTGGCGACCGCTGCACCAACAAGAGAGCATCGCCAAGGGCAAGCTCGAGAACCTCATGTTGTTCAGCCTGTTCATCGGCATCATCGTCTTCACCTTGTTGTATGTCTGGTTGGTGATGCATCGCCAGCGCGGTCTGGCAATGCAAGATGCGCTCGACGACCACGGTCTCGAGTTCGCGATCGCCGAACGTCGTCAAGAGGCCACGCTGTAGTGGAGACCACCTTCGTGATCATCAGCTACGTCGCTACGTTCGGCGGGATCGGCGTGTTGGTCGCGGTGATGTTTCGGCGGGCACGGAGCCTCGCTGAGCGACTGCCCGCGGAAGACCGGCCATGGACCTGAGCCCGCGTCAGTCGACGGCCACGCTCACGCCTCCCGCCCGTCGTCGGAACTGGCGGGCAATCGCGCTGCTGATCGTGGTCTTGATCGCCGGTGGTGTGATCGTGACGAAGTTCTTGACGTCGGCCATCGACTTCTACTGCAACGCCGACGAGGTCGGCCACAAGACCGGCTGCGAGGTCGGTCGAAGGCTGCGAATCCAGGGAGTCGTCGAGGAGGGGACGCTCGTCAAGCAGGGAGCGATCACCGACTTCACGATCACGTTCCAGGGCGTGGAGATCCCCGTCCAGTACGAAGGTGATCCCGGTGGGCTCTTCCAAGAGTGCATTCCTGTCGTGGTCCACGGCACGTTGACGGCACCAGTGGCCGACAACGGCGTGTTCCACGGCGACAAGCTCGAGGTCAAGCACACGAACGAGTACGCGGCCAAGAACCCTGATCGTCTCGACCCGTCGAAGTCAGCGGCATGTTCGCAGCCACAAGCCTGAACGGCCTGCTCGGGCACGCCGCGTTGATCGTGGGGTTGGCGGCCAGCGCCTTCGGCGCGCTGGGCCTCGCAGTCGCTACGGTCACCGGAGATCGTCGGCTGCTTCGATCGATCTCCAACTACGCGTGGTTGGCGTTGGGTGGTGCGGTCATCGCCGTCGTGGTGATGGAGCGAGCCCTGATCACACGCGACTTCTCGCTCGCGTACATCCAGCAGGTCGGCTCGCGCGACACACCCGTGCTGTTCAACGTCACGGCGTTGTGGAGCGCGTTGGAAGGCAGCATCTTGCTGTGGCTGATGATCCTGTCGATCTACACAGCCGTCGTGATGCACCGGAATCGTCGGCGTCTGCACGATCCACTCGTCGCCTGGGCGTTGGTCGTGATGTTCGTCGTCACAGGGTTCTTCTTCTTGCTGTCATTCGGTCCGATCGATGCCTTCAAGGCCGGACCGACCCCCAACTTCAACCGGTGCTGCCTCGGGCCCAACCCGTTGTTGCAGAACCACATCCTCGTGTTGTTCCACCCACCGATCCTGTATCTCGGTTTCGTCGGGTTCACGGTTCCGTTCGCGTTCGCGATCGCGGCGTTGATCACGGGACGCGTCGGTGAAGGTTGGCTCGTCGCGACTCGACGCTGGGCGTTGTACGCGTGGGGGTTCCTGACGGTCGGCATCCTGCTCGGCGGATGGTGGAGCTATGAGGTCCTCGGTTGGGGCGGCGTGTGGGGCTGGGACCCCGTGGAGAACGCCAGTTTCCTGCCGTGGCTCACGGGGACCGCGTACCTGCATTCAGTGATGGTGCAGGAGCGCAGGGGCATGTTGCGGGTGTGGAACATCAGCCTGCTCGTGGCCACGTTCTCGCTGACCATCCTCGGCACGTTCATCACTCGCAGCGGCGTGTTGCAGAGTGTCCACGCGTTCAGCAACGGCACGATCGGTCCGTACCTCTTGGGCTTCTTCGGTGTCATCGTGGTCGTATCCCTGGCGCTGATCGCGTGGCGCGGCGACCGCCTGCGATCGCCTGGCGCCATCGATTCGCCGATCTCACGCGAAGGCGCGTTCCTGGCCAACAACGTGATCTTCACCGTCTTCGCGTTCATCGTTCTTCTCGGCACGGTCTTCCCGCTGATCGTCGAGGCGCTCCAGAACCGGCAGATCGCAGTCGGTCCGCCATTCTTCGATCGACTGTCGATGCCCATCGGGATCACCCTGTTGTTCCTCATGGCCATCGCTCCAGTGCTCCCGTGGCGAAAGGCCAGCACCGAACTGCTCCGCGACCGGTTGTTCTGGCCGGCGTGGTGCGGTGCGGGTGCGCTGACCATCAGCGTGTTGACCGGCGCCGACGGGTTGGCACCACTCATCGCCTTCTTCCTCGGAGGATTCGCCGGTGGCGCGGCGTTGCGTCAACTGGTGCTCGCCTCGCGTCGCCAGGGATGGCGCGGCCTCGTCGGCCGAGCCAACGGAGGCATGGTGGTTCATCTCGGCGTGATCATCATCGCCGTCGCCCTCGCGGCGTCCAACAGTTACACGCGAGTCGCAGAGTTCACGCTGCAGCCAGCCGTACCGGTCTCGTACGGCGGCCACACCTTCGAGCTCGTCAGGCTGCAGCAGTTCACCGACGCGCGCTCCACCGGGGTCAAGGCATTGATCAAGATCGACGGTGGCAAGACGTATGCGCCGGCCATCACCACGTTCACGAACTTCGGCACGAAGGTGCCGACGCCAAGCGTGCGTAACAGCGTGCTGAACGACCTCTATCTCACCCTCGAGCCCAGCGTCCGCTTCGACGGCACCGAAGCTCCGGTCAAGATCTTCATCAAACCGCTCGTCGTCTGGCTGTGGATCGGGGGAATGCTGATGGCGGCCGGAACCGTGCTGGCAGGCTTCCCTGGACGTCGCAGGCGTGTGCCCACCGATCCGGTTTCGGCGCCGGTCGAGCTGGAGGAGCCTGTCGGTGTCTGAGCAAACGGTGACTGAGGCAACGGTGTCGGAGCCAAGTGTCACGGCGCGCAGCGGCCGACGCCTTGCTCCATACATCTCGCTCGCGGTTGCCGCCGTCGTGGCTGCGCTGTTCATCGTCCTGGCCGGCAGCAAGTCGGAGAAGGCGGATGTCACGTCGTCGTTCTTGTTGGGCAAGCCCGCCCCCGCTGTCGTCAGCACGAGCCTCGAAGGCAAGCCGTTCGACCTCAGCCGTCGCAAGGGCAGCTGGGTGGTCTTGAACTTCTTTCAATCGACCTGCTTGCCGTGCAAGGCGGAGCACCCCGAGCTCGTCGCGTTCGCGACGCAGCAGGCGGGTATCGCCGATGGAGCCGAGCTGTACACGGTCGTCAAGGATGACTCCGACGATGCAGTCTCGCAGTGGTTCGCCGAGCACGGAGGCAGCTGGCCCATCATCAAGGACGACGACGGTTCGATCGCCACGGCGTTCGGTGTTGCCAAGGTCCCCGAGACCTGGATCATCGATCCATCCGGTGTGGTGGTCAGCCGCTATGCGACAACGATCACCGCTGACTCGCTGGCGACCGCCCTGCAGCGGTTCCGCCAGGTGTACGGATGACCCGTTCGATCAAGGGTTGGCCGAGCTGGGTGCTGCTCGTTCTCGTGGTCGGCGGCCTGCTTGCAGTCGGCGCGGGGCGCGATGCGGGCGCCCGCACTCCGAAGGAACGGGTCGAAGACATCAGTCGCCGGTTGGCCTGCCCGATCTGCGACGGCGAGAGCGTGTTCGAGTCGCGCAACGCCGACTCACAGGCGATCCGCATCGAGATCGCTCGTCAGGTCGAGACGGGCACGGTCAGCGACGACCAGATCATCAACTTCATCGAGCAGCGGTTCGGCAGCAAGGTGTTGCTGGTTCCGAGGGCGACTGGCATCGACGCGCTCGTCTGGGCACTTCCGGTTGCCGCGCTGGTGTGTGCGCTGGTGGGTCTCGGCTTTGCCTTTCATCGATGGAAAACGGTCGCTGATACCGTCCCGGACGATGCTGATCGCCGGCTCGTCGCGGCTGCACTGACCGAGGACGAGGTCGAGGATCTGTGAACCCGGATCAACTTGCCGAGCTGGAGGAGCAACGACGGTTCCTGCTGAAGTCGATCACCGACCTCGACCGCGAGAAGCAGTTCGGTGACGTCGACGACCACGACTACAACACGCTTCGCGACGGTTATACGGCTCGTGCCGCGGCTGTCCTGCGGGCCATCGATGCAGGCCAGGCCGAGACCTCGCCCCTTCGACCTCGGCGGTCGAAGGTACTGGCTGCGTGGATCATTGGGACGCTGCTCGTCGCCTCGCTGTCGGGCTGGCTGGTTGCCAGAAGCTCCGGCCAGCGACTGCCGGGCCAGTCGATCTCCGGCGGTCTGCCGGGCGACGAGGTCGCCCTGAAGCTGGCCGAGGCCCGTCAGCTACTGGGGGTGGATCCGCAGCAGGCGATCCTGCGCTACCAACAGGTGCGCGAGCTCGACCCCAACAATGCCGAGGCCTTGACCTACATGGGTTGGTTGATCGCCCAAAGCGGCGCATCGGCGGCGCCGTCGGGCATCGAGCTCCTGCGCGGGGCGATCAAGCTCGACCCCACCTACGCCGATCCGCACTGCTTCTTGGCTATCACCTCGGCCGATCTGGTGCAGCCTCCAGACCTCGCCACGGCGCGCACGGAAGTGCAGGCGTGCCTCGACAACAACCCACCCTCACAGATGGTCGGCCTCATCCAAGGCTTCGTCGACAGACTCGACGCGACGTCGACCACGCTCGCGACGACGACAGGCAGCGCTGCGCCCGCCGGCTGAGCGGCTCGATGGCATACTGCGGTGATGGCCGTGCACGATCCGAAGGCGGACCTTCATCGCTATCTGCAGATCGCTCGCGACGCTCTGCTCTGGAAGCTCGACGGCCTGTCGGAGTACGACGTCCGCCGCCCGATGGTGCCGACGGGTACCAACCTGCTCGGACTGGTGAAGCACGTGGCGAGCGTGGAGGCCGGCTATTTCGGCGAGATCTTCGGCCGTCGCTTCCAGGAGCCTTTGCCGTGGTTCGACGAAGGCGCCGAGGACAACGCCGACATGTGGGCGACCGCCGAGGAAACGCGCGAGCAGATCATCGGGCTGTACCGCCGCGTGTGGGCGCACTCTGACGCCACCATCGACGCCCTCGCACTGGACGACATCGGGCACGTGCCGTGGTGGCCGGAAGACCGCGGCGAAGTGACGCTGCACACGATCCTGGTGCACATGATCGCCGAGACCGATCGCCACGTTGGTCACGGCGACATCGTTCGCGAGCTCATCGATGGCGGGGCGGGTCTGCGCCAGGACAACGACAACATGGCACCCGGCGACGCCGAATGGTGGGACGTCTACCGCAGCCGCGTCGAGCGCGCCGCCCGCAACGCCGCTGACCAGGACTGACCGAATCTCGGGTCCGCGTTCTGGATGGCCATATTCGATTACCGTTGCCGCGCATGAGCATGCCTCCGCCGCCACCCCCGAGCGATTCGTTCCCGCAACCACCCGGGTGGCAGCCAAGCGGTTCAGTGCCTCCGCAGCCTCCCGGCTACCAGCCCTACCCGGCGGGTGCGCCGATGCCGATGAAGCAGGGCAACTCAGGCATGGCAATCGCATCGTTGGTGCTCAGCCTGGTGGGTGTGATTCCTTGTTTCTGGTTTCTTCAGATCCCCGGGCTGCTCGGAACCATCTTCGGATTCATCGGCCTGAGGCAGACCCGCAGCGGCGAGCGCGGCGGCCGTGGCCTGGCCATGGCAGGTCTTGTCATCGGGATCATCCTGGTTGTGGCCTGCGCCGCGTTCTGGATCTACTTCGCAGCCAACGGCCATTGCGTGCGCAACGGCAACAGCTTCGATTGCACCACTGACTGAACGGGGCCAACCGCCCGGTCTCGGTTGCCAAACGGTCCCAGATGGAGCACTGTGTGCACAGGCGTCAATTCCTTGACGGGTGGGCCTGGAGATCAATTCATGGAGGTGCACGATGGCTGGAGTGATGAAGAAGAGCTTCGGATCGCCTGACGAGCGACGGACCCCCGACAAGACGGAGGTGGAGGTCGTCGACCTTGGTTCGGTGAAAGCAGCGCGAATGACGCTGCAACCGGGCTGGCGGTGGTCGGAGTGCATCAAGCCGATCGCCGGTACCGAAAGCTGCCAGATCCATCATGAGGGAATGGCGGCGTCAGGGCGCATGAACGTGCGCCACGACGACGGGACTGAGATCGAGATCGGCCCGGGTGATGCGTACGTGATCGAGCCTGGTCACGATGCATGGGTGGTCGGCTCGGAGGTCTTCGTTGGCTACGAGTTCGACAGCAAGGCCGCAGAAAACTTCGCTCGTCCCTGACCAGCGCTTCTTACTTGCTGAGGTCGGGCGGTGGCCATGCCTCGGCCGTGAGGAGCTCGCCGACGGCGTTGCGCCCGAGCACCCACACGCTGGCCTTGCGCCAGTCGGGCGGCGACGTCAGCTCGCAGCCCCTGCGCATAAGGGCGTCAATGGTCTCAGGGATGACGTCGCCGTGGCTGCAGATTGCGGTCGCATCAGGCAGGGACTCCAGCAGTTCGAGCATGCCGACGAAGCTGCGACCCTCCGACAGTCGCTCGTCGACTTCAACGGAAGCACCGACGGCCTTCGCCGTTGGTTCGAGCGTTTCGATGCAACGCAGATACGGACTGCTGATGAATGTCTTCACCCCCGCCTTCTTGAGTCGCGGGACGAGCGCTTTGGCCTGCCGACGGCCCGCTGGACTGAGCGGCCGCAAGCGGTCGTCACCAGAGAAGTCGCGGCGACTTCCCGCCTTGGCGTGGCGTACCAGGTAGAGCACTCAGGCCTCGCGCGTCGCTTGCATGTGCCGCGCCGACAGGTCGCGAACGAGGCGTAGATACACGACGGTGGTGACCATTCCGACAAGGGTGAAGACGATGTTCAATGCACCGAAGTCTCGGAAGCGCTCGGCGAGTGATCGCATCGTCATGCCCGCACGGATCTGGCCGGCCACGCCCGCGGCGGAGAAGAAACCGAGCAGCGGGACCAACCCGTAGAGCACCCACCACACCGTGATCAGAGCGGGGACCGTTCCCTGCTTCCACGACGGGTCGCCAGGAGGGATCGCTGGGTCCGACCCCTTCCACAGTTCCTTGAACATCAGCCACGGAACTGCGTACACGACGCACGGCGGCACGAACCATCCACCGATTGCCCATCCCGGCGCCCACGTCTGCCCAGGCCGGTCGAGCTTTCGCAAGTTGGCCGCCATCCTGTACATCCAGATCATCGTGAGGACGGCAACCGGGATGATCACCAGCCCCACGATCGAGCTCGGATTGACTTGCACGGTCCTCTTGAATTCGTCTTCGGTGATGACGCCGTCGAGGAACTTCTTCGCCTCGCGTCGCAACCTGACCTGATCGAAGATCGTCAGCAGTTGCAGCGGCAGGTAGATCCACAGCAATACGACCATCGCCCTCGAGATACCACCGACACGTTGGAACGCACCCGCAGACGCGCCAGCGCCGCCGTATGCGACGTAGCCGGGAGGCGGCGTCATCGGGGGCGGCGGAGGCGGGGGCATGCTGCTCATCGTCGCCAGCGTAGGTTGTAACGGTGCCGGTGCTCGGCAGACTAGAGACGTATGGGCTTCTTCGACCGAAACCGCAAGGAACTGATCGAGAAGGGCTACGACCCCAACCGTCTTCCGCCCGGGCAGTACCTGACTGATCGATTTCCTGTGCTCCACGTCGGCGATGTGCCGACGTATGCACCGGGCGAGTGGACCCTGGCGGTCACCGGCTTGGTCGACCGCCCGTTCTCGATCGATCTCGACGAGTTGAAGGCGATGCCGTCGGTATCGCCGACCTTCGACATCCACTGCGTCACCAAGTGGAGCAAGTTCGACACGACATGGACGGGTGTCAGGGTGCGCGACCTGTTAGCGCGCGCCGGCGTTCAGGCTGGCGCGACGCATGTGATGGAACACGCCGAGTTCGGCTACACCACCAACCTTCCGCTGGCCGACATCACCACCGATGATGCGATCGTTGCGTACGCGTTCGAAGGTGAGCCGATCGAGCCGATTCACGGTGGGCCGGTGCGGATCGTGGTGCCGCACCTCTACTTCTGGAAGAGCGCCAAGTGGGTCCGGTCGCTCGAACTACGCGATAGCGACTCGCCGGGTTTCTGGGAACGCAACGGCTATCACAACTACGGCGACCCCCTCACCGAACAACGCCATTGGGGTGACTAGCCGAAGCCGCAGCGGAAGAGGGCGTTCGAACAAATTCTCGTTAGTGCGACGATTTTGACGATCGTGGTACGAAGTAACGGATATGAAGGGCAAGGCAGGCACTGCCGAATCACCGATGTGCTTGCCGGCGGCGTTCGCCGAGTTCTATGACCATGCTGCGCGTGAGGTGTTCCGCTACCTCGCTCGAGCACTGCTCGGCGACCGCGCTGCGGCAGAGGACCTCACTCAGGAGACGTTCACGGCTGTCGTGATCGCTGCCCGCGCCGGTCGTCCGGAAGCGCTCACAATGCCCTGGGTGATGGGCGTTGCCCGCCACAAGTTGGTCGATCATTATCGTCGAGCAGCCCGTGACGAACGGCATCTCGAACTGGCGTGGGCGCAGTCGTCGGGTTCCGTCGAGCTCGATCCTCTGGACGGTGCCGATCCGGCCCGCGTGTTGGAGATGATGTGTCGCTTGAGCCCGGAGCACCGCTTGGTGCTGATCCTCAAGTACGTCGACGAGCTCGCCGTGCAAGAGATCGCGACGACGCTGCGCCGGTCGCTGCATGCCACCAACTCGCTGCTGAGCAGAGCCCGGCGAGCACTCGCCACCAGCGTCGCGGAGGGCACCTGATGAGCACCAACCCTGTCCGATCTGCCGTCGACCTCGTCGACGCCGAGCCGTCGATTGAATTTCTCAACGCCCTTCGGGCGCGGCTTCTCGCCGACAGCACCGAGGCCGACGAGACAACAGCCCAACACGCGAGCGCTTCCGCATCGGAGACTGTCGAGGAATACGTCGCGCTGGCACCCAGCCTCACGCGCACCGGTCCGAGCAGGCGTGCGTACAAAGTCCTCATGGCCGCGGCGGCTTGTGTCGCCGTCCTGGCAGCCGCAGTGGTCGTCAGGCGATTGAACGATTCGCAAGAGGAGGGCGGACTTCGCGACGTGGACCCCCGGGAGGCGTTGCCGTTGGGCCAGGCTGCCAAAATCACCGCCGACAAGATCGGCAGGGGATGGCAGCAGGTCGACGACTTCACGCTCGCGGACTACGAGAAACAAACCGCTGCGATGATTGCTGAGACGCCAGCGTGCGCTCAGCTCGCATCAGTCGGTCTCGCACAGCCGACCACCAAATCCGTCATCGTGCACCAAGACTTCGCCAAGGGTCCGGTGCCGATGTTTCACGACGTATGGGTATTCGCCACTGCCGAGGATGCGTCACGAGCAATGGATGTGATCGCCGGTGACGTCTATCCCACGTGCTCGCTCAAGTTGTTCGATCGTTTGACTGCGCTCAATCGGAACATCACTGCGTTGTCGACCTCGACAAGGTGGCAAGCGGAACCCGTGATCGCACCGCATGGCGACCGGCAGGTCATCGTCGGTCAGAAGATCGAGTACACGTTCCTCGTTGGAGGTGCTAGCGCTGGAGCCATCAACGCCTACGTGCAAGTAGGAAGAGCGATCGCCTTCATCGACCCTCAATACGTCGGCACCGTCGCTCCCAATTCCAACGTCGAGCGCGCCATCACCCTCAGCACCGACGCCCTCAAGAGAGTGTTCGGTCGCTAGATCACGAGGGTGAACGACAGGCAGTCCTCTTCGGCGTCAGCCGCCGACCTTCAGGTTGGCGAACGGTGGCGGCCCGAGCAGCTCCACTCCGCGAGGGTTCTCCCTTGCCGTCGCCTGCAGGCGAGCGATGTCAACCGTGTCAGACCTGTCATCGGTGGTCGGCTCGCTTGCCCCGCGGTAGAACCCCTGGCCGATCCCCGGAGTCTGCATGGTGAGTAGCCGGGCGCTGTCGGAAACCACGATGAAGGCGTGCGGTACACCCTTCGCGGTGAACGTCATGCCGCCGGCGCCGACTCGACGTTCCTTGCCATCGATGTTGACGAGGATCTCGCCTTCGAGGACGTAGATCGTCTCGTCAGCTTCCGGATGGCGATGCATCGGGGTGGTCTTGGACTGCGAAAGTACATCTTCGAACATGAAGAAGGCTCCACCCGTGTCTTCGGTCGTGAGCTTCCAGATGTGCAGACCTCCTCCGAGAAACGACCGCTTCTCGCCTTCGCCTGCGTCTCGGATGATTGGAGCATTCATGTCATTGGCTCACTTTCGTTATGGAACTCATGTCCCATGACGAGAGTACGATACCATTATGACGATGTCAATCCCATATGAGCTGAATGGCCGAGTTGCCCAGAAGCGCCGCACACGCGATGCCGTCATCGCCGCGGCCCGAGACCTCGTCGCCCAGGGAGTCATGCCCACTGTCGAAGGGGCCGCGGAAGCGGCGTCGATCTCTCGAACAACCGCCTACCGGTACTTCCCGAGTCAACGTGCGCTGCTGGTCGCCGCTCACCCGGAAGCTGGCGCAACTTCGCTGTTGCCCGACGACGCACCAGAGGACGTGGCCACTCGCCTCGATCTCGTCATCGACGCGTTCACGCGCTCGAATCTCGAGAACGAGGCTCAACAGCGCACGATGCTTCGTCTCTCACTCGAAGCCGACCCAGTCGAGCGCGCTCAGTTGCCGCTCCGGCAGGGCCGCGCAATCAAGTGGATCGAAGAAGCACTCGCTCCTCTTGACGCGGAGCTGACAGATGTGGAGCGACATCGCCTCGCGCTAGCGATCCGGAGTGTGATCGGGATCGAAGCACTCGTGTGGCTGACCGACGTTGCCGGGCTGTCGCGCGACGAAGCAACTGATCTGATGCGATGGTCAGGTCGTGCCTTACTGCGGTCGGCGCTCGCTGAGAACGCAGATGGCGCAGAAGCCAACGCGCCTAGCTGATCTTGAGGGCAGCGTTGAAGATCTTCTTCGACTTGAAGTCGACGGCGATTCGCCGGGCCATCTCGTGGAACAGCTTGGCCGCCTCGCTGTCGGGGTCGGCAACGGTGATGGGAAGGCCGTCGTCGCCACCTTCGCGCAGCTCGGGCACCAATGGGAGCTTGCCGAGCAGTGGCACGCCGAGCTGATCCGCCAGTTCCTGTCCGCCGCCCTCACCGAAGATCTCGTATCTCTTGCCGTCGTCGCCGGTGAACCAGCTCATGTTCTCGATCACGGCCTTGACCGAGAGGTTGACCTTGGCCGCCATTGCCGCAGACAACGCGGCGACCTTCTGCGCAGCCGGCTGCGGCGTGGTGACGACGTAGACCTCAGCCCGCGGCAGGT
>JANPGV010000026.1:0-17667 GCA_031424145.1 Ilumatobacteraceae bacterium
CACAGTCGACGAAACCACCGGCGGATTGACGACCGGCGTGGCGTTGCCGGCCGGAGCGGTGGCCGAGGAGTCCGCAGCACCTGCCGCGCCGGTGACATTGCCGATGTCGCCCGCGGCACCACGCGACGGTTGGTCGAGCAGGGCGACGAGGCCGGATGCGGCTGTGGTCATGGCCAGCGCAGGAAGCAGGCGCTTCGCCAATGAAGCGTTCTGTCGTGAGGTCATCTCATCACCACCATGGCTGCTCGAAATGAATGTCTTCGCGGGCGAGCCCCGCCTCGCGTAGCCCTGCCCGGCCAGCCCACAGCAGGCGCTCGGGCCCGCACAAGAGCGCAACCCGCTCGGTCAGGTCGGGAATGGCCTTGCGGAGGACTTTCCCGGAGAACGGGTCTTTGACGGCAAGGGTGGCGGTCGGGCCGACGAGGGTCATCAGCTCGCCCCCCAACGCCTGAGCCATGTGACGTAGTTCGTTCGCGTACACGAGGTCGTCGTGACGACTGGCGCGGTAGAGGACGATGGGCTGATTGCGCTTGTCGAGCCGCTCCAACATCGCCTTGACGGGAGTAACGCCAATTCCCCCGACGATGAAGAGGACCTTTCGGTCATCGATTGCCCGAGGCGTACATGCGCCGAAGGGGCCCTCGACGATCATTCGCGTGCCGACCGGGAGGCGGCCGATCGCAGCACTGCCGTCGCCGAGTGACTTCACGGAGATCGTCAGCCCGCCCGTGGTCGGAGCCGCTGACAACGAGAACGGGTGCGCCTGCCACCACAGGTTTTTCGCCATCGGCCGCACGATGACGAACTGTCCGGCATCGCCGACCATCTTGTGCAGGCCGCCGCCGGCAAGAACCAACTCCGTCGTGTTGGCGTTGAGCCTGCGGGTCTTCGCGATGTGCATCGGGCGCAGCGCGGCGGCCATGAAACGACCCCAACGGCCGCGGATCAACATCACCCCCACACCGACGTGCAGGGCGATCCACATCCAACGCGAGAACGCATCGTCGGCAAACAGTTCTCCCCACACGATCTCGTGCGAGAAGGAGATCGCGAAGCCGGCATACGCGAGGAGGTGCACGAAGTACCAGGTCTCGTACGACATCTGCCGCCGGATGCTGCGCAGCGAGGTGATGGTGACCGCGCCGATGAGCAAGGACCCGACGAACGCCAGTGCCATGTACGACTCGCGCCCGGTGAGATCGATGATCGCCGGGCCGAAACCAGTGCCGAGGCCCCAGGCGAACACGCCGGCGACTACGTGGACGCCGATCAGTACCGCCATCGTCTCGCCGAGGATGCGATGCCAGATGAAGACCCGGTCGAGGCCGTAGCGATGCTCGATCGCCAGCGGTCGACCGACAAGGGCCAGACCGGCAAGCCCGGCGAACGATGCGGCAATCCCCGTGAGCGCAGTCAGGCTGGTGGCGGCCGGTGCGGCGCCTCTGCCGAGATCCGCGAAACCGTGGTGGCGAAACCACACCGTGAGCACGATCCCGAACGCGGCGGAGAAAAACGACAGCAGGTGGTTGTCGCTGAAGATGGTGTACCGCTTTCGTGGCAGCGGAACGACCGGCGCAGTTTGGCGCGGCTGAGCGCGGGCACGAACGGCGGCGGGCATGTCCAACACTCTGCTCGATTGATGCCAACCTCGCACGAGATCACCGTAAGAGTTACGTAAGAAGGTCTGTGGGCCGCCGCTAGGGCGTGATCGAAACGTTGTCGAACGTGCCGACACCGAGAGTGCCGTTGTTGTTGTGCGTCGCAACGGCGAGCCCCACAAAGATCGTCGGTGACATCACGAGCGTCTTTTGCTGTGGGGTGGTCCACGTCACCCCGTCAACCGACTGCTCACCAGTGACGAGATTGCCGACACGTGTGAGGCGGACCCAGTTCGGGGCGGCCGGCCGGGGACTGTTGGCAATCGTGGTCGCCGCGCCAGCCCCATTGCGGTAAAGGACTTGTGCGGAGGTCGTCTGCAGCGTTCCCATCATTGCGTCCGTACTCCCCGTGGCCAGCGTCTCGCGGAACATCACACCCGCCTGCGCGCCGCTGTCGTTGCCGACTTGGGATACGATTCGTGCCGTGATCCGCCCGTCGCCGGTCATCGAGCGGTAGACGAACTGGAACTGATCGGCTACGCCACCGATGTCGCCCTTGCCGGCGCTGATCGTGTAGGTCGGATCGGAGTACGTACTGTCGCCGGTTCGGCCCGTCGCGCCGACGTCCTGGTTCCCGGAGAACACACCGAGCACACTGTTGATCACCATTGAAAAGGTCCGAGTCGCCGCGGCGAACAAGGCATCCGTGACCGCGACTGTGAAGGTGAACCCACCCGCCACAGTCGGCGTACCGCTGACCGTACCGGTCGTGGTGGCGAGCGTGAGACCGGGTGGCAGAGGGGTCACAAGTGACCAGGTCGGCGCCTTCAGCACTCCGCCGGCTGTTCGATCAGCGGCGCCGATCGTCGTGATGTTCGTCGACGGATAGGCTGTTGAAAGTTGTCCGGTCGTCAGCGACACCGGACCGACGATCGTCAACTGCGAAGCGCTCGACCGCAGCGAGGCTGTCAAGACGGACGTGATGGGCGCGCGTACGCCCAGCCCGGTGACGGTGAGCGAAACGGATGCCGGATGCCCCGCGCAAGGCGGCGTCGGAGGCGAGGTGGAAGGAGGTACGGGTAGGCACGATGCCACGACCGAAGCGAAGTGGCTGCCGAGAACCACACTGGCCCCGACGACGCCGTCTTTGCAGATCTGGCGGGTGAGGGTGGCGCCGGAGAGCCCATATGTCACCACGTTGCTCGCGGCCGGCGTTGAACCTTGCTCGATCCAGCTGAAGCGCACGACCAGCGCTGCGCTCCCCTGGGTGCAGCCCGCCCAATCGGTAGTTGACACGCCGAGAGACAGGTTCATCACTGCGGTCGTAGGGATGATGCCACCAGCTGATTGCGCGTCTCGAAAGAGGAACGACGAGGCGAGTCCAGTGTCGTTCGAGTCGTTGACCTGCGCCGTGGTGCTGTTGGAGACGTTGAGCGATGTGATCAACGCGGCAGTTATCACGCCGATGATCAACGAACTGAGAACCAGTGCAATCACGAGCTCGACGAGGGTGAAACCTCCGTCAGAACGTCTGGCGCGCGTACGCGCTGCTGGGCGAAGCTTCATCGGTTGACGTTCCATGACTGTATGTAGGTCTTCGTCACGGTGCCCGCTGATGGCTCGAAGTTGACCTGGGCTCGGATGATGACATTTGCGGCGAGGCACGCTGCGCCGCCCCCTAGATCGACGCAGGCGGTGAAGATCACGTTCCGCTGCGGATAGCTGATGCCATCCGAGCTGCGAACGGAAGTGGGATCACACGCGTTGACGTACTCCACCCTGATCGGAACCTGGTTCAGCGTTCCAAGGATCGATGCGTTGGGGGACGAGCAGTTGAGGAGGCGAACCTGAGTTATGGCCTGCTCGATCATTCCGTCGGCCGCGAACTGGCGGTCACGCACCGACTCGAGTGTCGTGCGACTGTTCAGACTGGTGGTGGCCAAGGCGGCGAGACCGCCGCTGATGAGGCCGATCATCACTACAAAACCGATCGCCAGGATCAGCGCCGCACCGGAATCCTTCTCTGTTCGGGGCGATCGCTTCCTGGTCATGGGGTTCGCACCAGGACCACGACGGAGTCGCTGTAACCCCTCGGACCGGTAACGGTGAGGGTCAATGATTGAGGAGAGGAAGTTGCCGGGCAGACCGTGCCAGCACCGCTGACGGGGAACACAGCGTTAGCTGTGTAGGCAAGGGTGTAGACGGCCCCCGGTGTGCACGTCTGCGCCGCGGCCTTGGTCGCAGCCGCATAGTTGCGCAACACGTAGTCGGCCTGGACGCTTATGCGTTGAGCGTTGCCCGCGTTGCCGGCGGTCGCAAGGCTGGACAGCAGTGCGGTGACCGTCAGACCGATGATCACGATGGTGAACACGATCTCGATGAGCGTCTCGCCGATATCAGTTCGCGCTCGATTCATCACGTCCGCTCGTGTAGTGGTCATTGGCAACAGTTCTGTTGAGCACCATCCGCCTGGGCGCTTCTCGCACCCGGGCGGACGGTTTGTTGGACTCAGGCGCAGACGAACGTCGGCGGCGTGGTTGCAGTTCCGGCTGCTGTCATGTTCAGCCACCAGCTGCCACCCGATGCCTGCATGCCGATTGCGGCTGCGGGCGGGGTGGTGGCGGGGGCTGTCGGCGCTGGCACAACTGCCGCATTGACCGTGACACCGGAAGGCAGTGTCAGAGCCGGGCCGTTGACGCCGACAGTAACCAGTTGGGCGAGCGTGGTCGGGTATGCGCCGGTGGAGCCGAAGTACACAGCGCTTGCCGCTGTTGCAGAATCCTTCGACGCGCCGCATGCGGACGCCGTTCCTTTGCTGACCAAGTTGCTGATGCCGACTACGGCGACTGCGGACAGGATTCCGATGAGAACGATGGCGATGAGGATTTCAACAAGTGTGAAGCCCTTTTCGTCCCGCTCACCGTCTACCTGGCCCTGGTTGCTTGAGCTTTCATACATGATGATTTTCCTTCTTGTTTGTTGGTGCGGCGAATTGCCGCACGTGTGTTTCTCCGCAGACGCATGAGGTGTTCCTCACTTGATCTGTCCAAAGATGCTGTACATCGCTGCAACCTGAGCGACGGCGA
Source organism: Ilumatobacteraceae bacterium (assembly GCA_031424145.1). Classification (GTDB taxonomy): domain Bacteria; phylum Actinomycetota; class Acidimicrobiia; order Acidimicrobiales; family Ilumatobacteraceae; genus JAENVT01. Next base: position 4,685 of record JANPGV010000026.1, read on the forward strand.
CGAAGCCGACGACGAGAGCGACGAGAAGAATGACTGCGGGCTGGAACAGTTCGGTTGCCTTCTTCATCGTGAAGGAGACCTCCCGTTCGTAGTACGACGCAGCCTTGCCGAGCTGATTTCCGAGCATGCCCGTGCGTTCGCCGACCTGGATCATCTGGCGGGCGGCGATCGGGAACAGGCCGGTTTCGACCATTGGTTCGTACAAGCCACCGCCTCGCACGAGGGTCTCGCGCACGGCGACCATCTGTGACTGGAAGATGGAGTTGTTGGTGCTGTCGGCTGACAGCCCTATCGCGATCGGAAGTGGCACTCCCGCCGAAGACAACGACGCCAGCACTCGGCAGAAGCGCTCGAGGGAGATGAGGAGGAACAGGTTGCCGATCAGAGGCATCTTCATCGCCAGCACATCGCGGCGGTGCTTACCGCGAGCTCCACCGATAACTGCGAAGAACAGAAGGACCACGAGGGCAACAGCACCGAGCACCACGAGCCAATAACTGCTCATGAAGTCGGTGAACCCCATCAACATTCGCGTCGGTAGGGGAAGTGTCGCTCCCAGGCTGCGGTAGAGGCCGGTGAACTTTGGGAGCACGAACACCGACATGACGATCATGGCAGCGAAGGCGATGACCAAGACGATGATGGGGTAGGTCAGGGCACTCTTCACCTGGCGCTTGGCGGCGATGTCGCGCTCGAGGTAGGCCGACAACTGTGACAGCACGATGTCGAGGTTTCCGGTGTATTCGGCCGACGCCAGCATCGCCCGATAAAAAGCTGGGAACACCTCTGGATGCGCGTCCACTGCGTCAGAGAAGCTCATTCCACGATGGATCGAGTCGCGTATTTCGATGATGACGTTGCGCATCGGAGTTGACGCCGTCTGCGTGGCGACGATCTCGAGGCCATCGAGCACCGGGATGCCGGCCTCGAGGAACGACGACAGCTGTCGTGAGAAGGCCATGACGACCTCCGGCTTGACGGTTCGCCCGATGCTGAAGAGTTGTTTCTTCGCCTTCGGCGGACTGTCAATGACCTGCTCGGCCTCATCGCGTGACTGCGCCTCACTGAGCACATCATCAGCTGAAGCAAGGGGTTGGTAATGCAACGTCATTTTTCACCGCTTCCCGTCCGCGGTGAACCATTTACAGGGCAAGAAGAGGTGCCAGAGCACTTTCTTTGCAATTCAACAATTCGCATCGGCGACCGATATTTTCTTCGGACTGCGATGTGACCGGCTGAGCGATGCGAGACGTTCCGGTTCACCTGTGCGTCAGAACGGGCGTGATGCCAGCGCGGACGCCCCTGAAGGTCAGGTCGATCACACGCGGGAAGCTCACAACTAGGTATCGTCCTCAGCCCGCCAGACTTGAGGAATTCTTGACATTAGTTCGTATGGTAAATGCTTATAACGTCTAGGACTGGTGACCCCGGGCATAGAATAATCGGGGTGCAAAGATAGTATTGATGAGGTGTAATCCTTCGTGAGCAGATGGGCAAAGAAGACAGAACCTGAAGTCGAGGCCGCCGCTGTCACCACCTTGGCTCGGGTCACGCCGATCATCTCCCCCGGTTCACGCATCCGACTCGGCGATGTGTTGCTCTCCGACCACACCGTGCTGCCTGAGCAGCTGGCCGGGGCGCTGAACCTGCAGATGGAATCCGGTCGGCAGTTGGGCGCCATCCTCGTCGAGCAGGGCATGCTGGACGCGCGCTCGCTCACCCGGGCACTTGCCAAGCAACTCGGCCTGCCGACGATCGACCTCCGCACCGTGCGCCCCACCGCCGAAGCTCTGACCTTCGTGAAGGAGGACGACGCCCGCCGGCTTCGAATCGTCCCGCTTCAACTCGTCGACGGCGCGCTCGACGTCGCCATCGCCGATGGCTCGAGCGAAGTCGTTCAAGAGGCGCTGGCTCGTATCAATGTCGATCACGTCAACGTCTATCTCGCCCCACCCGACGACGTTGTGACGTGTCTCAACACCTTCTACCGCGTGCTGTCCGACACCGACCACAACATCAAACAGTTCTGGGACTCCGCCGCGGCGAAGCAACAGATCGCAGAAGTGATCGGAGCGACCGACGACGCGCCGATCATCCAACTGGTCAACAAGATCGTTACACAGGGGTTGCGCGATCGCGCTTCCGACATCCACATCGAACCCACTGCCGGACGGATCCGCATCCGCTACCGCATCGACGGCGCGCTCCGCGAGGTGCTGAGCCTTCCCGACACGACCGGGCCCGAACTGGTCAGCAGAATCAAGATCATGGCCGACATGGACATCGTCGAGCGTCGTCGCCCGCAGGACGGCCAGTTCGAGACCGTCATCGACGGTGCCGGTGTCGATGTGCGCGTAGCCACTGGGGCGACCATCTGGGGCGAGACGGCCGTGCTCAGACTGCTCGCCAAGAGCCGGTCGATGAAGCACCTGTCAGAGCTCGGCATGCCGGCCGCGACCTACGCCCGGTACCTGGCGATCGTCAACAAGCCGTTCGGGATGATCATCTGCAGCGGACCTACCGGCTCCGGCAAGACCACCACGCTGTACGCGACTCTGGCCGAGATCAGCCGCGTCGAGCTCAACGTGATGACCATCGAAGACCCGGTCGAATACGTTTTCCCCGCGGTCAATCAGATGCAGATCAATCTGCAGGCCGACGTCACGTTTGCGAGCGGGCTCAAGTCCATCCTTCGCCAGGACCCCGATGTCATCCTCGTCGGCGAGATCCGTGATGAAGAGACAGCACGCATCGCCATCCAATCCGCTCTCACGGGACACGTCGTCATGTCTTCTATCCACGCCACCGATGCGACGTCTGCTCTCTTCCGACTCATCGACATGGGCATCGAGCCGTTCTTGATGGCGTCGTCACTGGTCGGGATTGTCGGCCAGCGACTGGTGCGCAAGATCTGCCCGTCGTGCGTCACGGCCTACGAGCCGACCGTCGAGGAGCGCGACCTGTACGAGCACTTCGGTGGCACTGCCAAGGATTCATTCGTGCACGGGACCGGCTGCAACTACTGCTCGCAAACCGGGTACCGCGAACGCGTCGGCGTTTACGAAGTACTGACCGTCACCGACGAGATCCGCCAACTGATCGTCACCGGCGCGGCGCCACAGGATCTGCGCCAACTCGCCATGACACAGGGCATGAGAACGATGAGCCATGAAGCCATGGCGCTCGTGGCCGACGACGTGACGACCATCGACGAGGTCATCCACAACGTCTACATCAACTAGCGCTCGATAGATCGTCCACCGACTTACGCCGTCGCAAACATCACTGGCTTGCCGCCGAAGCCTCCCGTGGCATAGAGCACGAGGCCGGTGCTGCCGACGGGGGCCACGAAGCACAGAGTGCCGGTGACGCTTCCACCCGAGAAGATGTCATTGGAGATGTCGATCTCACCCGGCGCAACACCGCATTGGTTCGACAGGGAGAGGTTCGAGTTGTCGACCGCTTTCGTGGTCACTTCGAACGGCGAACCGGCACCCGCACCGCCGTACGCGTACACCACGTCGACTCCGACGAAGCGGAAGCCCTCCGGAGGCGGATCGTTGAACTCGTTCTCGGCAGCGACCGCGTCCGTGATGTCCGTCGCAGGGCCAATGACCGTCAAAGCCCAACCCTCCCCGACGTCTGCGCCGGTGCCGAGCGGAGTCGGCGACGTGCGGGCAGGCGTCGCCGCGGCGCCGGGCTGCGGCCCCGTCAATGCAGGCATCGGCACCACGTTCGAGGGGGACTTGGTTGCGTCGATGAATACCTGGTTCGAACCGAAGATGTCGCCTGACGCGTACAGCTGCAGGCTCGTGGCGTCAGCCGGGGTGGTGACGAAGCAGACGTTGCCCGTCACGACGCCTCCGGTGAAGACCTCGCCGAAGATGTCCAACTCCTGTGGAATGACTCCGCATTCCGCTCGGATCTCGACGTTTGCAGAACCGACGGCGGAGATCGTGGTCTCGAACGACGACTTCGGATCGTCCAATCCGAAGTAGCCAAGGGCGAGAGTGATCATCGTGAAGGTAGAGCCTGTGGGCGGGGGTTCGTTGAAACTGTTTTCGGCTGCGATCAGCGCGGCGGCGTCAGGATTGACGTTCAGGATCTGCAACCGCCATCCCCCGCCGATGTCGGCGATGGCGCCCGCGGCCACAGGACCGGCCCGATCCCCCGTCGCTCCGACGGGGCTGCCGGCCACCTCCCCGGAATTGGCCGGCGTAGTTTCCACCGTCGTCACTTCGTCCGTCGACTGCGTGGCGTCCGTTGATGTGGGAAGCGACTCCGTCGACTCGCTTGCATCACTTGCATCAGTCGCCTGCGACGACGTCGTCTCGGCTGTGCTCTCGACCACCACTTCACCCTCGGTCGTCGCTGGGCTCGATGCCGCGTTCTTGTCATCCTTGTTCGCCACAGCGATTCCGACCCCGGCGGCGACGAGAGCGATCACAGCCACCAGCCAGACCCACAACGGCGCGTGAAATCGCTTCTGTCGCAGCCAACTCTGATTCTGCGATGTGGCGTCCGAGGACAGTGGCGGCGGAGGCGTCGGCTGCCACCCGGATGGCATCGGTCGCGGAGGTCCGGGAGGACCTGGGGGCGGTGGAGGTGGTGGAGGTGGCGGTGGAGGTGGAAGGTCGCTCACGTCAGAACCGTACCGTTTCAACGAACGTCCCCTTCGACGAAACCCACTCGAACATTGTGGCTCTCAACACGTTGAGCGGTGCCGACGCGATCCCCGCGCTCGTCACCCTGTTGCAACCGGGGGCCGTGGTTGCGTGGGTCATCGCCGAACGCTGTGGCCATCGTTCCAGCAGACCATGGAACAGCAGAGCCTGCATATGGTGGTGCACGTCGCCCTTGAGCCAGTCCGCCGTAACGGACCGCCCGAGGCGATGATGGTGGTCGCACGCCTGCAGTCGTGACCCGCAGTCGGTTGAGCGCAAAGGCTTTCCTAGCTGAACAGCTTCTTGGCGATCGCCATTCTCTGGATCTGATTGGTGCCTTCGTAGATCTGGGTGATCCCTCACGACCGTCCAGCTGATGTTGTCCAGTGCCTCTGAGCTCGGATGATAGTCCAGCTCGTGTTGGCTCGTGATGCCTTGTGACGCCCAGTTGTAGGGATGAAAGTAGGGGTTTCAGCCGTTCGAACGGTTCCGGAACAGCCGCCAAACACAGACAAACCATAGTCCGAGCGCTACAAGCCAAACTGGCGCAGCGCGCAGTGGGTGGCCGTCGTTGCCCGTCGCCAACGAGTACGTAGCGCTGTCGTTTGGTGCATACATGAACCAGCCACCGCTGTTGGGCTCGGAGAAGAGTCCGTCGGACGCACCACGTATTGCTGCGATCGGAGTGCGGGCCCCATGGGGTTCAATTGAAGCAGTGAAGCGTGCTCTCCAAGGTCGTCGGTGGTGCGGTCGCCGCGTGTCTCGCGACCCGGGGCCTGCGATACGTCGGGAATGTCGGCTGCACCGCAGACGACAACAATCGTCACCCCATCAACAGACCCACAGATCCTGAAGGGGCGACTGATCGGCGTCGGTCAATCGAAGGTTGCCGATTGAGTTGCTCGGACGCTAACGCACGTTCCAGCTGATGAGGCGGCGACCCAGTTCGGTCCGCAGGAGAAGCGCTCCGGACAACACGACGCTGGTACTGCTGTACAGGCGTAGGAGCGTCGCGATGTCATCTCTGAAGAGGTCGAGACGATTCACGTTGAGGGGATGCTCATCGATCGTGGCTCCATGCAAGGGTGCAACGGGTCGCACGCGAAACACGAAGACTCGAAGAACTCCCGCCGCGATCAGGGTCAAAGCGAATCGGCGCTCGTCGAACTATGGCTTTTGGGATTTGCCCGAGCTCTCGTTGACGATTCCACGGATCAGGTTCTCTGGCTCGATGCGAGACGAGGCCATTTCTGTGCCAACCATCGTGTCGACCTGGGGTCCGATGCATGTATCGTCTCGGAGCGCCACGCACACCGGGGTCGACAGAGTCGTTCACCGGGGCGCCTCGGAACGAGATGGAGCGCGAAGCAGCCGCGAGCCAACGGCACGGAATTGGGGCTGTTGGGCGCAGAGGACCCCTATCGATCCGATTCGGACGACACATCGACGCGGCAGTCCGGGGCAGTCGTTGGACCGCCGCGGACCGTCGTGCCATTGTGGTTAGCGAAGAGCCCAGACGTTTCCCGCCGTGTCGACTTCGCCGCCCGCGCTGTCGTCGTTGGTGACGGCCAGAGCTTTGGCGTTGTTGTCTTGGCCCGGCCAGTAGCCGTTACCGGTGAGGTTGCGCGCCGTTCCGAAAGGGTGGACGCCGCCCCACCCGTCAAGGGTGTAACCGCCGGTTCCGTTGTTGACGATGACCAGCGAGCGGGCGATGTCCCACCCATTCCAGTAGGTGGGTGAAGTGCTGGGCGGTGCGGCGCTGCCGAAGGGATGCAGACCGCCCCAACCGTCAAGGACGTAACCACCGTTGTCGGACGTGAGGGCGAGAGACCGGGCGATGTCCCAGCCCGACCAGTACTTGCTGACTGTCATCCCGGGAGCGGTGCCGAAGGGGTGCAGTCCGCCCCAGCCGTCAAGGACGTAACCGCCGAGGTTGTCCGAGCGCAGCACGATCCCTCGGGCGATGTCCCACCCCTGCCAGTACGTGCCGGCCGGCATTGCGGGGGCGGTCCCGAAGGGGTGCAGTCCGCCCCAGCCGTCAAGGACGTAACCGCCGCTGTCGTCGGATCGCAGCACGATTCCTCGGGCGATGTCCCACCCGGGCCACCGGGTGGCGGTGTTGGGGAGCGCGGGCGCACCGCCGAATGGAGTGACCGAGCCGTCGGGAGCGAGGCTGTAGCCACCTGGCCCCGTGTGGCGCATCGCCACCCCTCTGTCAACGGTGGTGGTGAGAGCGCCGGTGATGGTTGGACCGCTCTGCGGGAACCAGGCGACAGACTCATCGACGAGGGTGAATGATTGGCTGAACACGGCCGCTGTGGTGTTGACCTCGAACGGGAACTGGAAGGTGTAGCGCCCACCGGGCGGGACCGTCCCCACGACCGCCGCGGGGCGAGCCGACGAGTACCAGCCACCCGCGGACGGTTCAAGCAGACTGGTTGACTGGCCGCTGGGCAGCGCCAGGTGCACGTTCGAGCTCCACGTCTGCGTGCCGGTGTTCTGGACGGTCACCTGCATCGTCCCCGACTCATGGACCCACAGATGCGACGCATCAATCGACGTGCCCGCGCTACTGAGCATCGACACAGACATCGGCTGATAACTACGTTGACCACATCCGACTTGTCCATCATTGATGATGGACGAATACGCCGGCAACGTTTGCGCTCCTCTCATGAGATACGCGCCGCCCTTGTAGGGCTGCGTACCGCGGTGGATGACCCAGCCACCGATGCACAATCCGTCGAGCGGATATTCGTTTGGGTTCGAGTTCCCGGGATCGAAGGGAGCGACCTGGTGAAACAAGGACATGTGCACGTGGTCGCCATCGGCAAGGCCTCCACACGGTGTCGTCATCGAGGTTTTACCAAGGAGTTGACCCGCGTGCACCATTTGCCTATCCGCAATCTTGGAATTGATGATGACGTGGTAGTAAATGGTGGACCACCCATCAGGTTGCCCTGCAGTGTCCAGATGGTTGATCTCGATCACTGGCCCGCCACAGTTGAACAGGCGAACCTGGCCAGCATGTGCCGCTGTCACGTCTGCGCCTGGCTTGAGGAAGTCCATCCCGCCCCACAGGGCAGGATTTGTGCTCAAATTGTACGAGTGAGGTCCATTGAACTGATAGGTGCTTCCCACCGGGAACGGAAGCATCAGGTCCTGCGGCGCTGAACTACTTGCCGCCTCGGCCTTCCGTGCTGAGGGGACGGCGGTTGACACGGTTAGTGTCGTCGCGGCGATAGCACCCATCATCACGCCGTTAAGCACTCGCCGCGTGACTACAACACGGCTGCGGACGCTGGCGCGGTGGGATCCGCTCGGGACAGAACTGACTAGCGACATGACTGCTCCTTTTGCTTGGGGCCGCTTGCGCGGCTGGCTTCTGGGGCAATTGTCGAACGATCGGCTCTCGGCCGGTAGAGGGGGGACTACCCCTTCGCTATCGCGACCGCCGTGGGTACAACTACCCCTTCTGGAGGGTCCGCGACCCGGCAGGTGCGATGCGCGAGAAGGTGACGCTGTGGCCGTCGATGTCATCCTCGGCACCGGCCGGATCGACATGGTCGGGCTACTCTTGCGCACTCTCTCCTGCGGCTACCGTGGGGTGGTGAGCGCGCGTGAGGCTCCCTCGGGGGTGAGTGTTCATAATCTGCTGGTGCCATTGACAAGTCTGGTTGGCCGCGTAGGGGATCTGGACCGCTTGGGAGAGCTGTTGGGCCGCTTTCGGATGGTGACGGTGACGGGGCCGGGCGGTTCGGGCAAGACCCGTGTGGCGATCGAGACAGCCCGCAGTCTTTCCGGGCGCTTTGAGGACGGAGCCTGGCTGGTGGAGCTGGCCGCGGTCGAGGACCCCGCTGCGGTGTCATCGGCAGTCGCTGCGGTGCTCGGGGTGCGCGAGCAGCCGGGCCAGTCGCTGACCGAGTCGCGTTGTGATGTCATCTCTGGACGCCATCTGCTGATCGTGCTCGATAAATGCGAGCACCTGATTGAGGGGGTCGCCCGACTGTGCGAGACGATGCTGTCCGCTGCTCCTGACGTGAGAATCCTGGGCACCAGCCGCGAACCACTTCGTATCGAGGGCGAGGCCCGCTACCCGCTGGCCCCGCTCTCCGTGCCCACCGACGGTGAGGATCGGCTCGTTGCCGAGTCCGAAGCGGTCACCTTGTTCATCGAGCGAGCCCGACAGGTCGATCCGGGTTTCGAACTCACCGACCTCCGGGCGCCCGTGGTGGCGCGAATCGTCAGACGCCTCGACGGGATGCCGTTGGCGATCGAGCTCGCAGCCGTCCATGTCGGCGCACTCGGTGTCGACCAGCTCGAAGACGGACTCCAAGACCGTTTCCGGTTCCTGGTCAGTGGATCCCGGACCGCTCCGCGTCGCCAGCAGTCGCTGGCGTCAGCAATCGACTGGAGCTATCAGCTCTTGACCGACGACCAGCAACAGCTATTGGGGCGCCTGTCAGTGTTCCCCGCGCCGTTCACACTGACCGCAGCACAGGCGATCGGGGGCCCTGCGGCCGTCGACATCACTCCGGCCCTCGTGGATCGCTCCATGCTCGTGGCGCCCCGCGAGGGCTCCGATGGCCGATCCCGATTCGGGATGCTCGAGAGCCTGCGGGTCTATGCCGCCGCGAAGCTCGTCATCTCCGGTCAGGCTGAAGAAACCGTTGTCGGCATGGCGGCGTGGGCGCTCGAGTCAGCTGAACGTGCTGCGGCCCGTTTCGACACGACCCCGGCAGAGGAACGAGATGCGGTGCTCTGGTTCGAAGCCGAGTACGACAACCTCCGCTTCGCGCTCGACTGGTTCTTGGATCACGACCCGCTGGCGGCTATACGCCTCGCCGTGTCGATCGCACCCTGGTGGAACCGGCGCGGCCGCGCAACCGAAGGTCGGGCTCCTCTCGAACGGGCGCTGGCCGCGTGCATCCAGCCTCCGCCCAGTCTGGCGGCCAGCGCCCACCGATGGTTGGCCGTCCTGTTGAGGCGGACCAGCGATAAACGGTCGGCGCTCGCTCACGCGACCGACGCCGTCGACCTTCTCGAGCCCACAGGACCGTCCCCTTTGCTCGTCGACGCCCTGGTCTGCCAGTCGGTGCTGTTGCGAAACCTGAACGACCTGGACCGAGCCGATCGTCTCGGGCGACAAGCCCTGGACATCGCCCAGGCTCTCGGGTACGCCACAGGTTTGTCGGAGGCGTGTGCGGCGATCGGTTTCGCAGCGTTGTACGCTGGCGACTTCGTCACGGCCCACAATTGGGCGCTGAAGGCGGGTGACGTCGATGCCACGCTCGTCACGCCGATCGCGCATCGGAACCGGAACTGTTTACTCGCAGTTAGCCGCCAAGAGACCGGTGACATCAGGGGCGCCGAAACCGCCTGTCGCAACGGGCTCGCTCTGGCCCGCGCCGCTGGGGACGTCGAGATGGAAAGCTGGTATCTCGGGATGTCGGCCGAGTCGTACGGGGCCAGTGGACGACTGGTCGAAGCGTGTGCGTACCTTGGCGAGGCGATTGACTTCGCCACACGGATCGGCGATCGCATGGGGCTGTGGCAGAACCTGGCCCATGTCGTCGAGCGCTTCACCCCGCCAGCTCGGTTGGAGGACGCCGCCGTGCTGCTCGGCGCAAGCCGAGCCTTGATGGAGGCCATCGGGGACACCAACAACATGCCCCTAGGCCACCAGCAGCTCGCGCACATCGAACACAACCTCGCCGCGCTCGCCCCGGCCACCCGCCGCCGCGCCGAACTGCGCGGCGCGGCGCTCACCATCGACGCGGCCGTCGAACTGGCCCGGTCCCTGCTCGCTCACGCCACCGCCGACGCGACCACCCCTGCACAACACGAACTCAGCAAACGAGAACTCGAACTTGTCACACTCGTCGCCGAAGGCCTCACCGACGACCAGATCGGCCACAAGCTCTACATCAGTATCAACACCGTCCACTCTCACCTAGACCGCATCCGAGACAAGACCGGATGTCGACGACGGGTCGACCTCACACGGTTCGCCGTCGACACCGGGCTCGTCTAAGCAACTCGCTGCGCGTAAAGGCGGAAGCCGTTCGGTGGCGAAAGCGAGGTGCACGGATCAACACGATCAGCCCCGGCATCGTCATGACCCCACTCGCACGCGACGAGCTCACCGGACCGCGTGCAGAGGGCTACCTGAGGATGATCGAGCTCCGCCCCGCAGGACGCGCCAGCACGCCCGACGAGATCGGCACGCTCAGAGCCCTCCCCATGAGCCGCGACGGCGCGTTCATCACCGGCAGCGACTTCCTCATCGACGGCGGCGTTACCGCTCCTACTTCCACGGCGAACTCGCCCCCAACTGACGGCACACCGGGCCGGAGATTCGGCGGCCAGATCATCGACACGATCGTCGCGGGACAGGCGCATAATGCGCAACAGCCACCTGGTACGGAATGTTCAACATCGAACGAGAACCGCTCACGGAGCCGGCGATCTGCTCGGCCGCGACGGCGGCTTTGATCTGGTGGCGTTCCTCGGTATCACCGCTCCAGAGCTCGATGAGCGGTCCGAATCAGCCAGCCGACTTCGCCTTCCGCTCGATGCAACAGATCTCACGCACCAAGCGATGGTCATTGTCTCTGGCTACAGCTCCAAGCCGAAACACTCGATCTCCACCTCAGTTGCGGGCGGAGCCTGTTCATACGGCGCGACCACTTCCGTGACCGTGACGTAGCTCTCAATATAAGCGCGCCCAGCTCGAGAGCCGGGGTAGTGGCCGATGCCGTAGGCGATATCGAACGCGGCCTGATGCTGGAGTACGAGGCCAGAGGCTTCATCCCATTCACGCGCGTGAGCACCGGGCAGTGGACGCTCGCCGAGAACAGCGACCACCGCTTCTGGTTGCTCGACGCGGGCAACACGGGTCCGCACTCGGAGATCATTCGCAAGCTGGTCGTCGATCTCGGCGATCTGAGACTCCACCGCCGGGCGATCAGTGAGGAGCTCGATGGCTGACGAGTGACGTTTCGTCAGATGCTCGATCGTCGCGTCGGCGGCGTCGCGCTGTCCCTCGGCGCCAGTGATGCGACTAGGAAGTTGTTGCAGGTCCCGCTTGGCATCGACGATCTCGATCTCATGTCGCCGGCGATGGAGTGGTCGGTCCCATTGAGCGACGACCTCCTCCGCGGCAGACTTCGCCGAGACGAGCTCGCCAATCGACTTCTCGGCCGCACCGCAGTCTGTAGTTCCGTCGGGTAGCGCGCAACGGTTGCCTCAGCCCGCTCGATGAAACCGATGATGTCGAACTTCTCCTCCAACAAGCGGCGCACTTCGGCTCCGTCGAGCAATCCGGGTCGATGGAGCATCATGTCGTTGATCTCGGCCTGCCGGATGTGTGCGGGCTGGTCGATCCAATCGCTAGCAATGCACTGGGCGAACACGTCGGCAGCGCACTGCTCACCTGTGATTGCGATGAACGCTTCGTTGGTGGTCGTGCCACGACTCATCGCCACGTAGACGTTTCGGACGTCGGTCGGCCGATCGATGAACAGCACGCCGGCCGTCACGGTGCGCCCCTGGGCGCCGTGGTCGGTGCAGGCGTAGGCCAGCTCGACATGATCGGTCACGTAGCTGGCAGGGAGGCGGACTGTGCCGTGCTGGCCGGTCACGGTCATTGAGCGATCGGGGTGGACGTGATCGACCGTCCACGTCGCCCGATTGCGAATCATCTCGCCCCGGTCAGTCACCAACCGACGGTCGTTGTGACGAGTGGCTATCTCGTCGCGGCAACGAATGCGGTACGGGCCGGCGCAGACGTGTGAGCCGGCGTCGTCGATGTCGCCCGCGTTGATGCGTTGCTGTTGGCATCGTTGGTTGAGTCGTTCGACGGCCTCGTTGTTCGGCGCCATCAACAGCACCGTGTCGCCGTTGGTGCGGTGCTCCAACCATTGCCGGACCGCGGCCCGCTCCATCTGTGCCGTGGTGCCGCCGTGCAGTCGATCGTTCGCCTCGTAGTCGTCAACGACAGCGACATCTCCACGGCGCATGCGAAGCGTGGCGTCGCGTTCCCAGGCGTGTTCGAAGCGCTGGACGCGCTCCAGTTCGATTGCGCCGAAGGTGTCGACGAGCATGCCGAACATCCCTCCTCTGCCGACGGCGGAGAACTGCAACGGGTCGCCGACCAGGGCGACGCGCCAGCCCTTCACATCGGCCAAGTCGGCCAGCTCGGACAGGCCATGAACTCTCGGGCCTGGTCGTAGGCGCACGACCGGCCGATGCGGAGAACCACTGCCGCCTCCTCGACGGCAAGGAAATCGGGGGCTGTGTCACGGTTAGAGCGCCTGG
>JANPGV010000027.1:0-22672 GCA_031424145.1 Ilumatobacteraceae bacterium
CGGGCGGTCAGGTTCCAGTCGTGGGTCGATCGCGAGTCGGGGATGGGTCGCTGGTCAGCGACCTGGGACCCAGAAACGATGGTCCGTTTGGAGAACCGGCTCGACGCCACCGTCGAAGCCCTGTTCCACGACACCCAACCAGCGAACTGCCCGAACGATCTGTTCGAGAAGCAGTCGTTCCTACGCGCTCACGCCCTGCTGGGGTTGCTCGACGGCAACGCGACACGGATGGGCAGACCGGAGATCGTGGTCGTTGTCGATCACACCCACCCCCACCCCAATGGCCGCCCGGTGATCGATTGGGGAATACCGGTCGAGCTACCGGACCGGGTCCTGGCCGACTTACGTCGCACGGCAAGGGTGTGCACGGTCGTGGTCCGCAACGGGGTTGTCATCGACGCCCCCGGCCAGTTGAACTTGGGTCGCACGACACGGGTCGCCAACCGCGCCCAACGCCGGGCGTTGGGTGCGCTGTACGCGACATGCGCGATCCCGGGCTGCGATGTCCGCTACTCGCGGACCAAGTTGCATCACGTGATCTGGTGGTACCACGACGGGCGCACCGACTTGTGCAATCTGTTGCCACTGTGCGTACGACACCATCAGAACGTCCACCATGACGGCTGGGTGTTGACCCTGACAGCGGACCGCACGCTGACCATCCGGCTACCCGACGGACAGATCATGACCACCGGCCCACCCACACGAAACGCCGCATGAACCGGGACGTGGAGGCCGAAGGAACGGGCGGCCTCCACGCTCGACAGGCGCTCGAACGAGCGCGTCGGGCCCAACGCGTACGGCCAGCGCGTCGGGCGCGCGCCTCCGGCACGCAGCGTGCGGCCAGCGCGTCGGGCGCGCGCCCGGTCTTCGGGTTTGCGAATCGGATATGGAGCTTGGTGCCGCCGGCCGAGTCGTTACCATGCCACGCGATGGGACTTGTGTTGGCGGCGCTCGGAGTCCTGGTCTTCAGCTTCAGCCTGCCGCTCACGAAGATCGCTGTCCGGGGTTTCGATCCAACGGTTGCGGCCGTCGGTCGGGCTGCGGCGGCGAGCGTGCTCGCCTTGATCGCACTGGTGATCGTCAGGCCACCGCGGCCGACGCGGGCTCAGCTCGGGCGGCTGGTGCTGGTGGTCGCTGGGGTGATCTTCGGATTCCCGGTCCTGATCGCCTACGCGCTGCGGCATACGGAAAGCCTGCACGGATCAGTGGTCAACGGGCTGCTCCCGTTGGCTACGGCAGGCCTTGCGGTGTTGCGTGCGGGCGAGCGTCCCTCGTCGGCATATTGGGTGTGCAGCGCTGTCGGGTTCGTTGCGGTCGTCGCATACGTCGTGCACGAAGGCGGCGGCACCTTGCACGCCGCCGATGCGCTGTTGATCCTCGCCGTGCTGGCGGCAGCGGTCGGCTACGCGGAAGGGGCGTTGCTCGCCAGGCAGCTGGGTGGCTGGCAGGTGATCTGCTGGGCGCTGGTGCTCGGGGCGCCGCTGACCTGGCTCGTCACAATCGTCGCCGTGTCACGAACCGGTCTGCACGCCAGCGGTCCCCAATGGGCAGCGTTCGGGTACACGGCCGTGTTCTCGATGTTCCTCGGCTTCTTCGCCTGGTACGCAGGCATGGCCCGGGCGGGGATAGCCAAGGCCAGCCAGGTCCAACTCGCCCAGCCGGCACTGTCGATGGTGTGGGGTTGGCCGCTGCTGGGAGAGCATCTGTCCGCGGCGGCGATCTTGACCATCATCGTCGTGCTCGGTGCCGTGGCCGCCGGTCGAAACGCGGTTGTGCGCACCTCACAACAGATCCCTGCAGCCGTGCGGGATGCCACAATCATGTGATGCCGTACAACTCCACCGGCCTCGTCGTACACGACGCCGACGCTCACGTCATGGAGACGCCCAACTGGTTGCGCGACCACGCCGATGCGGCGGTTCGCGATCGAATCCAGGCGCTGACGTATTCGAGCATCAACGAGCTACGCCAGACGGGCGATCCCGTCGAGCAACTGCGCGACATCGACGAGACGTTCGCGCGGCTGGCCGCCCGGCACCAGTCCGATGAGTACACGAGCAGCGAGGCAGCCGAGATCATGTCGCGAAAGAACTTCGCTGCGACGGGCGCGTTCATCCCGGACGATCGCAGCCGCGCCCTCGACCTGCTCGGGTTCGCCAGCCAACTGATCTTCAACACGTTCCACAACTCGCGGCTGCACGACTGGGAGCACAGCGGCGACGTCGAGTTGGCGATCGGGGCGGCCCGAGCCCACAACCGGGCAATGATCGAGTTCTGCTCGAGCGATCCTCGGTTGCTACCGACGCTGTACGTGCCGCTGCTCGATCTCGAACGCGCCGGCGACCTGGCCGCCGAAGCGATCAACATGCGCGCAGCTGCGCTGCTCGTCGCGTCGGGATGCCCGCCGACCCACTCCCCCAGCCACGTAGCCCTCGACAGCGTGTGGGCCACTGCAAGCGACGCCGGCATTCCCGTCGTGTTCCACGTCGGTGGCACCGGTCAACTGATCGACCCCAACTACTTCCGCAACGGCCTGCCAGTCCCGCACGACTTCCACGGCGGCGATGAGAACTTCCGATCTGTCGACTACATGGGCATCCCCGGTCCTCCTGCCCAAACCTTGGCGACGATGATCTTCGACGGCGTGTTCGAGCGCTTCCCGAACCTCCGGGTCGGCGTCATCGAACAGGGCGCCGTGTGGGTGCCTTCCTGGATGCGGCAGATGGAGGCGGCATTCGATGCGTTTTCGCGCCATGAGGATCGCCTGCAGGCGCTGTCGATGCGGCCCAGCGACTACGTGCGCCGCCAGATCCGGTTCACGCCGTATCCCAGTGAAAATGTCGGTTGGATCATCGACGAGGCTGGATCTGAGGTGTGCCTGTTCTCGTCGGATTATCCGCACGTCGAAGGTGGACGACGGCCGATCGAACGCTTCGAGGCCAGTCTGTCGAACACGTCAGAGGCGGCTCGTCGGGCGTTCTACCACGACAACTTCGTCGACCTGATGGGCGCCGGTCTCGGCGCTTTCACTGCGTGATGCTGTTGCTAACCACAGTGCTGACCTCGATCGGGTCACCCAACAGGTAACGGGCACCGGCACCGCGTCGAGCGGCACGGTCGCCACCGTTGTACAGCTCGCACGTGTCGAGGGACAGACAGCCGCAGCCGATGCAGCCGTCGAGCCGGTCGCGCAGCATCTCCAACTCGGCGATCTGCTGTTCGATGCGTGGGAGCCACGTGTTGGCCAGTTCGTTCCAGTCGTCGCGAGTCGGCGTGCGCGCCGACGGGAGCGAGGCCAGTGCTTCGGCCACTTCGCCGAGCGACAACCCGATCCGCTGAGCCACCCGGATGAAAGCCACGCGGCGGAGGGCGTCGGCGCGATAGCGACGGTGACCCGATGAGTTGCGCTCCGAGGTGATCAAGCCGTGGGCTTCGTAGAAGCGCAGCGCCGACGTGGCGACGCCGGCACGGGCTGCCAGATCGCCGACGGAGAATCGCTTGACTTCAGCTCCCTTGATCTCAACTCCCTTGACGTCAGCTCTCTTGACTTCAACCACGGTTGAAGTTCTACCGTGGCGGCCGATGAACCCCACCTCTACCGCCGCCGATAGCCCCGTTGCCACCGCGATCGTCGCCCACATCGACGATCTCGCCGTCGGGTCGATGAAGATGGTCCGAGTCGGCGACCGTCGACTCTGCCTAGTCAGAACATCCGAGGGCGTGTTCGCTCTGGACCACGCTTGCCCGCATGAGGGATACGGGATGACCCAAGGCTCGCTCGACGGCAACCTGGTCACCTGTGCCTGGCACAACTGGAAGTTCCGGGTCGACGACGGTGAATGCGTGGTCGGTGAAGAGGACATCACCACCCATCCGGCAGAGATCGACAGCGAAGGCAATGTGTTGGTGTCGTTGCGGCAGCCCGACATCGAGGCACTGCGGCCACGACTGCTGGCCAGCCTTCGTCGCGGCATCGCCAACAACTACATCGGCCAGGTCAGTCGCGATGTGGTTCGTCTCCTTCAGGCCGACGCCAATCCCGGCGAACTCGTCTGGGAGGCGATCCAGCACGGTGCCCCACGAGCCGACTTTGGATGGGGACACTCGATCGCGTCGGCCACAGACTGTCTGGCAATGGTCGACCTGTACGAGGGCGACCAGCGAGCACTGCCGATCGTGCAAGCCATCGCCGGCACAGCGGAGACCGAACGCGACCGGCCGGTCAACCCACTGCCCGATCCCGTCCGACGAATGCCGGCTGACCCGCTTGCCGGGTTCCGCCATGCCGTCGAGACCGAACAGCTGGACGTCGCCCAGGCGTTGGTGCGCGGGGCGATCCACAATGGCTTCGGCGAACACGAGCTGCGGCCATGGTTCACGGCCGTCGTCAGCGACCATCTGCTGTCGTACGGGCATGGTGCCATCTATTGCCAGAAGGCCTTCGAGCTCCTCGAGATGATCGGCTGGCACCGAGCCGACACCGTTCTGCCCCACCTCGTGCCGACGATCGTGTACGGCACCCGCGAAGACCTGCTGCCGTACATGCGTCCGTTCATGCGGGCACTAGCAGGCACCGACCTCGGCTCGCTCGCCGAGCTTGCCGTGGACGACTCGTGGCGGGACGACGGCACCATGCTGACCGCGCTGCTCGGCAGCGACCGCAGGTCCATCGTTCCCGCTGTCGTCGGATCACTTCGCGCCGGCGCCGGCGTCGACGGCGTTCTCGACGTCGTCGTGCAGACTGTCGGCGAGCGGATGATGCGTTACGACGTTTCGGGCGAGCGCGACCTACTCGACGACTTCGGCTGGCTCGACATCACCCACGGTCTGACGTACGCCAATGCCGCCCGCTGGCACAACCGCAACTGCCCGAGCCCCGACACCGTGCGTCTGGCGATGTTCACATCGTTCCTGGCGCAATGGACCGGTCGGCACGAATGGCACACGAAGATTGCCGAACGCGACGAGGGACGATACTTCGGCGGCAGCGTCACGGAGGCCGGCGAGGCTCTGCAGCGTGAAGCCCTACTCGACAACGCCTCGGCGTTCATCGTGTACGCCCATGGCATCAAGACCAGTCGGGCGGCGGCGCGAGAATCGGCCAGAACCGGGTCGATGCTGCCGTTGCAGGCTGTAACGCGACTGCTCGATTCGCCGCGGTTGGAGCGATTCGTGGCGGCGAACGTGGCTCGCTCGATCGAGTTCCTCGCAGGTAGGGCACCTCGCGACGACTGACGCGTGGACTCGACGTCCAGTACACAGTTAAGTTGTCAAGATTGTCAAGAAATCGTAAAGGTCCTTGCAAGTCGTGCCGAAAGATTGTCATGTCTCGGATTCAACGAGTGCTCCTGGCTGCGTCCCTTTCGGCCATCTCGCTCAGCACCCTGACCCTGCCAACGACTTCGTTTGCTGTCGGTTCTGTTACGGCAGCACCTGGCGAATATGTCGTCAAGGCAGGCGACTTCCTCGCCGGTATCGCCGCCAAGGTCGGCGTCGCCCTTCCGCAGTTGTTGAGTGCCAACAACCTGACTGCGAAGAGCCTCATCCTGCCGGGCGACAAGCTGATCGTTCCGGCCGGTGCCATCGCTCCCGCCGCTCCCGCCGCTCCCGCCGCTCCAACCACCCCAACCGCTCCAACAGGACCGGTTACCGGGCCGCTGGTCTACACGGTCAAGTCCGGTGACTTCCTGATGGGGATCGCCACGCTCTACAAGGTCACCCTGGCCGATCTGCTGGCCGTCAACAAGATCACCGTGAAGAGCGTCATCAATCCCGGACGGCAGCTCGCCCTGCCCGCCAACGCGGCCGCACCTCAGGCAGCTCCGGCACCGGCAGGCCCCGTCGGCGCGCAAGCGGCTCCCGGCATCACCTACACAGTCAAGGTCAACGACTTCCTTGCCGGAATCGCCTCGGCCTACAAGGTCAAGCTCCCCGACCTCCTCTCGGTCAACCACCTGAAGGCAAACAGCCTGATCCTTCCCGGCCTCCAGCTGGCCCTGCCCGCAGGCGCCGTGCAGCCCGCGGCCGCGAGCTCAAAGGCCGCCGCAGAAGTCGCGGCGGTCCCCGGCGCGGTCGGGCCCGCCGCAACAGTCGTAGCTTTCGCCTACGCCCAACTCGGCAAGCCCTATCGGTTCTTCACCGCCGGTCCGAACACCTTCGACTGCTCCGGCTTGGTCAAGGCTGCGTACGCACAGATCGGGATGGAACTGGTCCACCACGCAGCTTCGCAGGCTTCGTACGGGCAACCGGTGGACATCTGGAGCGAGTCGGTCAAGCCCGGCGACCTCATCTTCACGTCCGGTAACGGCACGGGCGCGATCAGCCACGTCGGCATCGCGGTTGACGCGACGCACTGGATCCACGCAACGAGTCCCGGCGACGTGGTGAGGCTCGGTCCGATCCCGCCCAAGGGCGCGATCGTGGCCGCCCGCCGGCTGACCCCCTAGCTCGTCACATGCGCGCGGTTTGCGGCGCGTCGACGTCGTCGACGATGGACGGATCGAACGGAGGACGGCTGAAGATCTCGTGCAGCATCGGTTCGAACGTTTCGATCTGCTCGGTCGGGTAATCCGGGTCGAACGATTCCTGGTCCCAGCGTTCGCAGAAGTTGTCGCAACTGTCGAACCATCGATGATCGCGGTAGGCCTCGCGCAGATCAGGATCGAGATCGATGTGGTGGGCGTAGTACTTCATCTGGAAGATGCCGTGCATGTTGACGACCCAGGTCACCTCGGCGCGGACGTACGGGCGGATAATTGCTGCCGCCACTTGGGAGTGGTTCTCAGGTGAGATGTCATCGCCGATGTCGTGCAGCAAGGCCCCAACGACCATCTCGATGTCGGCGCCGTCGCGCATCGCCCTGGTGGCGGTCTGCAGCGAGTGTTGGTACCGGCTGATCTTGTAACCGGCGAGCCCGTCGTCGAGACGACGCAACGCCCCGATCAACCGTGACGGCAACTCGGAGATGTATTCGCGCTCGAGACCGTGAAGGTACTGGTACTCGTCGCGTGTGCCGTCGGCCATCCGGGTGAAGTTGATGCTGCCGCCGGGCCATGTCGTGGCGCTGTTGCTGGTCATTGGTTCATCGTAGAACCTCATGTGCATCAAACTCACCCTGGGGAACGGGCCGCCCGATCCGTTCCCCAGGTGAGTGATTCTCAGAAGCAACGCTGGTTCTGGTACCGGCCGCCCGTCCCGTTGGCCCGGCCCTCAGTAGAGCATGGCCCGATCGATTCTGATACTCGCGCTCTTTCAATGGGTCATATTGCCTACGCGATACCGTTCCGCCATGACGATGCCGAGCACCACGCCGAAAGCTTTGGCCGGGAATCCCCAACCGCTCGGCGGCAACGAGATGCCCCGATTCGCCGGCATCACCACCTTCATGCGCCTACCGGGCACCAGTGCGCCGGACCAGCTCGACGCGGCAGTGATCGGTGTGCCGTTCGACATCGGCACGTCCAATCGACCCGGGGCGCGCTTTGGCCCGCGTGGGATTCGCAGCGAGTCGGTCTTGCTTCGCCCGTACAACATGGCCACGCGTGCCGCCCCGTTCGACAGCTTGCGGATCGACGATCTCGGCGACGTCGCCACCAATCCGTACAACGTCGCTGATTCGGTGCACCGGATCCAGAACCACTACGACGCCTTGCTCGACCATGGTCTCATCACGGCAACGATGGGTGGCGACCACACGATCGTGTTGCCGATCCTGCGGGCAATGGCCAAACGCCACGGCCCCGTTGGGCTCGTGCACGTCGATGCTCACACCGACATCAACGACTCGATGTTCGGAGAGGCCATCGCCCACGGCACGCCCTTCCGGCGGGCGGTCGAGGAGGGATTGCTCGATTGCAACAGGGTCGCCCAGATCGGTGTGCGAGGCACCGGCTATCAGGCCGACGACTTCGACTGGTCGCGCGAGCAAGGCTTCCGCGTTGTGCAGGTCGAAGAGTGCTGGCATCGCAGCCTCGATCCATTGATGGCCGAGATCCGCACTCAACTCGGCGCCGGGCCCGTGTACCTCAGCTTCGACATCGACGGTCTCGATCCGTCGTTTGCTCCAGGCACCGGCACACCCGAGATCGGTGGGCTCACGATCTGGCAGGGCATGGAGATCATCCGCGGTTGCCGGGGCTTGCAAGTCGTCGGTTGCGACGTGGTCGAGGTGGCCCCGATCTACGACGTGTCGGGCACCACCTCGCTGGTCGCGGCAAACCTTCTGTACGAGATGCTGTGCGTGCTGCCCGGCGTCGAATGCCGCTGAGCGCTGCTCGATCAACCACTCCCACGCTCGGGGACGAAGGACCCTCCCGGCACCTCGCCCCCGAGCATTGGGGGGATTTCCGGCGAGTCAGGTTCGCCGGGTGCCCACTGCGGCCGGGCACACCTCGAAGAGCCTGCGGCGCGTCGTTCTGATACGCGAGATACGCGGTCGTTCTGAATCGTGACGTCTAGCTGATCTAGCCGATGCGAACGGTCAGCCGGCTCCAAGCGCCGAGATAGACACGGTCGCCATCGTGCAGCGATGTCGGCAGGCCGACCTCGATTGCGTCTGTGTCCTCGGCCGGCTCGCTTCCGGCGGCGACAACGTATGTGCCGTTCGTCGACGAGAGGTCGATCACCGCAAGATCGTCGCCGTCACGGACGAGTTGGGCATGGCGTCGCGACACGCCGGTGTCGCCCTCGAGCGCTATCTCGGGGTGGATGTCGCGCGACTGGCTCGAGCGGCCGATCAATGCGGTGTGCTGTGTGAGCGCAATCGTCGACGAAGACGAGGGCGGGCACGGTTGATCTGCGAGCGACCCCTTCAGCGAGTACCAGACAGGATCGACCTCGACGACGATCACCCACTTGACCTTCGAGTCGAGCACCGATGCCGGCTCGTCCGGTTCCGACGCGGCCGCAGATTGGGGCGGTGCCTGCCCAGTGGTGAAGTCGTAGCCGCACTGCTCGCAGAACAAGTTGGCAACGTCGTTCGACAGACCACAGTTGGGGCAATCGACCTGCACTCCGGCGCTGAGGGTGGCTGACGATTGAGACGAAGAGGCAGAGGGAGATGGCGAGGGCGAAGCAGCTACAGACGGAGAGGGAGCGGGCGAAGCTGATGCAGTGGAATTCGGCGTTCCACCGATCGGCGCACCGCAGGTGTCGCACCACTCCGGATCCGCGCTGTGGTGGCCGTTCGGGCAGACGACATCGGTCACGGCTCGCGCCGAATCCGTGTGGTCTTCGTGGAACGTGTGTCGAGTGCCATCTCGTCGGTGCGTTCGACGTTGCCTTTCAGGCGCACCGTGCCGGCTTCCGCATCGACGACATCGACCACCTTCGACAGCAACCTTGTCGTGTCTTCGTTGCCGCTGTCATGAGCGATCTTGGCAGCCTCACCGAGCAGCACGGTTGCTGTCCGGTCGTCGCCTGCGGCCTTCGCGGCCAAACCCTTCTGGATCGCGTCCGCGAGCTGGACCTGACCGGTGTAGTGAGCAACGGCCGGATCGATCCGTGTGGTCAGGTTTGCATCGGCGCTCCACGTCGCCTTCACCAGACTCTTCGCCACGACTTCGTCGTTGATAACCACCTCGACCCTGGCGGCGAGCCGCTCGTTGCCGAGCGGAGCGACCGGTACTCGCACGGCCACGTGGTAGTCGCGACTCTCGTCGCTCCACGCCCCAGTCGGATACTCACGTATCAGCGGACCCACCTGAGTGGCTTTGCCGGAGAGGTCTTCCACCGTCGGCGCGACCTGGCGAACGAACATGACCTGGCTGCCCTGAGGCGCCCACACCCGCAGCCTCGCATCGGCGACACCGCGGCTCATCGACGTGCGGATCATTGCTTCGAAATCGGCCTCGAGATCCTCCGGCTTGGCAATGATGTCGACGGTGCCGAGCAGAGCATTGGCGATCGTGCGCAGTTCATCCACCACCCAGTCAGCTCCGATGCCGCGGCAATCGCATTGGAACTGCCCCTGTGCGAGTTGGAGAGCCTGAGGCAATGCGTTGGCTGGCTCGCCTTCGATCTTGCCGTCCGTCAGCAGGATTGCGTGACGCTGCGCCGTTTCGACCTGCGCGAAGAGCTCGGTCGCCGCCGAGATCCAGGAACCGATCGCAGTGGCCCCCCCGGCACGGAGTGCATCGATCATGTGGGTCGCTTCGCGTCGCGTCACATCGGTCATCTTCGCCATTCCGGCGTGCGACGGATACACCATTTGGGCGACGCTGTGGCCGCTGATGACGGCGAACCACGTGCCATCGATGATCTCTCCGAGTGCGACCTTGGCGGCGCGCCTCGCGGCGATGATCTTCGAGGCGGGCATGTCCATGGAGCCCGACGTATCGACGATGACGATCTCGGCCGCTTCACCGTGCCCGGATTGGCCGGCCGTGCCCGCGTTGGTGCACGTCACCGATACCACGGCGTGAACGTCCGTCGCCCCCTCCGCGAGGTACTCGTTCTGAAACACCTCTGCTTTGAACTCAGCCACCTGATGTCCTTTCTCGTTCGAAGCGTAGCGATGGGCCACAGCGGGCGAGAGCGGCCGTGATGTTGTCGTGGCCGCCGGCAGCGTTGGCCCAATCGACGAGCGCCGACGCGAGCGGCACCGGGTCCGTGCCGTGCGCCGAACTCAGATCCGACACCAGCGTGGCCATCTCGTCGACGGCAGAGGCGTAGTTCCACAACCCGTCGCTGCAGACCAGCAGCCATCCCGCTGTGTCGATGGTCTGCGAGACGAGTTCGGGACTGTGGTCGACCGAGTCAGCGCCGAGCCATCGGGTGATCGTGTGAAACGCAGGATCCGCCTCGGCCTGAAGGCGAGACTCGCCGGCCGCGAGCAACTGGGTCCCAAGCGAGTGATCGGTTGTCAGCTGCCTGGCCTCGCCGGAGTCGGGCAGCCAATACGCACGCGAGTCGCCGCACCACGCCACCGTGATGAGCGAACCGGCTACCACCGCCGCGACGAACGTGCACGACGGAGGCTCCGGCGGGTCGCCGAGCGTGTGCGCGGTTCCCACGGCGGCCGCGTTCGCCTCGCTCGTCGCGCCTTGCAGCGCCTCACTCCAGTAAGTGATCGCCGCGGCGATGCTCTCTTCAGGGGGCATCGCCACTGCGGACAGGTAGCCGCACGCCGCGCGGGAAGCCGCCAACGCGGCCCGGTCGCTATGTGGCGCACTGGTCACGCCATCGCAAACGACAACGACCGCGAACGATCCGTCAGGGTTGGCGGCCAGCGCCATCGCGTCTTCGTTGGCGGTGTGCAAGATGCCTTTGTCGCAGACACCACCAACCCAGGGCGCCGGTTGTTCGGTCCAGTGATCGCGAGGTGAGCGCGCCTTCTGCCCACACGTCCCGCAGAACCCGTCGTCGAGGATTCGACCTCCACAGTGGGCGCACACAGCAGACTTCACCGTCGTGCGCGGAATCGGCGCGGTGTCGTCCACTGATGACGCGGTCGCCTGTTGGTTCGGCAGTAAGGGATCGACCGGAGTCGCGGATGCCCCCGTGGGCACAGTCTCGCCGTGAAGCGCAGCGCCACATGCTTCGCAGAACGTGTCGGTGTCCGCGATCGGGGCGCCACATGCCGGGCACATGAGTTCAGACTCGGTCATGTCAGCGAGCGGACCCGGACGAGGTTGGCGTGATCGACGAGACGGATGCGATCGGCGGGGTCGGCGGCGAGACGGGCGGCAACACGGTATGCCTGTTCGAGCCCGGCGCGCAGCGCAGGTTCCGTTGCGCGTGCGCCCGCCACCGTCAGTTGCGGGGCGGCGCCGTTGTTCTGCACGTGCTCGAGCGCCGAAGCGAGTATCTGGATGCGTAACGCCGCCCGTCCAGCCGGGTCGAGCGCGGCCTGGTCGAGCTCGTTGGCCGCGGCCGCGAGGTCGTGAAGCGGATCCGGCGAGCCGTCGCTGGACGACAGCTGCAGTGCGCGTTGACGGCGGGCCTCGCCGTAGGCGCGGCTGGTGACCGGGATGCGATTCAGTGCTGCGAGGGCCTCGTCGCGGCGACCTGCGGCGGCCGCCAGACGAGCCAGCCCGAATTGCGCGGGAGCGACATAGGCGGCGTCAGTCTTGGCGCACTGCGAGTACATCTGGGCGGCGACGCCCGGCTCCCCGCCCAGCTCGCAGGCCCTGGCCAACGCCAGCTTGGGAGCGAGCTCGCCGGGCAATTGGCCGTAGACGCTGTTGAACGCCGAGATCGCGCCGGGATGATCGCCGGCACTCAACGCCACCAGCCCATGCAGCCACACTCCGCGCCATTCCCACGGATCGTTGCCGAGCATCGAATCGGAGATGTTCGACGCCTGCTGCAACTGGCCGCCTGCCATCGCCGCGTATCCGCTGGCCATCGCTACGCCGACTGTCTGCTCGGGTGCAGATGCCAGTGCCTGCAGCCGATCCGCTGGGTTCTCTGCGGTGACCGACGGCAACCACAACGCCATCGGGTCCTGCGGATCGACCGCAACCACAGGGAGGTCTGCCCAATCGAGGCGATCGCCTGCGACAGCCGGCGTCTCGAACAGACGCGACGGAGTGCTGCGGGTCACGGTGCCCGCCGAGCCCGCCGCAGTCACTTCTCTCAACACCCCGAGCAGTTGGTCGCGCATCTCGTCAGCGCTCTGGAACCGGTCCTCCGGCTGCGGAGCCGTGCCTTTCAGCAGCCAGCGGTACAGCGAATCGTGTTGGGCAAAGATCGGTACGTCTGTCGGCGACGGCAGAGTCGTCTCGTACGTGGTCTGGTATCCCTTGAACTCGAAGATCAGCACCGCCAGCGTTCGGGCAACGGTGTACAGATCGCTGGCAACCGACGTGCCTTCCTTGGCAACTTCCGGCGCCTGGAAGCCCACCGTCCCGTAGATCGGGGATTGGTCGTCGTCGATCCGACGCACCCCGCCGAGATCGATCAGCTTCAGCCCATCACCGACTTGGATGATGTTGGCGGGTTTGAAGTCGCAGTACAGCAGCCCGAGCAGGTGCAGGTACGAGAACGCGGGCAGGATCTCGACGATGTACGCAATTGCCTGATCGACGGGGATCGGAGCGAACCGACCGGTCGCCTTCATCCTGTCTTTGAGGATGACGTTGAGCGAGCGGCCGCCGACGTACTCCATGACGATGTACGACGCACCGTCGGCAGCGGTGACGAAGTTGTAGATCTCGACGATCAGCGGGTGCTCCACCTCGGCGAGGTACTGCTTCTCGGCGACGGCGGCGCGTGCGGCGTCGGGGTCGCCCGTGTTGAGCAGACCCTTCAACACCACCCAGCGGTCGTTGACGTTGCGATCGTTGGCGAGATAGATCCAGCCCATGCCCCCATGTGCAAGACCACCGACCACTTCGTACTGCCCGCCCACCAGAGCACCGGGCTGCAGCTTCGGATCGAAATCGAACGGGGTACGGCACTTCGGACAGAAGCCCTTGGATCGACTCGGCACGCCTTCGCGTGAGCGGCCGACAGGGGCATTGCACACGGAACAGAAGCGCTTGTCCTCGGCAACCGTCGCCGGGTCCATGAGGGCCTGACGCGGGTCGGTGAGCGGCACCGATGGGACCTGTGTCAGACCGGCGCCGAGGCGCGACGTCTGCGTGGTCGGCACGAGTCTTCGGGTCGACCGGCTGGCACCGCTGGAACGCGCCGACCCGAGGGGCACGAGACCGAGCCTGGTCGTGCCCGACTGACTGGTCACTGCGCTGGGCCCATCGCCGGGGATGGATTCTGACGGCACGGATGTCGGCGACGACGCGCCCGAACCGGCATGTGCAACAGGCGCCAGCCCGCATACGTCGCAGTACCCGTCGACGATGGTGCCGGTGCAGCCCGGCTGCTGGCACTTCATGAGCCCACCTCGCGGCGGGTCGATGTGGACGCGATCTTGTCGTTGACACCCTCGACGTACCGATCGACCAAGGGCCGCGCGGCCGCAAGATCGCAGGGCGCTGCCCACAACAGCGATTCGGCCTTTCGATAGAGCGGCTCGAGCTCGGCGTCTTCACCGAGCCCATGTGCACTGGCCTTGTCGCGGAACGACTGCAGCAGGCCGCGCAGGTCATCGCGGTCATCCAACGGTTGTTGGTACCGTCGTCGTGCCTCGGCGAGTGCGGCTTCCAGGCGTTGGACCTTGCCGATGACCGGTGCCATCACTGCACGAGCCGCGGTCCATGGCATCGTCTTGAGCTCCTTGGTCGACTGGAACGAACCCATTGCGGCAACGGATGGGATGGCGAGCGACGGCACGTGGACGATCTTGTCGCGGCACCGCTGCGCCAACTGCCGGACAGATGCCTCGGCCTCGCCGAGCGCATGCAAGCGTGCATCCAGCGTTGTCCAGCTGGTGAACAGCTGACGTCGGTCGGAGTCGATCTGTTCGAGCTCGGCGCGCAACGAGGCTGCATTGGTAGCGATAGCGGCGAGGTCGCGACGAGCGACGAGATCGCTCCGTAACTGGGCGGCGCGGTTCACGTTGCTGCCGAGCTCGCGGGCGAGGCGCTCGGCGACACTGAGATCTCCGTCGGCCCGGGTGGCGAGCTGGACATCGGTCGCCGATTGGATCTCGACCGCCGAAACGTTGGCCTCGACGCGACGCACGATGGCGTCGACGAGCTCAGCCGCATCAGCGAGGTTGCGGCCGACCGGACTGCCGAGCATGTCGACCAACGGCTCGTTCGCGAGCGCAGCGGCCTTGGCGCGGTCGTGCTCGACGAGCGCGGAGATCGCTTCGAGTCGGTCACCGACGACCTTGCGAGCCACGAAGGCTGCAGCAAGATCGGCGCGGTCCGTGTCCGACCCAGCCGTGCGGACACGGTCCTCCAAGGACAGCATCATGTCGGTCCGCGCCGACAGCCAGTCCTCCCATTGCGTGATCAACGCTTCCATCTGCTGGACGGTCGGTGTGGTCGTCACGGGGCTTCCCTGCCGTAGATGGCTGGTGGCGGATCGATCACGGTGTCGCTGAGCACGCCCACGAGCCACTTCGAGTAGATGGCGCTCCAGCGGCCATCGGTGCGCATATCTGCGATCACAGTGTTGACGAATCGGACGAAGTCGACATTGTCCTTGCCCATGCCGAGCCCGTACGGCTCGTCGGTGAACTTGTCGCCGACGACCTCAGTGTTTGGGTCCTGAGCAGCCAGACCCGCAAGTACCGTGTCGTCGCCTGTCGCGCCGTCGGCTTCGCCCTGTTGCATGGCGACCAGGCAGTCGGTGACGTCGGGCTTGGCCAGCACGACCAGCTGGCCGAACCTGTTGCCCTCGTTGCGGCGCAGCAGGTCGATGTTGGTGCTTCCCTCGGGTGCACACACTGTTGCTTTGTCTGCATTGAGCTCGTCGATGTTCTTGAACCCCGAGCCCTTCTTGACCAGCACCCGTTGCCCGGCGTCGAAGTACGTCGAGGAGAACGCGATCCGCAACCAGCGGTTGCAGTTGATCGTCATGGTGTGAGCGACGATGTCGACGCCTCCGTTGTCGGGCCCGGCCTCGAGGTTCGGCAACCGGTCCGCATAGGTGATGACCTTGTAGGAGATGTTCGATTCGCCGTCGGGACCGAAGATCGCCTTGGCCACCTCCTTCAGCATGTCGATGTCGAATCCCTCGATCTGGTTCTTCAGCGGGTTGCGCGCCCCGAAGAGCAAGGTGTCGCCCGAGACGCCAACGATCAACTTGCCGCGCGTACGAATTTTCGCCATCGTCGAGTCGATCGGGAAGTTTTCCGGGGACGGCAACGGACCCTGCGGCTCATAGGACCGTTGCGGGTTGAGGGCGGCGTTGGCAGCCGTGCACGTCGGCGCCGCCGGTGTGATCGCGGTTGTCGTGGGTGGTACCTCGCCCTCGATGGCGCCGGGCAATCGCACCGAGCCCGAGCAGGCCACGACCACGAGTGAGCCGAGGGCCAACGATACGAGTGGGCGACGGTGCCATCTCATCGGTATTCCCTCAACCGTTGGCCGCAACCGAGCGCAGCGAGCCCGCCGATGAGGAGCGCGACGACGACCACGAGGTTGCGCAAGGTGTGCATCGGCGAGACTGCATCGCTGAGGCGGGCCGAGGCGTTGGCGCCCTCGCTGGTGGCCAACTGGCCGACGGTCTTGTCGAACTCGTCGAACGCCGCGACGGCGTCGGCGTTGCTTGCCGTCAGCTGCTCCCCCAGGCTGACCGCAACCGCAGCATCCCAGTTGCCTTTGTTGTCGAGGTCGCGGATCTCGGCATGCGCGATCCTGTAGTTGTTGTAGGCCCTACCTGCATCGGTTTGGAAGCCTGCATCGCCCGGCTCTCTGATGTCGAGCTCTGTTCGCACAACGTCGTCGCCACGTTGCCAGTTCACCTCGTTCGCAGCTCCGTTGCCGCGGTTGATCAGCGTCAGTGCTTCCTGCGACCGTGCCTCGAACGCCGCGGCGCGGGCTTGCGCAGCGTCGTCGGCCGCGGATAGCTGATTGCCGACTGCCGAATCGGCGTCGCTGACCGCACCTGCCTGAGTGGTGCCGCCGATCAGCAGCAGCAAGAACAGAACGAGCAACGCAACAGCGATCGGGATGTTGACGATCCTTCGGAACGTGCGCCACAACCACCAACTTCCCACCGCGAGAGAGATGAACAGCAGCCAACCCGACAGGTGCAGCCAGATACCGGCTCGGTGTGCGGTCGCCAGGTTGTGGTTGACCTGAGAGCGCTGGGAAGCCTCGACGGTCTGCAGCGAGGAAACGATGTCGGGCACGTCGGTATCGGCGTTGCTGATGATGCTGTTGGCCTGGCGCTGATAGGTCGCGCCGACAGGGAAGCCCTGGCGGTTGTTGGCCCTGGCCTGCTCGACCAACCCGACGTAGCTGCCGAGCAATCGACTGGCTTCGCTGAGTTGGGCGAGGTCGCCGGCACCAGCGGCAGCGGACACGGCCACCAACCCGTCCCCGGCCTTCGAGATCTCGTCGAGATAGGCGGTGCGCTGCGCCGGATCCTCCTGGCCGCTGCGGAGATAGGACGAGCTGGCGATCGCGTCGGCGTGCACGATGCGGACCTGGATGTCTTGCAGCGCGAGCAATTGAGCTGACGCGGTGCTCACGTGGTCTATCGCTTTGGCTCGCTGGTTGACGCCGAAGGCGCTGACAACGGCGAAGACGACGGCGAGCACGATGAAAACCGCTCGCAGCACGGAAAGCCTGGCCGGCGTGGAGGTGAACGTCAGGCGCCTTGCGGGCGGTTGCGTGCTCAACGGAGGTGGCTGCGGCGGCGTCGTTGTTGTTGCGGCTGGGGGCACCCGACCTCCTCGTCGTGGGAGTGTACGCGCAACTCTTGACGATGCGAACTGGTTGGGTACCGTTGTCACATGCCTGCAGCGTTCCTTCACCCGTATTCCAAGCCCACCCGCGAGAGCTTCATCCGCATCGATCGCGGCGAAGGTGCTCTGGTGTGGGACGAGAACGGTCGCCAGTTGGTCGATGGGATGGCGAGCCTGTGGTACAACGCGATCGGCCACGGTCGTGCGGAGATGGCCGACGCCATCGCCACCCAGGTGCGCACCCTGGGCGCGTACTCGACGTTCGATCCGTTCACCAACGAGCCCGCCGAGACGCTCGCTGAGGAGCTACGGCAGATCGCGCCGACGCCCAACGCCCGCGTGTTCTTCACCTCATCGGGCTCGGAGTCGATCGACACGGTGATGAAGCTGGCCCGCATGGCTCACGTTCAGGCGGGGCAGCCGCAGCGCAAGCTCATCATCAGTCGCACCCGCGGCTACCACGGCGTCGCCTACGGCGGCACAAGCGCGCTCGGCATCGCCGCGTACAAGGAGAACTTCGGGCCCTTCGTCGACGAAGTGGTCACGGTGCCGCCCGACGACGTCGAGGCGATCGCCACGTTGATGAGCCAGCGAAGCAACGACGTCGCAGCCGTCATCACCGAACCAGTGCAAGGTGCGGGCGGCGTCTTCCCACCACCCGACGGATACTTACAGTCGCTGCGCAAGTTGTGCGACCAGCACGGCGCGTACCTGATCTTCGACGAGGTCATCACCGGCTTCGGCCGCACCGGGAGTTGGTTCGCTGCCCATCACTATGGCGTCACCCCCGACTTCGCCACCTTCGCCAAGGGTGTCACCTCTGGCTACATCCCGCTCGGCGGTGTGTTCGTGGGCAGCGCCCCGACCGCAGCCCTCGAGACAGATCCCGACTTCTTCCTGTTCCATGGCTTCACCTACTCCGGTCATCCAACGGCGTGTGCGGCCGCGCTGAAGAACCTCGAGATCATTCGCCGCGAGGGTCTCGTCGAGCGCGCCAAGCACATCGAAGACCGGTTGGGCGGCGGCCTCCACGCTCTTGCCTCGGATGGTGTCGTCGAGGACGTTCGTGGGGTCGGCGGCATGTGGGCGCTCCGCGTCCGACCCGACCAGGATGCGAAGGCGATGCGCGATCACATGCTCGACAAGAGCGGCGTGATCGTGCGCGCGCTTGCCGATGGCCTGGTGATGTGTCCGCCACTTGTCATCCGCGACGAGCACATGGATCAGTTGGTCGACGCGGTCGCTGCGGCGGCCACCTGACATGAAGTTCGGCATCTTCTACGAGCACCAGATCGGCAGGCCCTGGGACGACGGCACCGAATACCAACTCATCAAAGATGCCCTCGACCAGGTCGAGTTCGCCGATTCGCTCGGCATCCAGTACGTGTGGGAGGTCGAGCACCACTTCCTCGAGGAGTACAGCCACTCCTCGGCGCCCGAGGTGTTCCTCGCGGCGTGCAGCCAGCGCACCACGAACATGCGCCTCGGCCACGGCATCATCCTCACCGCACCCCGCTTCAACCACCCGGCACGCACCGCCGAACGTGTCAGCATGCTCGACCTCGTGTCGGGCGGCCGGGTCGAGTTCGGCAGTGGCGAGTCGTCGAGCGAAGCCGAGCTAGCAGGTTTCGGTGTCAACCCGCTCGAGAAGCGCGAGCAGTGGCTGGAAGGTCTCGAGGTCGCGGTTCGGTGCATGGCCGAGACGCCGTTCACCGGGGTCGACGGCAAGTACGTGCAGATGCCGCCGCGCAACGTCATCCCGAAGCCTGTGCAGAAGCCGCATCCGCCGTTGTGGGTGGCGTGCAGTCGCCGCGAGACGATCCTGCTCGCTGCGGAGAAGGGCATGGGGGCATTGACGTTCGCGTTCATCGATCCGGAGGAAGCCGTCAACTGGGTCACCGAGTACGAGCGCACGTTCACCGAGAAGTGTCATCCCGTCGGGTTCAGCGTCAATCCGCAGGTCGCCTGTGTCAGCCCGATGATGTTGCACCACGACGAGGACGAAGCCATCCGACGCGGCACCGAAGGTGCCAACTTCTTCGGCTACTCGCTCGGTCATTTCTACGTCTTCGGCGAGCACCAACCGGGGCGGACCGACGTGTGGTCGCAGTACGTCGAGCGGCGCGCGGCCCAGGGCTACGACCCTGATGCCATCGCTGCCGCGGTTCGGGCCGGGCAGCGCGTCGACGCACTCGGAGCCAAGCAAGCCGCCGGGGATTCGAAGGGACTGCGCGGCAGCGTTGGCACACCCGCGCAGGTGCGTGAGTACCTGCGGCGATTCGAAGAGGCCGGCGTCGACCAGGTCATCTTCGTGCTGCAGGCCGGTCGCAACCAGCACGAGCACATCATGGAATCGATCGAGATCTTCGGACGTGAGATCTTGCCCGAGTTCATCGACCGCGACGAGGCCCAGGTCAAGGCCAAGCAGCAACGGCTGGGCCCGGCGATCGAGGCGGCGATGCAACGCCGAGCGGAGGACTATCAACCGGCCGACATCGGCGACTACTCGTTCCCGGCCCTACCCGTGCAGTGGGCGAAGGCCACCGGATCTGCGGAGTTGGAAGCGACGCTGCAGCAGTGGGCCGACGATCGTGCCGCTGGGAAACGTGACCTCAGCGCCGGGATCACCGGCTGATGGATCCGGTGCCGCCCGCCCCGGCGATGTTCACGCGTGTTGCTGATCGAATGACCGACTGGCGCTTTCATTGCTGGTACTGGGGTGACGCGATCGCGATCGATGGACTGCTCGAGGCAGATTCGTTGGGTGCCGGCAAGTACCGCAATTCAGTCGTCGAGACGCTGTCGCGGTGGAACACCCACTGCCTGCCGAACTTCGACGACGTGTTGGCGCCAGGTGCCGCGATCATCCAACTCGTGATGGATGGCGACCTGCCGGCGTCGGCCGCGGACCGGCTGCTGTCGCGCCTCGATGGCTTGCCGATGGTGTACGGCGAGGTGCCGGCGCTCGAGCCGCATCGCCTCGCGTTCCGCTTCGGCGTTTGCATCGACGCGGTGTACCACGTGCCCGCCACCTAAACCCTTGCCGCGCGGTGGCGTGATGACCCGGACTTGGCACGGAAGGCGATTGGAATTGCGGTCGACAGCATGACGGTGCTCCGCTGCGATTCGGGTTGGGCGCAGTGGTTCGATCCGACCCGCAAGCGCAACAACGACGTGGCCTGGACACGCGGTCTGGGCTGGGCGTTGCTGGGGTTGCTCGACCTCGTGCACATCGTGGGCGGCGATGACGCCGGCGAGGCGCTCGACGTAGCCGTCGAGGTTCTCGAACTGCTCGCCGCAACGCAAACGCCCGACGGGAACTGGGCAGAGGTCCTCGACCACGCGCCTGCCGGCGTCGAAACCTCGACTGCGGCCTTCTATGTCGCCGCTGCTCTGCATCCGGCTGCCTCGGGCATCGTGACGCTCCCACCCGATGTCCTCGAGCGGGCCACCGAAGCGTGCGTCCGCGCCGTCGATGTCGACGGAACCTACACGGGTGTCACCACCGACGTGCTGCCGAGTTGGGACATCACCACTTACGAGAACTGTCCTACCGAGCCATCGCCGTGGGCGCAAGGCGCGGCCGTTCGTGCCTTCGCCGCATTGGCGCGCGCCAGGCCTCATCGGAGTGTTTCCGGACACCCCGGGGTGGCTGCAAACACTCCGATGGACAGGTAGCACTCGGGCAATCTCGGCACCGTAGGTTTGAGACGTGCGAACGATTCGAGAACAGCATCAGGTTGGTGTTGAGTACTTGGAAGCTGCGACTGCGCTCCTGCACCGAGTCCGCAGCGCTCACCCCACGAAAGGGTTGTACGAAGCCGCCGACCTGCAGTGGTGGTGGCGCACCCCGCGCTCAACCGACGATCTCCGACAGCTCTTCTGGTTCGATCACCTTGGTCGCCCAGAAGCTGCAGTCATCGCAACGGACTGGGGCGACCGGATAGCTCTCGACCCGATCGTCATGCCCGACGCAACTCCCGACTGGGTTGCACATGTCATCGAGCGCGGGCTTGCTCACGCCAGTGAGTCCGGGTTTGGAACCGTCGAACTCGAGGTCGACCGTGCCGATGATGTCATGCGCGAGGTGTTGGTCGGCCATGGCTTCGCGATCAAGAAAGACGGGGTGGTCGAGACGTGGCTGGCTGCAAACGGTCGACCAGCGATCAGCCCGCTGCACGCGGACTATCGGTTGTCCAGTCGCCTTGACACGATGCTGCGTCCGCATCACATGATCCGCCGAAGCGGACCCGACGTCGAGACGCGCCTTCGTCAAACTTCGCTGTACCGCCCCGACCTCGATCTTCTCGTACTCGACAGTCGCGACAGAGTCGCAGCGTACGGGTTGTTCTGGTTCGATCCGGAATCCGCCACGGGTCTCGTCGAACCCATGCGCACCGAGGACGATCACCAGCGACGAGGACTTGCCCGCCACCTGCTCACCGCCGGCATCGACGTTCTCGCTCAGGCCGGCGCAGTGCGCATCAAGATCTGCTTCGAACCGGACAACCCAGCAGCGGGGGGTCTCTACCTCAGCGTCGGCTTCGAACCCGACAAGCAGACGGACGTCCTCTCTCGCCGAGCTAGCCTCCGGGCGTCGGTCGCCAAATGAACGTCGCGCCAGACAGCAGCGCCGTGCGCACCGCGCTGTGGCGCGCCATGCACGTCCAGATCGACGAACCGCCGCACCTCATCGAGGACGAGATCGGCCTCGCATTGGCATCGCCCGGCGAGGGCTGGCGCGACCGGCCCGACATGCACCCGCTGGGCACGCGTGCCTATCGGGCAGGGATCGTTGCTCGTACTCGGTTCGTCGAGGATCTGCTCGTCGAGGAGGGCATCGGCCAGTACATCCTCCTGGGCGCAGGCCTCGACACATTCGTGCAGCGACACCCGGACCTCGCGACTCA
Organism: Ilumatobacteraceae bacterium; assembly: GCA_031424145.1. Lineage (GTDB taxonomy): Bacteria > Actinomycetota > Acidimicrobiia > Acidimicrobiales > Ilumatobacteraceae > JAENVT01. The sequence goes on from JANPGV010000027.1 coordinate 22,177, forward strand.
GGTGGTGGTCTTCGAGATCGACCAGCCCGGCCCTCAGGCATGGAAGCGCCAACGGTTGGAAGCTCTCGGCTACGGCGTGGCCGACTCGCTGCGGCTGATTCCCGTCGACTTCGAGGCCGATGAGGACTGGTGGCGGGCACTGCTCGACGAAGGCCTCGACACGCAGGCCAGAGCACTCGTCTCATCGAGTGGCGTATCGATGTACATCACCAAGGCGGCGACCGCGGCGACGTTGCACCGGCTCGCAGGTTTGGCGCCGGGCTCGATCGTGTTCATGACCTTCATGCTCCCCTTCGAACTCCTCGACGAGGCCGACCGACCCGGCCTTGAGGGAGCGGCGCGGGGTGCGCAGATGTCCGGGACGCCGTGGCTGAGCTTCTATGCGCCGGAGGAGATGATGGCGTTGGCCCGCGAAGCAGGCTTCGTCAACGCCCGGACCGTCTCGACCGCCGACCTCGCCGACCGCTATCTGAGAGGGCGCACCGACGGCCTGAGC
>JANPGV010000028.1:0-4340 GCA_031424145.1 Ilumatobacteraceae bacterium
GACGCCTTGGGTGCGGGCCCGCTCGACGAGCTCCTCAGCCCATTCACGCATCGCTGGCACGTCACCCACCAGCGGAACGATACGCGGCACCGACCCCTTCGCCGGCTCGACAACCGGCGACGTTGTAGATGATGAATTCATAATGTGATCCTCTCCAGCCCGCGACCCTCAGTCGCGGACCCTCAGATCACGCCAGTTACACAAAGTTCCTGACAGTCCCACCGTCGTCGTGGCCCGCAGTGAACCGATCTGCAACGTCGTGAGGCTGATCCCTTGACAAACTCAGGTGGTCCACTTGGTGGCTCTCCTATGTCCAGAATTCGAGCTCTTCGGTCAAGAGGCGGTGGCTGTGGGCGCCGGTACGGGCCAACCGTTGTTCGAGGGGATGTTCTCGGGCGTAGTTGTCGTAGGTCTCTATGGCGTTGTCGGTGGTGGCTCCGAGGGGTGCGAGCGCGAGGTAGCTCCAGAGTCCGGTCAGGCCGGCGGAGTATGTGTGGTCGATGATCTCGCGGACGCGGGCGGTGTCACCGGTGAGGTATCTGAGGTACGCGAAGCCGATGAGGAAATCTGACGTGTGCTGTGGGCGGCGGGCGACGAACTCGGCCGTCACCGACGCGAGCGATTTCGCGGCGACTTCCGGTGTGTGGGTGTGGCCCATCACGGCGTGCGCACAGACGAGGTTCATCTGGGACCACTGCGAGGCTTCCGGGATGTCAGCGTGGGTGAGCATCGCTCGTTGGGCCTCGTCGATTCGACCGAGCGCGAGAAGTGCCGTCGCGCGGTTCACTTCGATCACATGACGGAAGCCGTAGTCCGGGGCGATCTCGAGAGCGTGGTCGACGACGTCGATCGTTTCCTGCCAACGCCACGCCTGCAGCAGGTAGATGGTCAGGAAGTCCGCCACCAACGCCTGGATTCTCGGCCCGGTGTTGAGCTGTTCAGCTGACCTGAGGGCGTCGCGAAGTATGAGCCCGGACTCTTCCAGTTGCCCGAAGAACGCGAGTCGCGCTCCCTGGTTTGCGAATGCGTACGTGGCCCATTCGCCGGGGTGGCGCTCGGCCAGTTCGAGCGCGACAGCGATCGCGCTCTGCGCAGTAGCGGTGTCACCCACGATAACTGAAACGAAACTCAGCTGCGTGTTTACCAGGATTCGGTCTTCGGTCGACATTTCAGCAGGTAGTTGTAAGCAGCGGATCACGAGCGGTGTTTCTCCGCGAGCACCCGCCGGCTCGACGAGGAACACCGCGATGCGTGCCGTCACGTCCGGGCGGCCCCGTTCGAGTGCCCAGGTGGCTGCCGAACGAAAGTTCTCATACTCGCGTCCCAACCGGGTCACCGTTGTCAGCGACATCCATTTATCAAAGGTTGCACAGCCTTCGTCACGATAGAAGTGCTCCATGTGCCGGTCTCGCGTCGCGTCAGCGTCGCCGGAGTCGACAAGCCGGGCAAGCGCGAACAGGCGGATCGTTTCCAAGAGCCGGTGCCGAAGGTGCCCGGCGCCATCCCGGGTTACGTCTACGAGCGACTTCGCGACGAGCGATTCGACCACATCGACCGTTGCGAGCCGGTCCATGCCGGCAACCGACGCGGCGTCCGCAATCGCGAAGCCGCCCTGGAACACCGACAGCATCTGGAGCATCGCCTTCTCAGCGTCCGACAGTAGGTCATATGACCACTGCACTGCGCCTTCGAGCGTCGCTTGTCGCTGCCGTGACCGTCGTGTGCCACCCGATAGCAGACGGAACCGATCACCGAGCAGATCGCGGATCTCGGTCAACTCCAGCGTTTGAGTGCGCCCTGCGGCCAACTCGATCGCAAGCGGAATTCCGTCAAGACGCTGCGCAATATCAGCGAGCAGCGCGACCGTCTCTTTGTCCTCGGGGATCGTCACACCGACCGACGCCGCCCGGTCGATGAACAGCCGCACCGCGGCCTCATCTGAACCGGAGGTGAGCGACGGGATCTTCCACGGCAACTCGCCATCGATACCGAGCATCTCCCGGCTCGTTGCCAGCACCGTCAGTCGTGCGCAGCGAGCAAGCAGGACGTCGAGCCACTCGGCCACTACATCCGCCAGGTGCTCACAATTGTCTACCACCAACAGGGCATCACGAGACGCGAGGTACGTCGCGATCTGGTCAAGCGGATCGACCCCCGCGACAACACCGAGGTCAAGCGCGCAAGCGACCGCACCCGGCAACGCAACAGCGTCCGTAATCGCCGACAGATCAGCGAACCACACCCCCTCCGGGTGCGACGGCACTTCCCTATAAGCGACCTCGATCGCCAGGCGCGTCTTCCCGCAACCACCCACACCAGTGATCGTGACCAACCGGTGCATGGCGACGAGCTTGCGAACGTACCCGACCGACTCCTCGCGACCGATCAGCGACGTACGCGGTAACGGCAACGAGACCATCCCGACGCCAACGCTCCACAACGGCGCGAACTCGCCGTCGCCGAGCTGATTCAGATGAACCGGCGCCTCGATATCACGCAGGGCGTGAACACCAAGATCGGTCGAACGAATCGCCGCGGAATCGCGCACGGAGTCGGTGAACACGCACTGACCTCCGTGAGCGACCGACATCACCCTTGCTGCCAGATTCACCGACCGACCGAAGTAGTTGCCGCCGCGCTCCTCAGCCTCCCCGGCGTGGAGACCGATGCGCACCGACAGCGCCGGACCCGCGCCCCAATCGATGATGGCGAGGGTGTCTTGGAGCGCAGCTGCGCACTCGATGCCCGCACTTGCCGCGTTGAACGCCGCCGCGAACGAGTCCCCACCAGTCGCGAACACATGGCCACCGAACCGCGCGATCGTGGCAGTGAACAACGCGTCGTGGAGGCGAAGCGAGGCCGACATCGCATCGGGATCCTTGCCCCACAGCCGTGTCGATCCGACTACGTCCGAGAACATGAACGTGACAGTCCCGGTAGGGATCGACCGCATGAGGCAAGAAGCTACTTGAGTCGACGCGGACGCTTCACCTGCCGGCTCGCAGCTGGTGAGTCTGGGTTGACAACGAAGAGCACGCCTCGTCGGTCAGCCCGTGGGCGTGATGGGTTGTTCGCTGGTGGTAATCGACGAGTTGTTGGATGCTGGCGTGGTCGACGGCGACGTGTGGGTGTGGTGAAACCTGGTGGCGCGAAGCGCCGGCCAAGCGGGCCTGTCGACATAACCCGCAGTGAGATGACCAGCGCGGAAGATGCGCGGCCTTACGGATTGAGGCGTCAAGCGCGTTGTCACGTGTTATCGATCCGCCGAATGATGGGATGTGGGTCCATCAGGTCAGGCCCATCCTCGGGTGTCGAGGGCCGCAAACTCCCACAACCCGACTAGTACGAGAGCGTCGCGGTGGTCTCCCGGAGGCGTTTCGCCAACGCTTCCAACATCCGCAACAGGATCGCGGGTTTGTCCCCGGCGACCGCCAGGAAATTCCGTCGCGACAGCTCCACTGTGGTCATTTCGGTGGTGGTCGTCACTGTTGCGGAGCGGGGACCTGGATCGAGGAGCCCGATCTCTCCAAAGAACTCCCCAGGACCGAGTTGGGCGATGGTGCGGCCGTGTCGACGCACATCGACTGTTCCCTCGACGATGATGTAGCAGACTTCGGCTTTCGTACCTTCGGGAACCACGATGCAGTCCGAGGGCCAACGACGGCTGGTGCAGCCACGCGCAATCTCCTGTAATTGGCGTTTCGACAGCCCGGCGAACAGTGGCACACCAGTGAGGACCTCCATGCGGGACTTGATCGCCAACTTTACGCTGTGGGCGCGTGTCGGTCCCCCGCCTGGCATGGGTTTCTGGACGGGATAGCCACCACTAGCGAAAGTCACGGCACCACTTCCTTCGACGACGACGGAGGCGACCATACCACTGCGTCGCTGACGCAATCGCTGACCTCTCGAAAGGTCGAAACGCTGCGCCGAAGCGCGGAATCTGAAGGAGGACCGCGCCGCTGTCGATGGAAGTGTGAGCGGTGGCGGATAGCAGGGTCGAACACCGTGTGGCGACGCCCCATTTGGTGTCGTGACCGGCATCTCCCCAGCGGTCGGCGATCGGGATGTGGGCGTGGGCGCGCTAAGACTCTTATCCGTCGGGAACCACGATCAGCGTGTGGTTGTCGAGCCACGCAACAGACCGACCAGTTGCCACGTCCGAGGATTCACCCGTCGCGACGTCAACAACGTAGATCACGCCGCCGTCGAGGTACGCCACGTTGCTTCCGTCGGGTGAGATCGTGGGTAACCAGATCTCCTTGTTCGCCCTCACAAGCGTTCGACGCGAGCCGTCAGCGTCTGCAATCGAGATGCTGCCTCCGGCAAAGTGCGAGGTC